>CBHWBD010000004.1:0-68193 GCA_966111775.1 uncultured Comamonadaceae bacterium | reverse complement strand
CGATGTGCTTGCAGGTCAATCCTGCAAGCATCGCCGTCCCCTCGGGGGACCGGCCACGGTACCCCTTGGACGAGGGGCTCCACGTTCAGCGGCCGCGATGGGGTTGCTCATGAACCGCGTCGAGGAACTCGCGCAGCGTGCCGTTGCAGGGGCCCTGCGGGCACAGGAAGAGACCCTCGGCCTCCGCCGGCACATCGGCCGGAAAGCCCAGGGCGCCCAGGGAATTCATCGCATCGCCGCACAGGGCCACCGTGCGACCGCAGCGCCAGGCCATCTTCAGCAGGGCCTGCAGCTTGGCGCAACCCGTGGGCGCGGCCCAGGCGTCGGAGTTCAGCACGATGAGGCCATCGGCCCAGTCCGCCTCGACCGGCGGCTCGCCAAACTCGTCGTCCAGGCGCCAGTCCAGGCGATGCACGCGGCGGTCGCCCGCCAGCACCGACAAGTCGTCCTCGCTGGCCTGCATGACCTCGGCGGTGCCGACGACGCAGATCAACACGTCGGCATTCCGGGACGGGACCTTCTGGAGTTCGGGCGGGCAATCCGTGGTGGCATTCATGATGCAGCTCCGCAGTTGGGGGATGCTGCAACTCTGGCGCCGCCGCGCCGGCCGCGTCGTGAGCCCGCGGCTCGAACCGACGTAGGACGCCGCCTAGGGCTCCAGGCGTGCCGCGACCATGGCGTCGACGTTGTCCGCCATCCGGGCCAGCAACCCCGCCAACACCTCGACCTCGTCATCGCTGAAGCCCTGCAGGGCCTCGGCGCCCAGGGCCTGCATGACGGCCTTGGCTTTGGGCATGCGGTCCTTGCACGCCGCGGTCAATGAAATGAGGCGGCTGCGGCCATCCTCGGGATCGGGCAGGCGCTCGACGAGGCCGTCCCTCTCCATGCGGTTGAGCAGTTGGGCCATGCTGGGCTGCTCGACATGGGCCAGGCGCGCCAGCTCGGCCTGGGAGCGCGGTCGGCCGTCCTTCAGCGCCATCAGCACCGGCAGCTGGCCCAGCGCGAAACCCTGGTCGCGCAACGACTGGTCGGCCACGCGCTGGAAGGCGCGGTGCACATGGCCGATCAACTTCAGCGGCGGCATGGAGGGACGGGACTCGGACATGGCGGCTCGCAATGAACGCTCGGGATCGACCGACGAACGGCCATTGACTTTACATAGGCCCCTATTCTAATATGAATAGGAACCTATTCAAATCCGCCCGGCCTGCTGCCATGCCTGGGCATCCCCCCTGACGACACTGGTGCCCGCCTCGCGACCGCACCTGCCACCGGACATTTCCATGCCCCAAGCCACCACTGCCGGCGCCTCTGCCGCGCCGCCGCCCAGCTTCACGCCCTACCAGCGCTTCGCCACCGGCCTGCTGACGCTGCTGCAGTTCGCCGTCATCCTGGACTTCATGATCATGTCGCCGCTGGGCGCCATGATCATGCCGGCGATGTCGATGACGGCCCAGCAGTTCGGCCTCGTCGTCTCGGCCTATGCCTTCAGCGCCGGCATCTCCGGCGTGCTGACCGCCGGCTTCGCCGACCGCTTCGACCGCAAGCGGCTGCTGTTGTTCTTCTATGCCGGCTTCCTGCTCGGCACGCTGTGGTGCGGCCTGGCCACCAGCTTCGAGTCGCTGCTGATGGCGCGCATCGTGACCGGCCTGTTCGGCGGTGTCATCGGCTCCATCGTCATGGCCATCGCGGCCGACCTGTTCGAGCCGGCTCTGCGCGGCCGCGTCATGGGCCTGTTGCAGGGCGGCTTCGCGGCCAGCCAGGTGCTGGGCCTGCCCTTCGGCCTGTATCTGGCGACGCACTGGGACTGGCATGCACCCTTCATGGCCCTGGTGGCCTTTGGCGCCATCGGCGGCCTGCTGATCGCCTGGCGCATGAAGCCGGTGGACGCCCACCTCAAGCTGCAGACCGACCGCAGCGCCTTCGCCCACCTCTGGCACACCGTCGCCGTGAAGCGCCATCTGCACGCCTTCCTGATCACGGCCCTGCTGACGACGGGCGGCTTCATGATCATGCCGTTCGCCAGCGCCTTCTCGGTCAACAACGTCGGCATCGACCTGAAGCATCTGCCCATCGTCTACCTCGTGACGGGCATCAGCACCATGTTCGTCGCGCCCACGGTGGGCCGCCTCGTCGACCGCTTCAGCCCACTGCCGATCTTCTTCACGGGCAGCGCCATCACCATCGCCATGGTGGCCATCTACACACGGCTGGGTCCCTCGTCGCTGGCGACGCTGGTCGTCGTCAACGTCATCCTGTTCGCCGGCATCTTCTCGCGCATGGTGCCCTGGCAGGTCGTCGTCACCGGCATTCCGGCGCCCGAGCAGCGCGGCGCCTTCACGGCCATCAACGCGGCCCTGCAGCAACTGGCCGGCGGCCTGGCGGCCCTGGTGTCGGGTCATATCGTCACTATCGCCGCCGACGGCAAGCTGGAGCACTTTCCCTGGGTGGGCAATGTGCTGATCGGCACGACGCTGATCGTCTGCGTGCTGCTCTGGTTCCTGCAGAAGAACGCGCCTAAACGAACTCCACGGTGACCAAGAGGCCGCGGCCCTCGGGCCCGGCATCCAGCCGGATGCCGGCGCCATTGCGCGCCGCGGCCCGCTCCGCAATCGCCAGCCCCAGGCCGCTGCCGCTCTGGGCCTGGCCGGGGATGCGGTAGAAGCGTTCGAAGACGCGCTGGCGCAGGGCCTCGGCGATGCCGGGGCCCTGGTCGCTGAAGCTCAAGGCGCAGCCGCCACCCGGCCGGTCGGACAGGCGCACCGCGATGCGGCCGTTCTCGGGCGAGTACTTGATGGCGTTGCTGATCAGGTTGTCCACCAGGGCCCAGACCGTCTCCTGGTGCAGGGGCCGCTCGCAGGGCGAATCGGCATGGAAGTCGATGTCGATGCCGCGCTGCACGGCCAGCGGCGCTGCAGCGGCCAGACGGTCGCGCACCAGGGTCTCCAGCGACAGTGTCGGCAGGGCTTCGTCCGCATCCGAACGCGCCCGCTCCAGCGACAGCAGCTGCTGCACCAGGTGATTGGCCCGCGCCACGCCATCGCGCAGCCCGGCACTGACCTCGGCATGGCGCTGCGCATCGCCGTTGGGCGACTGCAGCAGATGGGCGTTGATCTGGATGGCCGCCAGCGGCGTCTTCAGCTCGTGGGCGGCGTCGGACAGGAACTCATGCTCATGCTCGATGCGCCGCCTCAAGCGCGCCATCAGGTGGTTGATGGCCGTCACCAGCGGCGACAGCTCGCGGTAGGTGGAGTCGGGCAGCGGTGTCAGGTCCTGGGCCGAGCGGTTCTCGATGACCGAGGCGAAGGCGCGCAGCGGCTTCAGGCCCATGCCGATGATGAACCAGGCCGGCAGCAGCAGCAGGGGCAGGCTGAAGATGGAAGAGCGCAGCAGGAAGCTGACGCCCGAGAAGCTCAGCATCCAGCGGTCGTCCACCTCGTGGCTGCGCTCCACCACCAGGCCGCTGGCCGCATCCTTCTCCACTGCCTGCACCCAGGCATTGCCCTCGTGCTCGCTGCCGGGCAGAGGCAGGACATCGGGCAGGGCTGGCCGGGAGTTGTAGACCAGCTCGCCGTGCTGCCAGACGCGCACGCGCACCTGGGAGTGGTAGTCGAGCTGGCGGAACATCTCGGCACGCACGGCTTCCAGCGCCTCAGCGGACCGGCGCAGTCGCTGGGGCTGGTCGCCGATGTCGGCCAGATGCAGCAGCAGCTCGCGCGTGTGGGCCGAGTTCTCGCTGGCGGTACGCGAGCGCTGGGTCTCGCGAGCCTCCCAGGCCACGTAGAGAAAGCCGCCCAGGGCGACGAAGAGGGTGACGGCGCTGAAGCCGAGCAGCAGGCGCCGGAACAGCGACGACTGTTCAGGCTGCACGGCCGCTCTGCATCATGTAGCCGACGCCACGCACGGTGCGGATGTGGCCGTCGCCGATCTTCTTGCGCAGATTGGAGATGTGCACGTCCAGCGTCGCGCCATCGCTGAAGGGCAGCACGCGGCGCTCCAGTTCGGCGCGGGTCAGCACGCGGTCGCTCTGCTTCATCAAGGTCAGCAGCAGCGCGTATTCGGTCTTGGACAGCGTGATGGCCGCGCCGTCCAGCGTCACGCGCATGCGCTTCTCTTCCAGCGCCAGGTTGCCGAAGTTCCACAGCGCCTCCGCCTCGCCGTGGGCGCCGCTGCGGCGCAGGATGGCGCGCAGGCGCACCAGCAGCTCGGGGATTTCGAAGGGCTTGATGAGGTAGTCGTCGGCGCCGTTGTCGAAGCCCTTCAAGCGATCCTGCAGGCCGTCGCGGGCCGTGATGATGAGGACGGGCACCGTCAGGCCGGCCGCGCGCAGGCGCTTGAGCAGCTCGTTGCCGTCGCCATCGGGCAGGCCCAGGTCGAGCAGCACCGCGTCGAAATCCTCGGCCTGCAGCCGCTCGACGGCGTCGTTCGCCATGCGCACCCAGACGACCTCATGGCCCTCGTCCTTGAACACGGTCAGCAGGGCCTGGCCGATGTTCAGGTCGTCCTCGATCAGATAGATCTTCACGCGGAGAAGTCTAGCGGCGCATGCCCTGAATGTGGCTTGGGCGAAACGCGAACTGCAACCCGGAATTCGTCAGCAACCCCGATGGATAAAGGGGAAAACAGGAATCTTCAGGATTTCTTCAGCCTCGTTCGAAAGTTGTCTATAGGCCAGCTTCAGCGGCTCACGCTCCGGATTGCGCGGCCTGCAGCCAAACCGGAGCATCGCGGCCGTTCGCTCAACACAACCGGACTCGCGACCCGGTTGCCGCGTGCAGAACCGGACCCGATCACTACAACATACGAGAGGCAAACCATGGCTCATCTGCCAGCCGCACGAGCGCCGCGCCAGCCGCAAGCGCGCGGGCTCCACATCCTTCCCATCGCCCAGGCCTGCGCCCTGCTGCTCGCGGGCGCCGCCCAGGCCCAGACCGCGCCGGCCGCCGAGTCGCTGGACACCGTCGTCGTCACCGGCATCCGCAAGAGCGTCGAAGACTCCATCGCCACCAAGCGCAACAACTCGTCCATCGTCGAGGCCATCAATGCCGAAGACATCGGCAAGCTGCCCGACGTGACGGTGGCCGAATCCCTCGGTCGCGTCAGCGGCATCGCCGTGCAGCGCAGCAAGGTCAACGGCAAGGCCGCCGGCGTCAGCGTGCGCGGCATGGCGCCGGCCTTCGGCGGCTCGCTGTTCAACGGCCGCGAAGTGGCCTCCACCAGCGACGCCCGCAGCCCCGAGTTCGACCTCTTCCCCGCCGAGCTGCTGAGCAGCATCCTGATCTACAAGACGCCCGACGCCGGCCTGGTGGGCCAGGGCCTGTCGGCCACCGTGGACATGCGAACCATCCGCCCGCTGGACTACGGCAAGCGCACCTTCGCCGCCAATGTGCGCAAGGAGCGCATCGGCGAGGGCTCCGGCGTCGAGGTCGGCTCGGGCCACCGCACCAGCCTGGTCTATGTGGACCAGTTCGCCAACAAGACCCTGGGCGTGGCCGTGGCCCTGAGCCGTGCCCGCGAGGACAACGGCGGCGAGCAGCGCTTCGACAGCTGGGGCGGCTGGGCGCCGCAGGTCGACTACAACGGCCAGCAGGTGGCCGTGCCCGGCGGCTTCAAGCACGAGACCCAGCGCCGCCAGAGCACGCGCGACGGCGCCACGCTGACGCTGCAGTACAAGCCCAGCAGCGAGTTCAAGACCTCGGCCGACATCTTCTACGGCGCCGGCACCGAGAAGACCAAGCAGACCGGCCTGGAGGGCGCCATCGCCTTCGGCGCGGGCGTCTACGACCCCAACGGCGCGCTCAGCAACGCCACCATCGCCAACGGCGTCGCCACCAGCGGCACGATGAGCAACTACAAGGGCGTGGTGCGCAACCACATGTTCTCGAACAAGGACCGCCTGCTGGCCCTGGGCGTGAACAGCGAGCTCAAGACCGGTGACTGGCGCTGGGAGGCCGACCTGTCGCGCTCCCACGGCGTCAAGAACATGAGCAACTTCGAGACGACGGCCGGCCAGCCGGGCAACACGCCTGCTTCCCAGCTCGCCAGCATCAGCTGGACGGGCTTCAACGGCAGCAATTTCGCCGACGTGAAGTACACGACCAGCGGCAACTTCGCCGACCGCAACTTCGCCGTGCTGACCGACGTCGACGGCTGGGGCGGTGGCCCCGCCACGCCGCAGGCCGGCTACGCCTCCCTGCCCACCATAGCCGACACCCTGACCAGCGTGCGCCTGACGGCCCACCGCGACCTGGAATGGGGCCCCATCGTCGGCACCAAGTTCGGCATCAACCTCAACAAGCGCGACAAGGCCCGCACCGGCGACGAAGGCCGCCTGTCCATCCTGAACAGCAGCGACGGTTTTGCCAGCGCCAAGATCCCCGGCAGCGCCACGGCCATCGCCGGCGCCTCGGGCATCGAGGTCGCGTCCTGGGACCCGACCGGCTCGCTGGGCAGCATCTACGCCATCAACCGCTGGGTCGACGCCACCGTGCTGTCGCGCAACTGGACGGTGGGCGAGAAGGTGGCCACGGCCTACGCCCAGGCCGACCTGAGCGGCGATCTCGGCAGCCTGCCCTACAGCGGCAACATCGGCCTGCAGCTGGTGCACACCGACCAGAACGCCAGCGGCAACCAGGTGGACCTGGCCAAGTGCACGGGCATCACGGTGGACACCTGCCCCTACGTCGTGCGCACCGACGGCACCAGCTACAACCACCTGCTGCCGTCGCTGAACCTGACCTTCGAGCTCGGCAACCAGCAGCTGCTGCGCCTGGGCGCGGGCAAGCAGGTGGCGCGCGCCAACCTCGACAACATGAAGGCGAGTCTCGACTTCGGCGTGCAGAACGCGACGGCCCTGCAGCCGGCGCTGACGGGTTTTGCCGGCAACCCCAAGCTCAAGCCCTACGCGGCCAAGGCACTGGACCTGTCCTACGAGAAGTACTTCGACAAGTACGGCTACATCAGCCTGGCCGGCTTCTTCAAGAAGCTGGACAACTACGTCATCAACGCGCCGCGCGACTTCGACTTCAAGCCTTACACCAGCGCCAACACGCCGCTGCCCGACCATGGCCCCTACAAGGGTTCGACCGTCGGCTTCCTGACCCAGCCGGTGAACGGCCAGGGCGGCAATATGCATGGCTTCGAACTGGCCATCAACCTGCCGGGCCGCATGGCCTTCGACTGGCTCGACGGCTTTGGCGCCCAGGTGAACCACTCCTACACGTCGAGTTCGATCCGCCTGCCCACCAGTGGCTTCGTGTCGCCGCAGAACGGCCCGGTGTTCAAGGATGTGGTCAGCGAGATCGGCCTGCCGGGCCTGTCCAAGAACGTGACGACGCTGCGCCTGTACTACGAGAAGCACGGCTTCCAGCTGGCCTGGGCCGCGCACAAGCGCTCGGACTTCATCGGCCAGATCCTGGACTACCGCAGCGACTCGCAGTTCACCTTCATCAAGGGCGAGACCATCGTCGATGCCCAGGTGGGCTATGAGATCCAGGAGGGTTGGTTCAAGGGTCTGTCGGTGCTGCTGCAGGGCCACAACATGACCAACACGCCTTTCCAGGAGTACACGACGGACCGCAACGTCATCACCAACAAGGTGGTCTACGGCAAGACGTACCGACTGGGCCTCAATTACCGCTACTGATTGACCCAGCTCCGCTGCGCCCTGGCCTCCCGGCTGGGGCGCGGCCTCTCCTGCTCTGTATATCGTGACCACCGCCCTCCGCGCCTTCGCGCAGCTGCTGCTTGCACTGGCCTTCGTGCCCGCGCTCGCCACCCCCCTCGCCGTCGACCAACCCAAGCCCTATGTGCACGTCCAGCACCCGGCCTGGGCGCGCAATGCGACCCTCTACCAGATCAACACCCGGCAGTTCACGCCGGAGGGGACCTTCCGCGCCGCCGAGGCCCAGCTGCCGCGCCTCAAGGCCCTGGGCGTCGACATCCTCTGGCTGATGCCCATCCACCCCATCGGCGAGAAGAACCGCAAGGGTGCTCTGGGCAGCCCCTACGCCGTGCGCGACTACCTCGCCGTCAACCCCGAGCTCGGCACGCTGGCCGACCTGAAGCGCTTTGTCGCCGCCGCCCATTCCCTCGGCCTCAAGGTCATCCTCGACTGGGTCGGCAACCACACGGCCTGGGACAGCGTGCTCGTGAAGCAGCACCCCGACTGGTATGCCCGCAACGAACAGGGCCAGTTCACACCCACGCCCTGGTACGACTGGGACGACATCATCGACCTCGACTACGACAAGCCGGCCCTGCGCCGCTACATGACCGAGGCCCTGCTCTACTGGGTGCGCGACGTCGGCGTCGACGGCTACCGCGTCGATGCGGCCGGCCTGTCGCCGCTGGACTTCTGGGAGCAGGCCGCCAAGGAGCTGCGCGCCATCAAGCCCGTCTTCCTGCTGGCCGAGTGGGAGAGCCGTGACCTTCACGCCCGGGCCTTCGACGCCACCTATGCCTGGAGCTGGTGGGACGCCATGAAGCTGATCGCCGAGGGCCGCGCCGATGCGACCTCGCTGTATCCCTATTACGCGTGGAACCGCAAGTTCTTCCCGCGCCAGGCCTACCGGCTGCTCTACACGACCAACCACGACAAGAACGCCTGGGAAGGCACCGAGCACGAGATCTTCGGCGCCGCGGTGGACGCGGTGACGGTGCTGAGCTTCATCAGCGAGGGCCTGCCGCTGATCTACAACGGCCAGGAAGCCGGCAACGCCAGGCGCCTGGCCTTCTTCGAGCGCGACCCCATCGTCTGGAAGGACGCGCCCCAGGGCGAACTGTTGCGCCGCCTCATCGCGCTGAAGAAGCGCAGCACGGCGCTGTGGAATGGTGCAGACGGCGCCGTCATGGAGCCGGTGGCCAACAGCGCACCCAGGCAGGTCTTCAGCTTCGTGCGCGGTAACGGCAAGGACAAGGTGCTCGCCGTCTTCAACCTGTCGGCCCAGCCCGTCGAGGTCGCACTGAAGGGCAGCCGCCCCGCCGGCCGCTATCTCGACTTCAACGGCGGCGCCGAAGTCAGGCTGGAAGACGGCAGCACGCTGAGCCTGCCCGCCTGGGGCTGGCGCGTCCTGGTGCAGTAAGGAGACCTCCATGCAACAGAACCTGAACACCGTCGTGATCGTCGGCGGTGGCACGGCCGGGTGGATGACGGCCGCCGCACTCGCCAAGGTCACGCGGGGCCGCGTGGCGATCAAGCTCGTCGAGTCCGAGGAGATCGGCACCGTCGGCGTCGGCGAATCGACCATTCCGATGATCCGGCTGTTCAACCAGCTGCTCGGCATCGACGAGAACGAGTTCATGGGCGAGACCCAGGCCACGTTCAAGCTCGGCATCGAGTTCCGTGACTGGGGCGCAATCGGCGACCGCTATCTGCACGCCTTCGGCCAGATCGGCCATCGCTCCAGCATCCTGCCCTTCCACCACTACTGGCTGCGCATGCACCAGTCCGGCAAGGCACCGGACCTGTGGGCCCATTCCATCAACGGCTCGGCGGCGCGCGCCCACCGCTTCATGCGCGCCGACGCCAGCCTCGGCCACTCGCCGCTGGCCGAGATCGTCCACTCCTTCCATATCGACGCCGGCCTCTATGCCCGCTATCTGCGCCGCTACGCCGAGGGCCTGGGCGTGCAGCGCAGCGAGGGCCGCGTACTCGACGCGCAGCTGCACGAGAACGGCCATGTCCGCAGCGTGCGCCTGGCCGGCGGCGCGGCGATCGAAGGCGAGCTCTTCATCGACTGTTCGGGCTTCCGCGGCCTGCTCATCGAGCAGACCCTGAAGACCGGCTACGAACACTGGAACCACTGGCTGCCCTGCGACCGCGCCGTCGTCGTGCCCAGCGCGCCAGCGTCTGATCTGCTGCCCTTCACCCGCGCCACTGCACGCCCCGCGGGCTGGCAATGGCGCATCGGCCTGCAGCACCGCACCGGCAACGGCCATGTCTACGCCAGCCAGGCCATGGGCGACGACGAGGC
Organism: uncultured Comamonadaceae bacterium; assembly: GCA_966111775.1. Taxonomy (GTDB): domain Bacteria; phylum Pseudomonadota; class Gammaproteobacteria; order Burkholderiales; family Burkholderiaceae_C; genus Pelomonas. The sequence continues at coordinate 58,219 of CBHWBD010000004.1, read as the reverse complement.
CGCGGCCCTGCTGTTGCGCAACCTGGACGGCAAGTCCCTGGCGGAGCCGCGCGTGCTGCGCTTCGAAAGCGGCCGGCGCCGCAAGGTCTGGAACCGCAACGTCATCGCCATCGGCCTGTCCTCGGGCTTCATGGAACCGCTGGAGTCGACGTCCATCCATCTCGTGCAGTCGGCCATCGCACGACTGATCCAGTTTTTCCCCGACCGGGGCTTCAACCCGGCCGACATCGCCGAGTTCAACCGCCAGAGCGACTTCGAGACCGAGCGCATCCGCGACTTCCTGATCCTGCACTATCACGCGACCACACGCAGCGACAGCGCCTTCTGGAACCACTGCCGCACCATGGAGCTGCCCGCCACCCTGCAGGACAAGCTCGATCTCTGGCGCGCCAGCGGCCGCATCGTGCGCCACGGCGACGAGCTGTTCTCCGAGGTTGGCTGGCTGCAGGTTCTGCATGGCCAGGGCATCCAGCCCCGCGGCCACCACCCGCTCGCCGACGCACTGTCGGAAAGCGAAATCGACGACTATCTGGATGACACCCGAGCCGTCATCCAGCGCTGCGTGGCGCAGATGCCGAGCCATGCCGAGTTCATCTCGGCCCACTGTGCCGCCGCCAAGGACCCCGAGACATGCTGACCCGTCGCCTGCTTGCCCTCCTCTTCCTCGTCGTCTGCACCGCTGCCCAGGCCGACGACACCGTCGCCACCGTCAGCTCGCCCGACAAGCAGCTCGTCGTCAGCGTGCAGCTGGGCGGCGACGGCCGCCTGGCCTACCGCGTCGACCGGGCGGGCAAGCCCCTCGTCAACGCTTCGCGCCTGGGCCTGCTGCTGACCAATGCCCACCAGCTCGACGGCGGCTTCAAGCGGGTCGGCCAGCAGACCACCGAGCATGACGAGACCTGGGAGCAGCCCTGGGGCGAAAGCCGCCGCGTGCGCAGCCACTACCGCGAACTGCTCGTCGAGTTCTCCCAGCCCGACCAGGGCGGCCGCGGCATGGCCCTGCGCTTTCGCGTCTTCGACGACGGCTTCGGCTTCCGCTACGAGCTGCCCGAGCAGCCCCAGCTGCCCGTCGCCCGCATCAGCGACGAGCTGACCGAGTTCGACATCGCCGAGCCCGCCACGGCCTGGTCCATCCCCGCCGGCGAGGTCCAGGTGCTGGAGTGCCTGGTGCAGCGCGGCCCGCTGGCCGAGGTCGGCCTGGTCAACACGCCCTTGACGATGCGCACGCGCAGCGGCATCCACCTGGCGCTGCATGAAGCAGCCCTGGTCGACTACGCCTCGATGTGGGTGAGGCGCGTGAGCGGCCAGAAGCTGCGCGCCCAGCTCGCGCCGAGCGCCAGCGGCGCCGCGGTGTTCAAGCAGGGCGGCTTCGCCACGCCCTGGCGCACGCTGCGCGTGGCGGACACGGCCGCAGCACTCTACGAGTCCAACCTCGAACTCAACCTCAATGAGCCCAACAAGCTCGGCGACGTGAGCTGGGTGCAGCCGGGCAAGTTCGTCGGCGTCTGGTGGGAGATGCATCTGGACCGCTCCAGCTGGTCCAGCGGGCCCAGGCATGGCGCGACGACGGCGAATGCCAAGCGCCACATCGATTTCGCGGCGAAGAACGGTTTTCGCGGCGTGCTGGTGGAAGGCTGGAACCTCGGCTGGGACGGCAACTGGGTGGGCAGTGCCTCCGCTTTCGACTACTTGAAGTCCATGCCCGACTTCGACCTCCAAGCCGTCGCGGCCTATGCCAGGTCCAAGGGCGTGCGCCTGATCGGCCACCACGAGACCGGCGGCAACATCGCCCGCTACGAGGCGCAGATGGACGCCGCCTACGCGCTGTACGCCAAGCTGGGCGTGGACAGCATCAAGTCCGGCTATGTGACCGATGCCGGCACGGCCCAGTTCGCGAATCCCGGTGGCAGCGGCACCCACTTCGGCTTCACCGAGTCGCAGGAAGGCGTGCGCCACATGCTGAAGGCGGTGCAGGAGGCTGCCAAATACAAGATCGCCATCGACACCCACGAGCCCGTCAAGGACACCGGCCTGCGCCGCACCTGGCCCAACTGGGTCTCGCGCGAAGGCGCACGGGGCCAGGAGTACAACGCCTGGGGCGACCCGATCAACCCGGTGGACCACGAAGTGAATCTGGTCTTCACCCGCATGCTGAGCGGGCCCATGGACTACACGCCCGGCGTCATCAGCCTGGACGGCGCGCGCGGCCGCAAGCTGAACTCGACCCAGGCCAAGCAGCTGGCGCTGTATGTGGCGCTCTACTCGCCCATCGCCATGGTGCCCGACCTCATCGAGCACTACGAGCGCTGGCCTGCCGCCTTCCAGTTCATCAAGGACGTACCGACCGACTGGGAGACGACCCAGGTCATCCATGGCGAGCTGGGCGAGGTCGCAACCATCGCGCGCAAGGACCGCCGCAGCGAGGACTGGTATGTCGGCGCCATCACGAACGGCGACGGCCGACGCCTGACGCTGCCGCTGGGCTTCCTGACCCCGGGCCGCAGCTACCGCGCCGAGATCTACCGCGACGGCGACAAGGCCGACTACCGCGATGCCCAGCACCGCTTCGACCTTGTCACCGAGCAGGTCACCGTGACCTCCACCGACTCCCTGCCCCTGCGCCTCGCTCCGGGCGGCGGCCAGGCCATCCGATTCGTTGCCCTCCCCCAGTAAGCCCATGTCTGTCCCCGCCTCCGCCCTGCCGGCGCCAGCCACATCGCGCGCACCCCTCGCCATCGTCACCCTGCTCTTCTTCATGTGGGGCCTGCTGACGGCGTTGAACGACGTGCTCATCCCTCACCTCCAGGCGCTGTACACGCTGAGCTATCTGCAGGCCATGCTGGTGCAGTTCTGCTTCTTCGGCGCCTACTTCCTGGTCTCGCTGCCGGCCGGCCGGCTGATCCAGCGCCTGGGCTATCAGCGCGGCGCCGTCGCGGGCCTGGCGGTCGCGGCCACCGGCTGCCTGCTCTTCCTGCCCGCCGTCGGCGCCGGCTATGCCCTCTTCCTGTTCGCCTTCTTCGTGCTGGCGGCCGGCATCACGGTGCTGCAGGTGGCGGCCAATCCCTATGTGGCCGCACTCGGCGACCCGCGCACGGCCTCGAGCCGGTTGACGTTGACCCAGGCCTTCAACTCCCTGGGCACGGCCGTCGCGCCAGCCCTGGGCGTGCTCATCCTGCCCGCGGGTGCGAGCGGCAGCGTGCAAGGGCCTTATCTGGCGCTCGCCCTCGCCTTGCTGGCCCTGGCTGGCTTCTTCGCAATGGCCCGCCTGCCACGCATCGCCGACGAGACTGCGCCGAGCAGCGGCTCCGCGATGGCGGTGGCGGGTTCGCACCCTCATCTGCTCTGGGGCGTCGTCGCCATCTTCCTGTACGTCGGCGCCGAGGTCAGCATCGGCAGCCTGCTGATCAACTTCATGCAGGAGGCCGCCGGCCTGAGCGCCACCGCGGCCGCGCCCTACCTCAGCCTCTACTGGGGGGGCGCCATGGTGGGCCGCTTCATCGGCGTGGCCGTCATGCGCGTGATGGCACCCGGCCGCCTGTTGGCCGTGCATGCCGCCCTGGCCGTCGCGCTGCTCGTCGTCGGCGTGACCACCCACGGCCCCGTCGCCATGTGGGCCCTGCTGGCCGTCGGCCTGTGCAACTCCATCATGTTCCCCACCATCTTCAGCATGGCCGTGCATCGCCTGGGTGCGCAGACCGCTCAAGGTTCGGGCCTGCTGTGCATGGCCATCGTCGGCGGCGCCCTGCTGCCGCTGGTGCAGGGGCACGCCGCCGACGTCATCGGCCTGCAGGCTTCCTTCGGCGTGCCGGCCCTCTGCTATGCCGGCATCGCCTGCTACGGCTGGCGCTTTGCCGGCCTCTTCAAGAGCTGATGGACGCCCAACCCTGGCCACGGCTGCTGGCCTGCTGGCGCGACGGGCGGCTGAACACCGTGCTGCTGCACGCCGACGGTCGCCGCGCCCATGCACGCGACGAAGCCATCCAGGACGGCACCCAGCTGGCACCGGCGCTGGCCGACACCCTCGCCGCCCTGCACCGCCCGGTCCATCACGCCGTGCTCATGACCGACACCGAACTGGCCGCCGACGCGCTGAGCAAGCGCCTGGGCCTGGCCACGCTGTGCACCGTGCCCTGGGCGCGCGCGCTGCGCCTGGCACCGGAAGACGAGGCGGGCTGGACGGGCGCGGCCCGCGCCCTGGACCTGGCCCTGCACACGCCCGCCAGCGGCGCCGTCTGCGCGCAGATCCGCGGCGCCTACACGCACCTGACGCGTTGCGAGCGCCGTGTCGCCGACATCGTCCTCGCCAACCCCAGCGCAGCACTGGAGACCGCCACCGCCAGGCTCGCCGACGCCGCCCAGGTCAGCCAGCCCCAGGTCATTCGCTTCTGCCGCGCCCTGGGCTTCGACGGCGTGAAGGGCTTCAAGCGCGCCCTGGCCGAAAGCCTGGCCGTCGGTGACGACGCGGCCAGCACCGGCCACCCGCTGCTGGCCCGCAGCACCCAAGCCCTGCGCGGCCTGGACCGCGCGACGCTGGGGCGGGCGGTCAGCACGCTCACGCACGCCAGCCAGATCGTCGTGCTGGCCGACACCGCCCGCGCACCGCTGCGCGAGCTGGCCCTGCAGTCGCTGTGGCGGGCCGGCCTGCCCGCGCGGCCGGCGCTGCCGGGGGATCCGCAGCCGGCCTCGTCCGCCGTCTGCCTGGCCCTGGGCCGCGAGGCCGTACCGCACAGCGGGGCCGACGGCGTGTGGGTCACCGAGAGCGTCCAGGCCTCCAGCGCCGTCCAGCTGGTCACCGGGGCCGAGGCCGAACTGGCACCCACCCTGCTCGCCACCCTGACCCTGCAGCTGCTGCTGGCCGACGTGGCGGCGGCGCGGCCCAGGCGGCCTGTTTCTGCAAGCTGACCACCCCGGCGCAACCCGGGAAACCCCGGCTCGCCTCGAGCCACCGACTCCTAAGATGCCCCGCGGCGGGAAGACCATCGGGGAGGATGGCGATGTCGTTGGCACCCATGTCGTTCTATGCCGGGCAGGGACAGCTGCTCGAGATGATCGCCCGCGGCGCGGCACTGCCCGACACGCTGGAGCGCCTGGCCCTGCTGATCGAGGCGCAATCCGACGGCCTGTACTGCTCGGTGCTGTTGCTCGACGAAGACGGCGTGCATGTGCGCCCCGGCGTCGGCCCGCGGCTGCCGCCGGCCTATCTGCAGGCCCTGAACGGCTTTGCCATCGCCCCCGACGCGGGCTCCTGCGGCAGCGCGATGGCGCGCGCCGAGACCGTCATCGTCAGCGACATCTGCACCGACCCACGCTGGGCCGCCTACAAGGGCCTCATCGAGCACGAGGGCTTTCGCGCCTGCTGGTCCACGCCCATCTTCTCGACACAGCGCCGCGTGCTGGGCTCGTTCGCGATGTACTACAAGGCGGTGCGCACTCCCAGCGCCGGCGAGCTGGAGCTGCTGACCGTGGCCACGCAGCTGGGCGCCATCGCCATCGAGCAACAGCGCAAGCAGGAGCAGCTGCAGCGCTACCAGACGCATCTGGAAGCTCTGGTGGAGCAGCGCACCGGCGAGCTGGAACGCACGCTGCTGGAGCAGCGCGCCATCTTCGACAACGCGACCGTGGCCATCATCGTCGTCGACACCGAGCGCCGCGTCGCCCGCTGCAACCGGCGGCTGGAGGAGATCCTGGGCTATGGGCCGGGCGAGCTGGTCGGGCTGTCGACGCGAATCTATTTCGAGTCCGACGAGGCCTGGGAGGCCTATGGCCGGGCGACGCGTGCGGCCGTGCTGGCGGGCGAGGCCTATGTCGGCGACACGGTGGCCGTGCGCAAGGACGGCCGGCGCATCTGGTGCAGCAGCCACGGCAAGGCCATCGATCCGCAGGACCTCTCCAAGGGCACGATCTGGGTCGGCGTCGAGATCACGGAACGCCGCCAGGCCGAGGAGGCGCGCCAGCAGCTGCTGCTGGAGTACCAGGCCATCCTGGACAACGCGTCGCTGGGCATTACCTTCACGCGCGACCGTACCTTTCTGCACTGCAACGAGCGCTTCGACGCGATGTTCGGCTGGCCGGCGCACGAGCTGGTCGGGCTGCCGACGTCCATCGTCTACCCGGACGCGGCGGCCTTCGAGGAACTGGGGCGCCAGGCCGTTCCGGTGCTGAGCAGCGGCCAGCGCCTGGATGTCGAACTGCAGATGAAGCGGCGCGACGGCTCGCTGTTCTGGTGCCGCATGCTGGCCAAGGCCATCGACCCCAACGACGGCAGCAAGGGCACCATCTTCATCACCGAGGACATCACGGCCCGCAAGGAGGGCGAGCGCGCGCTGCAGCAAGCCCTGTTCGAGTTGCAGGCCATCTTCGACAACACCAACGCCGGCATCCACCTCGTGCGCGACCGCCGCACCATGCGCTGCAACCGCGCCATGGAAGAGATGCTGGGCTTCGGGCCGGGCGAGCTGACGGGGCTGTCGACACGGGTCTTCTTCCCGTCCGACGAGGCTTTCGAGGCCCTGGGCCGGGACGGCTACGAGGCACTCAACCGCGGTGAGGTCTGGATGACCGAGGCCCAGCTGCTGACCAAGGACGGCCGCCTCATCGAGGTCAGCGCCCATGGCAAAGCCATGGATGTCAACGACCCGTCGCAGGGGACGCTCTGGGTCTCCCACGACATCACGGCACGCAAGCAGGCCGAGGCCGCCCTGCGCGCCGTCAACGACAAGCTCGAGTCCAGCCTCGTCGTCGTGCGTCAGACCTACCGCGAGGTCAGCCTGCTCAGCGAGCTGTCCAGCTTCCTGCAGGCCTGCGAGACGCCGCGCGAGGCCTACGACTGCCTGGGTCGCTACGGCCCCCGCCTCTTTCCCGGCAGCGGCGGTGCGCTGTATCTGCTGACGCCGGGCAGCGATCTGCTGGAGGAGCAGCTGGGCTGGGGTGAGCTCGCGGAGGCCGAGGCCAGCTTCGGCGGCCAGGAATGCTGGGCATTGCGGCGCGGCCGGCCGCACCAGCTTGACGGCGGTGGCCAGCCGCTTTGCTGCCCGCATCTGCGCCTGGCGGGCCGCGAGGTCACCAGCAACTGCCTGCCGCTGGTCGCCCAGGGCGACACCTTCGGCCTGCTGCTGGTGCTGCACCGCGGCCCGCCGCCGGAGGCCGAACAGGGCGACATGCGCCAGCGCCTGGCCGTGGCCCTGGCCGAGCAGATGGGGCTGGCCCTGGCCAATATCCGGCTGCGCGAGACGCTGCGCCTGCAGTCCATCCGCGACCCGTTGACCGGCCTCTACAACCGCCGCTTCATGGACGAGTCGCTGCGCCGCGAATTGGCCCGCGCGCGCCGCAGCGGCCAGCCGCTGGCACTGGCCCTGATCGACGTCGACCATTTCAAGCGGTTCAACGACCAACATGGCCATGACGCGGGCGACCTGGTGCTGCAGCAGGTCGCCCGCGCGCTGGAGTCGCGGGTGCGCTCCAGTGACGTCGTCTGCCGCTTCGGTGGCGAGGAATTCGTCGTGCTGATGACCGAGCTGACGCCCGAACTGGCCCTGCGCCGTGCCGAGGAACTGCTTCAGGCCGTGCGCGACCTCGTGCTCGTGCATGGCGGCCGGCCGCTCGGGCCGCTCAGCGCCTCACTGGGCCTGGCCTTGCATCCGCGCCATGGCGAACAGCCGCAGGCGCTGATCGAGACCGCCGACACCGCCCTGTATGCCGCCAAGCATGCCGGCCGGGACCGCGTCGTCATCGCGGCGGATCGGGCAGGGTCCTAGGCGCAGGCGACGGCTGCAGGGCACGAAAGCGGCGCTGCGCCAGCACCAGCATGCGGCCGAAGGAGATGGCGATGCGCGTCGGCGCGGTTGTCGTCTTGGGGGAAGGCATGTCCATGGGGAGTCTCCTCAACCGAAGGTGAAGGCATAGGCCCGCGCGCCGGGCGCGTCGAAGCGGATCTCGAAGCTGCGTTCGCGCACGGCGCCGCGCTGGCGCACCAGCTGGTAGAGACGCTCGCCGTGGATGACGCCGCGGCCCTCGGCATCGACGTCGAGGCCCGCGTCGGCGCCCGGCGGTTTGCCATCGAGGGTGATGCGAAAGGACAGCGGCCTGCCGTCGACGTTGGGTCCGAGCACGAGATGCAGGTCGCGGGCGTGGAAGCGCAGCAGCACGCCGCCCACGGGGCTGGCCAGCTCGGCGAACTCCCCGCGCACGATCCAGTCGCCGGACAAGGCCCATTCATTGAGGGGTGGGTTGCCGCCGGCGTAGCGCTTGATGCGATCGGGCAGGATGGCGCGCGCGGCACCATGGGCATGGCCGAGATAGGTCTCGGGTGAGCGCACGTTGGCGAGGTCGGGCGCGGCGCCGATGCCCGTCAGCGCGACCTGTGCCATGCCGCCGTCCGCCGCCCTGCCCGCCTCCTTCAGCAGTTCGCGGATGCGCTGTTCGGCCCCCTCGTAGTCGCCCTCGCCGAACTGCTGGTGCCGCACGCCGCCCTGGGCGTCGAGAAAGTAGAGGGCCGGCCAGGCCTGGTTGTTGAAGGCGCGCCAGATCCTGAAGTCGTTGTCCAGCACGATGGGATAGGCGAGCTGGCCGTCCATCGCCGCCTGGCGCACCCGCTTCACGTCGCGCTCGAAGCCGAACTCCGGTGCATGCACGCCGATGACGACCAGTCCCTGCGGCCCGTACTTCTGCGACCAGGCTTTCAGATAAGGCAGGGTGCGCTGGCAGTTGATGCAGGAATAGGTCCAGAAGTCGACCAGCACGACCTTGCCGCGCAGGCCCCCCAGGGTCAGCGGCGGCGAGTTGATCCATTCGCCGCCACCGTCCAGCGTGGGTTGCGGCGCGGCCCAGGCACCCATGCACAGGGCCAGTCCGGCGAAACAGAGGGTGAGCAGTCGTCTCATGGCGAGGTCGGCGTCGGTTGGTTTTCATTATTGTTGACTGATCGTTCAAAAACAAGTCCAATTCAGTCCATGGCAAGACCGCTCGAATTCGACCGCGACGAGGCGCTGGCGCGCGCCATGGAGGTGTTCTGGCGCCAGGGCTTCGAGGCCACCGGCATGCCTGACCTCGTCGAAGCCATGGGCATAGGTCGCCAAAGCCTCTACAACGCCTTCGAGAGCAAGCGCGGCCTCTTCCTGGAAGCGCTGCGGGCCTACCAGGCCGAGCGCATCAAGTCGCTGCAGAAGGTGCTGGGTTCGGCGCCGACGCCGTTGCAGGGCGTCGAGGCGCTGCTGACGGGGATCGCGACGGCCACCGGCGCGGCGCGCGCGCGCGGCTGCCTGTCGGTCAACACGGCGGCCGAGATCGGCGTCAAGGACGAGGAGGTTGCCGCCATCCTGCGCCAGGGCGCGCGGCAATCCGGGGCGGAGGTCGCCGCCACGCTGGCCCGGGCCAAGGCCCAGGGCGAACTGCCGGCGGGCCTCGACGAAACGGCGGCCGCCGATTTCGTGATGACCGTCGTGCGCGGCCTGCGCCTGAGTGCCAAGGGCGGGGCCGGCGTGGCCGAGACGCGCAACGTCGTGCGCATGGCCATGTCGGCCCTGCGCCATTTCCAGCCCGGGTCCTGAACCTCGCCGTCAGGGCGCCAGCGGGCAAGCGCCGACGCGGGCGGCACAAAGAAAAAGATGAGGACCTCCGTCGGCTGCGGCCGGCGGTGGCCCTCATCGAACCGTCGGCGGGCCACACCCGGACCGCTGGCGGAGACACACAGGAAAGCGTCAGAAGCTGGTTCGCCGATCAGAACTTCATCTGAGCGGTCAGCTGATAGGTACGGCCCGGATTCCAGTAGCTGCGCACGGCGAGCTCTTCCTGGATATAGGACTTCTGCGTGGCCTTGTTCAGGTTGGCAACGTCAAAGTTGAGCGACACGCCCTTGTTCCAGCCCACCCAGTCGCCGATTTCGAGGCGGGTCGAGAGGTCCGCCTGGTAGTAGGCCTTGTTGTACTTGAGCATGGTGCCCGCCGGGATGGAATCCGTGTTCTTCGACTCAAACGGGGTCCGGGCCTGGTAGCTGTTGCTCAGGCGGATGGAGCCGCGGCTGTTCTCGAAGTACACGGTCAGGTTGGCCGTGTACGGCGCAGCGCCGATCGGCACCTGGCCACTGGTGCCCGCGTCCTGCTTGGTGCGGGTGTAGTTGGCGTAGAAGCCCAGGCCGTTGACCGGCAGGAAGCGGTCCAGCGACTGCGCCCAGCTCAACTCCCAGCCCTTCAGCTTCAGGACGTCGGGCGTGTTGACCGGCTGCGACAGCGGAATATTGAACTTGTCGGGGCCGCCGGCCGCAGTCACCGCCAGGTCGATCGCGCTGCCCGCCGCGTACTGCAGCGAGTCGGCACCGAACTCCTGACGGATCTGCGTCAGCGTCAGCTGGCGCACGACAGTGCGCGGGAAGTTCTTGATCTTCTTGTCGAAATAGGCCGCTGCGACATAGCTGCCCTTCTTGTCCGTGTACCACTCCCAGCCCATGTCCAGGTTCTTGGACTCGAAGGGCTTCAGCCCCGGGTTGGTGGCTGTGGCGTTCGACAGGGCCACGTCATTGGACGTCGCCCTCAGCGGCTGCAGCGCCTTGGGGTCAGCGCGGGTGATGGCCTTCGAAGCCGCCGCGCGGACGATCATGTCGTCAGTCAGGTTGTAGGCCAGCGTGCCGCTGGGCAGGGTGTTGCTGTATGAAGTCCGGCCGGTCGTCTCCGTGACAAGGTTGGGGTACAGGCCCCCATTGGTCAGGCCTGCATTGCGCGGATCGGCCACATTGCCGGTGTAGGCGCCGACCGTCTGCATGGTGTGTGTGCGGCGCAGGCCCGCGTCATAGCGCAGCTGGCGGTCGAAGATGCGCGTCTGGCCAGCCACCTCGATGTAGCTGCCGGCGACGTTTTCGGTGAAGTCCTGGGGGGAGGTCCCGCTGAGGGCGTTGCTGCCCGCGACCTGGACCATGTTGGCGGTGATGTTGTTGTAGCCGGTGGCCCCAGCGAAGCGGCTCCAGTCAATCACCACGAAGCCGTTGGGGCCGGGGACCAGGTACTTGGTGATGTCAGGCACGGCCGAGCCTTGATAGGCCAGCGCCGGCCCCCCGGCCGTCGAGCCCTGGCCGTAGCCCGGGTATTGCGTCGCCGGGTTGGCTGTCACCGGCGTGATCACGCAGCCATTCGGGTTGGTGGTGTTGGGCGCGTACATGCGCACGTTCAGGTTGCCGCCGCAGACGACGTTCTGCAGACGGCCATCGTCGGTATACGGCGTGATCAGGCGGTGGTAGGTGTCATAGGCCATGCCGCCCTTGACGGTCAGGCTCTCGTCACCCCAGGCCAGGTTCCAGCGTGCACCCCTCGTCTGGATCGAGCGGTCTTCGCGATTGATGCTGATCTGGGCGCCCGTCGCGTTGCCGTGGTGGTCCCAGGTGTAGAGGGCCGGATTGTTGGGGTCGAAGCCGTTGGGCGTATAGACCGGGAAGTTGCCGTTGGAGCCGATGTTCACCGTGAAGGGCTTGGCCGCGTCGGTCGGGACCAGGATGGTGGGCGCGAGGCGGCTGAATTTGCTGCTGGCCATATTGCCCTGAGCGTCCAGCGTCCACTTGTCGGAGATATGCCATTCGAAGCCCGGGTTCAGGGACGTGAAGCTGCTCTTCTCGTCCATCCGGCGGTATTCGAGAAAGCCGGTGCCGTTGAGGAGGGTGCCGCCCGTCACGAAGCAGTAGACCGAGCAGTCGCTGCGGTCATAGCTCATGGCCGAAGGGATGACGGCACTGTTGCGAACGTTGATGTCGAAGTCGGCACGCTCCTGCTTGCTGGTCTTGCTGCCGGTCAGCATGTCAAGGTAGGCGTCGAAATCCGCGGTCGGGCGGAACTCGAAGCTCAGCAGGGCGTTGGCGCGGTTGCGCTCACCCGCGAAGTTCACCGGACGCGGCAGGCGCGGCATATAGCCGTTGTCGATTTGCTGGATGGTGGCATTGGGGTTCAGCTGCCGCAGCAGGGCCATGTTGACGGGTTGGTTGGCCGTCAACGTCGTCGAGCCATAGGTGCCGGCTGCCGCGGCGGGCACTGCCGTCGGGATGCCCCAGGCACCGTTGGTGGTCGAGGACCCCGTGCCGGTCTGCAGGGGGTTGGTCAGGCGCGGCGTCACCCAGTCCGTGCCGTCCTCGAAGCCGCGCGTGGTGATCTTGTTGCGGGCGAAGGACACGCCGGCCAGCACGCCGAAGGTGTCGCCGAAGGTCGTGCTGAAGATCGCCGTGCCGCGCGTGCTGGGATCGGGCGCGGGGTCGTTCTTGGCCAGCTGCAGCTTGACGGTGCCGCGCGTGCCGGGCTTGTCGAACGGGCGGGCGTTGCGCATGTTCACGACGCCTGCAATACCGCCTTCCAGCATCCCGGCCGTGGGGCTCTTGGACACGGTGATGCGCGAGAACAGGTCGCCTGGCATGAAGTCCAGGTCGACTTCGCGGTTGGCGTTGCCGGCACTGGTGAGGCTCGTGGAGGCCGATGCGACGGGGGCGCCGTTCATCAGGATGCGCGTGAAGTTGGAACCCAGGCCGCGCACCTGGATGTTCAAACCCTCACCCGTCACGTCGCGGTTCACCTGGACGCCGGGAATGCGCGAGATCGACTCGGCCAGGTTGTTGTCCGGGAACTTGCCGATGTCTTCGGCGTGGATCGAGTCCGACAGGCCGATGTTGTCGCGCTTGGCAAGCGCCGAGGCCGCCAAGGAGCTGCGGATGCCGGTGACGACGACCGTCTCCAGTTGCTGGGTCGATGCTGTCGGCGCCGTCTGCGCATAGGCCTGTGAAATCAGGCCGGCCAGCAGCGTGGTGCCCAGGGCCAACTGGCGATCCAGGCGGGTGCGGTGGTTCGGCCGCGAAAAGCTCTTGTTCATCTCGTCTCCTGATTGGTTTTATGACGTCGGCACCATCAAATGGTAGCGCGCACATTTTTGAATTTACGTTCACCAACTTCCGTCGTCAACGAGGGTGTGTACTAATGTATTAGTGCTCCAGCAGGGCCGGACGCGCCTCAGAATTGCGCCCCAGTCGAGGCGTCGACAAGCGCTTTCACACGCCGGGGATGCGTGGGGCTCGCGACGACAATGACCCCCAGCCTTCGCGTGTCGGCGGCAGATTCGGCTTTCCACCTGAGATGAACACCACGCTTGATCCCACCCGCCACGCGGCACCCCAGGTCGTCGAGGCGCTTCGAGCCGCCATCATTTCCCTGGAGCTGGCGCCCGGCAGCGCGCTGGACCGCGGCGAACTGGCCCAGAAGTTCGGCGTCAGCCAGACGCCGGTGCGCGACGCCCTCATCCGCCTCAGCGAAGAGGGCCTGGTGCTGATCCGCGCCCAGTACACGACCCAGGTCAGCCGCATCGACGTGCCGGCCGCCCGCGAAGCGCATTTCCTGCGCCGCTCGATCGAGATCGAGATCGCGCGCCTGCTGGCGCTGTCGCATGACCAGGCGGTGATCGCGGAGCTGCGCACCCAGCTGTCGCGCCAGCTGGACCTCGCCGCCAGCAAGGCCTACCCCGCCTTCATCGCGGCCGACAAGGAATTCCACCGTCTGATGTACGTGGCTGCCGGCCTGCCGCGGCTGTGGGCGGTGGTGACGCGCATGTCGGGCCATGTCGACCGCCTGCGCCTGCTCCATGTGCCGACCGAGGGCAAGGCCGAGTCCATCATGGCCGGCCACCTGACCATCCTGGAAGCCATCGAGTCAGGCGATGCCGAAGCCGCCCAGCTGGCCGTGCGGGAACACCTGTCCGGCACCCTGGCCTCGGTGGATGAGATCCAGCAGCGCTATCCCGAGTACCTGATCCTTTAGGTAGCGCTCACAATCTCGGCATGAACCCCGCCGCCGAGACTTCTTTCCTTCCCGCCGACGCCGAGCGCGCCCTGCTGCTCGGCCGCGTCTGGCGCCCCGACGTGGCCGGCCCGGCCCTGGTCACCGTGCGCCATGGCGAACTGGTCGACCTGTCGCGCCACGCGTCGACCATGGCCGAGCTGCTGGACCATGCCGAGCTGCTGCACATCGCCCGCAGCGCCCCCGGTGAAGTGCTCGGCCCGGTCCAGGCCCTGGCCCCTCGCCTGCTCGCCCCCTGCGACCTGCAGGCCATCAAGGCCTGCGGCGTGACCTTCGCCGTCAGCCTGCTGGAACGCGTCATCGAGGCCCAGGCCGGCGGCGATGCGGCCCGCGCCCACGAGTTGCGCGCGCAACTGCATGAAAGCATCGGCAGCGACCTGTCCACCATCCGCCCCGGCTCCGAAGCCGCGCAGCGCCTCAAGGCCGAGTTCGTCGCCCGCGGCGCCTGGTCGCCCTATCTGGAGGTGGGCCTCGGCCCGGACGCCGAGGTCTTCACCAAGGCTCAGCCCATGTCGGCTGTCGGCTTCGGCGCGGCCGTCGGCCTGCATCCCGATTCGCAGTGGAACAACCCCGAGCCCGAGGTCGTGCTGGCCGTCAACGGCCGCGCCGAGGTCATCGGCGCGACCCTGGGCAATGACGTCAACCTGCGCGACATCGAAGGCCGCAGCGCCCTGCTGCTGGGCAAGGCCAAGGACAACAACGCCTCCTGCGCCATCGGCCCCTTCATCCGCCTGTTCGACGGCGAGCACTTCACGCTGGACACGGTGCGGGCCGCCGAGGTGAGCCTGCGCATCGAAGGCGCAGACGACGGCTTCGTGCTGGAAGGCCTCAGCCGCATGCAGGAGATCAGCCGCGACCCGCTGGAGCTGGTGGGCCATGCCTGCGGCGCCCACCACCAATACCCCGACGGCTTCATGCTCTTCCTCGGCACCATGTTCTCGCCCATCCAGGACCGCGGCGCGCCGGGCGCCGGCTTCACGCATCGCCTGGGCGACCGCGTGACGATTTCAAGCCCGGCTCTGGGCGGCCTCGTCAACACCGTGCAGCGCAGCGACGCCCTGCCGCCGTGGACCTATGGCGTTGGCGCGCTGATGAAGCATCTGCGGAACCGTGCGCCATGAAGCGCCTGCGCTCCCAGGACTGGTTCGACAACCCCGACCATGTCGACATGACGGCGCTCTATCTGGAGCGCTTCATGAACTACGGCCTCACGCCCGCCGAACTGCGCTCGGGCCGGCCCATCATCGGCATCGCGCAGAGCGGCAGCGACTTGAGCCCCTGCAACCGCATCCATCTGGAGCTGGCGAAGCGCGTGCGCGACGGCATCCGCGACGCCGGCGGCATCGCGATGGAGTTCCCGCTGCATCCCATCTTCGAGAACTGCCGCCGCCCCACCGCGGCCCTGGACCGCAACCTGGCCTACCTCGGCCTGGTCGAGATCCTGCACGGCTACCCGCTGGACGCCGTGGTGCTGACGACGGGCTGTGACAAGACAACGCCAGCCCAGGTGATGGCCGCGTCCACCGTCGACATCCCCGCCATCGTGCTGTCCGGCGGGCCCATGCTGGATGGCTGGTTCGAAGGGCAGCTGGTCGGCTCCGGCGCCGCCATCTGGGCCGGCCGCCGGCGCCTGGCGGCCGGCGAGATCGACGAAGAGACCTTCATCCAGATCGCCGCCGCGTCCGCGCCCTCGGCCGGCCACTGCAACACCATGGGCACGGCCTCGACGATGAATGCGCTGGCCGAGGCCCTGGGCCTGTCGCTGACCGGCTGCTCGGCCATCCCCGCGCCCTACCGCGAGCGCGGCCAGATGGCCTACGAGACGGGCCGGCGCATCGTCGAGATGGCTCGCGAGGACTTGCGGCCCTCGCGCATCCTCAGCCGCGACGCCTTCCTCGACGCCATCGTCGTCAACGCCGCCATCGGCGGTTCGACCAATGCCCAGCCGCATCTGGCGGCCATGGCCCGCCATGCCGGCATCGAGTTGACCGCCGCTGACTGGACCGAGGTCGGCCAGCGCGTACCGCTGCTGCTCAATATGCAGCCGGCCGGGCAGTTCCTCGGCGAGCGTTTCCATCGCGCCGGCGGTGTGCCGGCCATCATGTGGGAGCTGCAGCAGTCAGGCCTGCTGCGCACCGAGCGCCCCACGGTGACCGGGCGCACGATGGCCGCCAACCTCCAAGGTCGCGAGACGCACGACCGCGAGGTCATCTTCCCCGTCAGCGCACCGCTGAAGCCCGACGCCGGCTTTGTCGTGCTGAGCGGCAATCTCTTCGACTTCGCCATCCTGAAGGCCAGCGTCATCTCGCCCGCCTTCCGCGCGCGCTATCTGAAGGACGGCGCCTTCGAGGCGCGGGCCATCGTCTTCGATGGCGCCGACGACTATCACGCTCGCATCAACGACCCGGCCCTGGCCATCGACGAGGGCTGCATCCTGGTCATGCGCGGCGCGGGGCCTGTCGGCTGGCCGGGCTCGGCCGAGGTCGTCAACATGCAGCCGCCGGATGCGCTGATCCGCCGCGGCGTGACCAGCCTGCCGACCCTGGGCGACGGCCGCCAGTCCGGCACCTCGGACAGTCCGTCCATCGTGCATGCCTCGCCGGAAAGCGCCGTCGGCGGCGGCCTGGCCTGGTTGCGCACGGGCGATGTCGTCCGCATCGACCTGGAGGCCGGGCGCTGCGATGTGCTGTTGAGCGACGAGGCGCTGTCACACCGACGCGCCGAAGGCCCGCCCGCGTCGCCGGCGAGCCAGACGCCCTGGCAGCAGATCTATCGCTCGACGGTCGGCCCGCTGTCGACCGGTGCCTGCCTGGAGCTGGCCGTCCCCTATCGCGGCGTGGTGGACACGCCGCCGCGACACAATCACTGAGGCCGCGCCGTCGCCCAGAATCGCGCCATGACCGCCTTGCCTGCTTCCATCGTCGCCATCACCCCCCTCGGCATGCCCTGGGAGACCCTCGACCCCTTCCTGTTCTGCGTCCACCACGATGACGCCTACCCGCGCGGCAACGGCCGCCATGGGCCGGATGCGGCGCTGCTGCAGGGCCGGCAGATAGGCTCTGACTTTTCGGGCAAGGACGGCTGGAGCATGTATCACGGCCAGCAGGTGCCCGGCTTCCCCGCCCACCCGCATCGCGGCTTCGAGACCGTGACCATCGTGCGCCAGGGCCGCATCGATCATTCCGACTCGCTGGGCGCCGGCGCGCGCTTCGGCGGCGGCGACGTGCAGTGGCTGACCGCCGGCAAGGGCATCGTGCATGCGGAGATGTTCCCGCTGCTGCACATCGACAAGCCCAACCCCCTCGAGCTGTTCCAGATCTGGCTCAACCTGCCGGCCGACAGCAAGATGGTCGAGCCGCACTTCACGATGTTCTGGTCTGAAGACATTCCGCGGCACCGCTTCGTCGATGACGGGGGGCGGGCCACCGACGTCGTCTGCATCGCCGGCGACCTCGCTGTCGACGGCCAGGCCATGAAGCCGCTCGCGCCGCCGCCGGACTCCTGGGCCTCGCGCCTGGATGCCGACCTCGCCATGTGGACCCTGCGGCTGGAGCCTGGCGCGCAATGGGTGTTGCCCGCGGCTGACGGCGACGGCACACGGCGCAAGCTCTATTTCTTCGCCGGCGCGCGGATCAGCATCGACGGCCAGCCCGTGGCGGTGAAGTCGGCCATCGAGGTCGATGCCCGTGCCGCCATCACCCTGGTCAACGGCGGCGAGGTCGCCGAGCTGCTGATGCTGCAGGGCCGCCCCATCGGCGAACCGGTGGCGCAATACGGCCCCTTCGTGATGAACACCGAGCAGGAGCTGCGGCAGGCCTTCAGCGACTACCAACGCACCCAGTTCGGCGGCTGGCCCTGGACCGATTCGGCACCGGTGCACGGCGAAGGCGATGATCGCTTCGCCCGGCATGCCGATGGCAGGACGGAGCGGCCTAGGTGAACTGCAGAATGGCGCCCAGCGCATGCGCCTGGGCGTGCTGCACAAAGGCCTGCAGCTCCGCCATGTTCTCGGTGAGATAGGCCTGGGTGTCTTCGTCACGCCTCGTCCACAGTCCTTTGGGGTAGACATCGCCCAGGTCCAGCGAGCGATAGGCGGCCAGCAACTGCGCTTCGCTGACGCCGGCGTAGGCCTCGGCGATGCGGGCCATCTCGGCGCTGCGCACATAGAGCGCCGGGCCGTAGCCGACCTCGATGCGGCCGACCTGCCCGCGGCCTTCAAAGAAGCTGGGCGCGTCGGGAGCGCAGGCCTCCAGGCAGACTCTCAAACAGTCCCAGGACTTGTCCAGATCGACCGGCCTCAGTTCGTGCTCGGTGAGGTCCAGGCCCGGGGCTTCCACGGCAGGTGGCGCCCTGCCCAGCAGCTTGGCCAGCCACGAGACCTTGGATTGCTTTTGCAACTCGGCCAGATAGGCGCTGTCATCCTCGGTGTCGACCACCTTCCAGATCAGGGGCGGGTCGGCCAGCAAGCGCTCGATGTTGGCGTCGCTCAGTGTGTAGGCGCAAAAGCAGACTCCCAAGCGCCCTCCTCGTCTGGCTAGGCCACCGCGCCGCGCGTGTTCACATACAGCGCGTACAGCGAATGCGTGCTCGCCATGAAGAGGCGGTTGCCCTTGGCGCCGCCGAAGCAGAGGTTGGCGCAGCGCTCGGGAAGGTGGATGTGAGCCAGCGGCTTGCCGGTGGCGTCGTAGACCTTCACACCATCGAGCCGGGACGCATCCGCGCCCGCGCTGCCGTCGCTGCCGAAGCCACACCAGAGATTGCCCTGCACGTCGACGGCCATGCCGTCGAAGGCGCCCGGGCCGCCGGCATCGATGAGGAGGCGCTTGTTTCTCAGGCGCGCGCCGTCGACGTCATAGGCCCAGATGCAGCGATGCGGCCTGGCGCGGCTCTCGATGACGTAGAGGACCTTGCCGTCGGGGCTGAAGGCCAGGCCGTTGGGGCCGTTGAGGTCGTCGAGCTGCAGGCCGAGTTCGCCCGTCATTCCGTCGATGCGGTAGACCCCCTGGGCCAGCTCGGGCTCGGCCTTCTCGCCCTCGAAGTCGCTCAGGATGCCGAACAGCGGGTCGCTGAACCACAGGCTGCCGTCCGCGGCGCAGGTGATGTCGTTGGGCGAGTTCAGGCGCTTGCCCTGATAGCGATCGGCCAGCACCGTGATGCGGCCGTCGTATTCGGTGCGGGTGATGCGCCGCGTCAGGTGCTCGCAGCTGACGAGCCGGCCTTGCAGGTCGCGCACATGGCCGTTGGCGTTGTTGCTGGGGTTGCGAAAGTCGCTGACGGCACCCGTCGTCTCGTCCCAGCGCAGGATGCGGTTGCTGGGAATGTCGGAGACCAGCAGATAGCGGCCGTCGCCGAACCACACCGGCCCCTCGGCCCAGGCCAGGCCGGTGGCGAGCTGCTCGACGCCGGCGGCGAACAGGCGCAGCGGCAAAAAGGCTTCGTCCAGCACCTCGATGGCCGGGTCGGGCCGGCGCGCATTCGGCGTGAAGGCGATCTTCATGCTTCGGGATCTTTTTCGAAGGGACCGAGGGTCACGAACTGGCCACCCTGGCAGCGCACTTCAGGTTTGCTCGGGTCGACATGGGGCTGGGCCGCTTCGACCTGGGCGCGCCAGGGCTCGGAGCTGTCCTGGGGCCTGAAGCCAATGTGCTTGGAAGCGCTGTTGTCCCACCACACCGAGCGGTTGTCGCTCATGCCGTAGATGATGCTGTGGCCGACGACGGGCGCGCTCAGCGCAGCGACCAGCAGGCGCTCGAGGTCGTCGAAGCTCAACCAGCTCGACAACATGCGCCGGTCGGTCGGCACCGGCCAGCTCGAGCCGATGCGCACCGACACCGTCTCCAGGCCGTAGCGGTCGAAATAGAACTGGGCCAGGTTTTCGCCGAAGGCCTTGGACAGGCCGTAATAGCTGTCGGGCCGCGGCGCCGCCTGCGGCGTCAGCGTCTCGCCCTGGCTGTAGAAGCCGGTGACGTGGTTGGAGCTGGCGAAGACGATGCGCTTGACGCCACGCTGGCGGGCCGCCTCGTAGACGTTGTAGGCGCCGACGATATTGGCCGGCAGCACGACATCGAAGGGCTTCTCGATGGAGACGCCGCCGAAGTGCAGCACGGCGTCGACGTCCTTCAGCAGGGACTGCATCGCGGCCAGGTCTTCGAGCGGGGCCTGCACCACCTCTTCGCCGTCGCCGGCCGGGTCCAGGGCCGCGAGGTCGGACAGGCGCAGCACGTCGCAGTAGGCCTTCATGCGCGGGCGCAGCACGCGGCCGAGATTGCCGGCGGCGCCGGTCAGCAGCAGGCGCTTGAAGCGGGGGGCGGAAAGTGGCGTCATGCAAAAACGGCCCACGCGGGGCCGGGGGTCATGCTTTGCGCAATGGGGGGCGCAGCCGCGGGGCCGCGTCGGACTGGCGTCGGACCAGTTCGAAATCCTTGAGCTCATGCTCGCAGGGCAGAGGCTCTCCGGTGCGGCGCGCCTTGATGTGGCGCACCAGCAGGTCCACCGCCGCGCCGGCCATCTCCATGATGGGCTGGCGCACGGTGGTGAGTTCGGGCCAGATCGTCGTGGCCAGCGGCGCATCGTCGAACCCGACGACGGTCAGGTCACTGGGCACGTCCAGGCCCATGCGGTGGGCGATGGCGACGGTGGCGGCGGCCATGTCGTCGTTGCTGGCGAAGATGGCCGTCGGCCGCTGCTCCTGCGACAGCAGGAACTCGGCGGCGTCCAGGCCCGAGCGGTAGGTGAACATGCCCTGGGCGACGACCTCTTCCTCGGCGATGTTCAGACCGGCATCGGTCATCGCGGCGTGAAAGCCGGCCAGGCGGCGCGAGCTGCTGCTCTGGTAGGGGTCGCCGATGATGAAGCCCAGGCGGTGGTGGCCGAGGTTGAGCAGATGGCGCGTCATCTCGTAGGCGGCCTGGTAGTCGTCGATGCCGACGGCGCAGACATCGTCGGGCGGCTGGCCGGCGGAGACGACGACCGAGGGCGTGTCGGTCTCGGCGACCAGCTTGAGCAGGGGCTGGGAATCGCAGAAGGGCGGCGGCAGGATGAGGCCATCGATGCCGTTGGCAATCATCTCGGCCACCGGCTTTTCCTCGCCCTCGCGCGCGGCTTCGCAGCGCTGCACGATGAGCTGCACATGGCGCAGGCTGGCCTTGTTCAGCAGGCCGATGAGGAACTCGTTGAGGTAGCCGGCCGTCGGGTCGATGTAAAGCATGCCGATGCGGATGGGCTCCGAACCGGCCAGGTGGCGGGCGGCCTGGTTGGGCACGTAGTTCAGCTCGGCGACGGCGGCCTGCACCTTCTCGCGCGTGCCGGGCCTCACGTTCTGCTCGCCGTTGATGACCCGCGAAACCGTCATCGGCGACACCCCGGCAAGCTGGGCCACGTCGGCGATGGTGGCGACCTTGGTGCTGCGTCCAGCACGTGCGGATGGCTTCAAAGGGTTCCCTCGAATGATGGTGGGGCTGTTTGCGCAATCATATTTCGTCAACCTCCCCGGCCCGGGGCGAAGGGGAAGCGCAAGGCTTTGTACTCCTCCAGCGAGCGCGCCGGGGGCTGAGTGCCTGCCGGCAGTGGCAGGCCCGAGACAGATTGGAAATAGGCCAGGCAAGCGTCACGCCACCAGCGGGCTTCGCTCTGCTGCACGGCGAGATAGGCAGCGACCTCGGCGTGGCGGCGCGCGTCGATGTCGGGCTTCAACGCATCCCATTGCGAGCGCATGGCGACCACGCTGGCAACGCCGCGGTCGTAGTGGGCCACCAGCTCGGCCCACAGCGTGCGACCGGAGGCAGTTCTGTAGTCCCAGGGCAGATGATGAAACCACAGCAGCCAGGCTTCGGGTGTCGTTTCCGGCCGGGCCAGGCGCGCCGCCCACTCGGGCGGGTACTGGGCTATCGCATGGCTGCCGCGCGGGCTGCGGTCGAAGCCGATGCCGTCACGGCCGGCGCGGTGGAAATAGACCGGGTTCCAGTCGGCCCGCTCGAGGTTGTCGACCCAGGGCGCCGGGCCGTGGTGGTGGCCAGTGCCCATCAGATGGTGCAACCCCAGCGGCGTCATGTAGTCGACCACCGCCTCGCGCGAGGCGGTCATCATCGACACGATGCTGTCCACGGCATGCGGCGTGGTCGTGAAGGTCTGCTGCACCCATTCGCGCGCCACGGCGTCTGCGGCCAGGTTCGGGCCCCAGGCCATGCGGCCGAAGGCATACCAGTTGGCTTGGTCGAAATGCGAGCCGCTCCAGTTGCGGTCGCTACCGATATTGGCCACGCCCGCCATCGCCTTGACGAGCTGGGCCACCGTCTTGTCATCGGGCCTGGTGCGCAGCACCTCCTCGAACAGCGGCCCGAGGTAGACGAGATGGGTCGAGAAGCCGAGGTATTCCTTGGTGATCTGCAGCTCCAGCGCCAGCGGCGTCCTGGGCATGGCGCCGAACAGCGGGTGGAAAGGCTCGCGGGGCTGGAAATCGATGGCGCCGTTCTTGACCTGGACGATGACGTTGGGTGCGAACTTGCCGTCCAACGGCTGGAACTCCGCGTAGCCTTGGCTTGCGCGATCGCTGGTGTCAGGCGCGTAGACAAAGGCCCGCCACATCACGAGGCCGCCATGCGGCGACAGCGCCTCGGCCAGCATGTTGGCGCCGTCGGCATGGTTGCGGCCATAGTCCTGCGGGCCTGGCTGGCCTTCGGAATTGGCCTTGACGAGGAAGCCGCCGAAGTCCGGGATGGCCCGGTAGATCTCGTCCGCCTTGGCCTTCCACCAGGCGCGCACGGCCGGATCCAGCGGGTCGGCCGTCTTCAGCCCGCCCAGCTCCACCGGCGACGAGAAGCGCGCCGACAGCCAGACCTTGATGCCATAGGGCCGGAACACCTCGGCCAGCGCCGCGGCCTTGGCGATGAAGGGCGCCGTCAGCGAATCGGCCTTGGCATTGACGTTGTTCAGCACCGTGGCGTTGATGCCCAGCGACGCATTGGCCCGGGCGTAGTCGACGTAGCGGGCGTCGCGGAGGTCGGGCAGCTTCCACCAGTCCCAGATCGACGCGCCGGCATAGCCGCGCTCGACGCTGCGGTCCAGGTTGTCCCAGTGGTTGAGCAGGCGCAGGTCGACCTGGGGTGCCGAGCGCTGGTCGAGCCTGGCGAGGTCGGCGCCGGTCCGGGCCGCGCGCAGCCAGGCAAAGCTGCCGTAGAGCAGGCCGATGTCGGTGTTGGCCGCGATCAGCGTCACGGTACGGCCGCCCAGTTTCGCGCTGCGCAGCGCATAGCCCTCGCGGCCCAGCTCCGTCCAAGGCAGCCCGATACCCGCCGGCGCATGGGCGGGCGTGACCAGCATCAGCGCCCCGTCCACCGGCTTGTCCGACGACGTCGGCTCCCGCCCCGTCAAACCCGCCACGCCGCGCTTGAGTTCGTCCACGGCCGACTGCAGCGTCGGCGACGTCGGTTCCGCGGTGACGATGCTGCGCGCCTGGGTCAGCACCCGCGCCTGAACCGCCGCGGGCAGGTCACGGTAGCGCAGCCACAGGTCGTAGCCGTCCTCCACGGCGCCCCATGCCGGCAGCAATGCCAGCCCCAGCAGCAGCGCCGCCGCCAGGCTCTTGGCCCAAGTCCTCATCCTGTCTCCTGTTGTCGTGCTGGCCAAGACCCCGGAAATGCGGGAATGTTAGAGATTTCTCGCTTGCACAAAGCAAAATGGTAGCGCTACATTTGAGCCCGTAGCAAGTCCGAAAAGAGGCGCCACCGAGCGCCACGCCCCTGGAGACAGCCCGTTGAACCCTGACCTCGCCATCCCGGCTCCCGCGACCTCCGCCCCCGCCACCGCGCCCGGGGCGGCTGCGTTCAAGGCCGCGTGATGGTCGGCTCGGTCGCCAGGTCGCTGGGCCGGCAGCGCTGGGTCATCTGTGCGTTGCTGTTCGTCGCGACCACCATCAACTACGTCGACCGCAATGCGCTGTCGGTGCTGAAGACCAGCCTGCAGCAGCCCCTCGAGGCCGGCGGCCTGGCCCTGACCGATGCCGACTACGGCTGGATCACCTTCGCCTTCACGGCTGCCTATGCCGCCTTCCCACCGCTGATCGGCATAGCCATCGACCGCTTCGGCGTCAAACGCAGCCTGGCAGCCGCCCTGCTGCTGTGGTCGGCGGCCGCTGCCCTGCACGGCGTGGTGGCTTCGGTGATCGGCCTCGTCGTCGTGCGCTTCCTGCTCGGCATGGCCGAGGCGGCCCACTTCCCGGCCGCCATCAAGGCCGTGGCCATGTGGTTCCCACAGCAGGAGCGCGCCCTGGCCACCGGCATCTTCAATTCGGGCACGGCCCTGGGCGTCATCGCCTCGCCCATCACCGTGTGGCTGGCCGTCAACTTCGGCTGGCAGTTCGCCTTCGTCGCCATCGGCGGCGCGGGCCTGGCCTGGCTGGTGTTCTGGGAACACGGCTTCAACGCGCCGGAGCAGCATCGCGGCGTGTCGGCCCAGGAGCTGGCCCATATCCGCGCCGGCCAGCCGGCGCAGGAGGCCGCCATCAAGCTGCCCTGGACCGCCCTGCTGCGCTTCAAGGCCATCTGGCCCTTTCTGATCGGCAAGCTGCTGACCGATCCGGTCTGGTGGTTCTTCCTGTTCTGGCTGCCGTCCTATCTGGAACGCGAGCGCGGCCAGAACCCGCTGAAGAGTGCCGGTCTCGTCGCGCTGATCTATCTGGGCTCCAGCATCGGCTCCATCGCCGGTGGCTGGCTGTCGAGCACGCTGCTCCAGCGCGGCTGGCCCGTCGGCCGCGCCCGCATGACGGCCATGGGCATCGCCGCGGCCTGCATGCCCGGCGCCATCCTGGCTTACTACAGCGAGAGCTTCGCGCTGTGCGTCGGCCTCATCACGCTGGCAACCGCCTGCCACCAGGCTTGGTCGGCCAATCTGCTGACCTCGGCCACCGACCTCTTCCCGACCCGGGTCTCCGGCGCCGTCATCGGCCTGGGCGCCACGGCCGGCGGCATCGGCGGCATGTTCATCGCGCTGCTGGCAGCACTCGCCGTGCAGTGGACCGGCACCCAGCAATGGGTCTTCGTCTTCGCCGGCCTGATGCACCTGACCAGCCTCGGGCTGTTCTGGCTGTGGTTCCACGGCCGCTTCGAGCGCGTGGACATCGCTGCCGGCGTGGACCTGCACGGAGCCCATCGCGGCCTGCTGACGGCGGGCGGCTTGCTGGCGACCCTCGGCGCCCTGCTCGCCTGGCTGATCGCGGCGAACTGGGAAGCCTGCGTCGTCGCCGCCAAGTTCTCCGGCGCCGCCCAGGCCCTGACCGCTGCCATCGGCGTCACCTTGATCGGTGGCGCCCTGTTGCACGCCGGCCGCCCGCGTGCGGCCTCCAAGGTGCTGGCATGCAGCTGACCGCCGACCAGCATCTGCTCAAGGACCTCAACCGCATGGCCGTCGTGCGGCAGCTGAGCGCCTGGCCGGGCCAGTCGCGCGCGGCCCTGGCCGAGTCGCTGCAGCTGACCAAGTCCACCGTCAGCGCGCTGGTCAAGGAATTGATTTCCGAGGGCTGGCTGCTGGAGCGCGATGTCGTCGCCACCGGCGAGCTGGGCCGCCGGCCCACGCCGCTCTTCGTCGACCCGGGCCGCCTGGTGCTGCTGGGTGCCGAGGTCGGCGTCGACGGCGTCAGCGTCGTCGCCACCTCGCTGACCGGTGACGTGCTGGCCCGCGCCCGCTCGCCGCTGGACGCCGGCCGCGACGCTCATCTCGCCCTGGTGCGTGCCGCCAAGCTGCTGGCGCAGGTGCATGCGCGACTGGACACGCCGGCCCAGCGCGTCATCGGCATCGGCATCGGCCTGCCCGGTGGTGTGGACGAGCAGCGCGGCCATTTGCACTTTGCCCACAACCTCGGCTGGCGCGACCTGCCGGTGGGCGGCCTGTTGACCGAACATCTGCGCACGACGCCGCTGCAGGGCGTGCCGCTGTTCGTGCAGAACGAGGCCGACGTCGCGGCGCTCGGTGAGCTGGAGTTCGCCACCAACGACAGTCGCCAGGATCCGCTGATCTATCTCAGCCTGGGTGTCGGCGTGGGCGCCGGCGTCGTGGTCGAGGACCGCCTGCTGACGGGCGCTCACGGGCTGGCCGGCGAGGTCGGCCACATGACGCTGGAACTCGACGGGCCTCGCTGCAGCTGCGGCCGCCGGGGTTGCGCCGAGGCGTTGATCGGCTTTCGCTCCATGCTGCCCGAGAGCGGCAGCGTCGGCCTCACCGAAGTCCAGCACCGGCTGCGCGGCAAACAGGCAGAAGGGGTCGAAGCGGTTGCCAGCGCCGGCCGCTATCTGGGCCTGCTGCTGGGCAACCTCTGCGCCGCCTACGACCCGGGCCGCATCGTGCTCGGCGGCCCCGCCGTCGAACTCGGCGCCCCCTTTCTCGAACACGCCTTCCGGACGCTGGAAAGCCAGGCCAGCGCCGCCAATGTGGCGCCACCCCTGGTCACCCTGTCGCGCTTCGGCGCCGATGCCGTGCCGGTCGGCGCTGCCGCCCTGGCCCGCTACCGACTCACCCGCCCCCTGATTGCCGCCAGCCGCATGGCCGCGGCCGCATGACCTTGTCGTCTTGACCCCATGATCACCAATCCCATCCTGCCGGGCTTCCACGCCGACCCCTCGATCTGCCGCGTCGGCGACGACTACTACATCGCCACCTCCACCTTCGAGTGGTGGCCCGGCGTGCGCATCCACCACTCGCGCGACCTGAAGCACTGGCGCCACCACAGCTATGCCTGCACGCGCAAGAGCCAGCTCGACCTGACTGGCCACCCCGACTCGGCCGGCGTCTGGGCGCCCTGCCTGAGCTACGCGGGCGGCCAGTTCTGGCTGATCTACACCGACGTGCGCTCCACCATCGGCGCCTTCAAGGACACGCACAACTACCTGATCACCGCGCCCAGCATCGACGGCCCCTGGAGCGAACCCATCTACCTGAACAGCTCGGGCTTCGACCCCAGCCTCTTCCACGACGACGATGGCCGCCACTGGCTCGTGAACCAGCAGTGGATCCATCAGCCCGGCAAGCACCACTTCAACGGCATCCTGCTGCAGGAATACGACCATGAGGCCAAGCGCCTCGTCGGCCCGGTGAAGAACATCTACGCCGGCACCGAGTTGCAGGTCGTCGAAGGGCCTCACCTGTATCGCCGCAAGGGCTGGTACTACCTGCTGACGGCCGAGGGCGGCACCTTCTACGAGCACGCCGTCACGCTGGCCCGTTCGCGCCACATCGACGGCCCCTACGAGACCCTGCCCGGCAACCCGCTGCTGACGGCCTGGAAGCAGCCCACCGACGGCCTGCAGCGCAGCGGCCACGCCAGCCTGGTCGAGACGCAGAACGGCGACTGGTATATGGCCCATCTCTGCGGCCGGCCGCTGGAATGGAGCGGCCCGAATGCAGACAAGCAGAACGGCATCTACGAGAAGCTGCACTGCCCGTTGGGCCGCGAGACCGGCATCCAGCGCCTGCACTGGCGCGACGACGACTGGCCCGAGGTCGAAGGCGGCGGCAATGCACCACGCCTGCAGACGGCCGAGCCGGGCCTGCCCGAGCATGTGTTCGCTGCCGAGCCGGCGCGCGACGACTTCGACGGGGTGAACCTCAACCACCACCTGAACTCGCTGCGCGTCCCCTTCGACGAGCGCTGGATCTCGCTGACCGAACGCCCCGGTTTCCTGCGCTTGAAGGGCCGCGAGTCGCTGATGAGCCTGTTCGACCAGAGCCTGGTCGCGCGCCGCCAGCAGCACTTCAACTGCCGTGTCGAGACGCGACTCGAGTTCGCGCCCGAACTCTTCCAGCAGATGGCAGGTCTTGTCGCCTACTACAACACCAGCAACCACGCCTATCTGCACGTCAGCCGCGATGTGGACTCGGCCAAGCGCGTGTTGCGCCTGACCGTCAACCGCGACGCGGCCCTGAGCGAACCGGCCACGGCCGTCGAGCTGAAGGACGGTCCCGTGGACCTGGCCGTCGAGTTCAAGCACGAGCGCTACCAGTTCCAGTTCCGCCAAGGTGATGCCGCCTGGCAGGACATCGGCCCGGCCCTGGACGCCGCCATGCTCAGCGACGAGTTCGCGACGCAGTTCGTCAACGGCTTCGCGCGCAGCTTCGGCTTTACCGGCAACTTCATCGGCATTGCCTGCCAGGACCTGTCGGGCCAGAAGCTTGCCGCGGACTTCGACTATTTCTCTTATGAAGCCAGGCCCTGACGCCTGACTCATCCATAACAAAAGACGAGACAAACATGGCCATCACCCACCATCGCCTCTCCTTCGTGGAGAAGGCCGGTTACAGCTGCGGCGATGCCGCGGCCAACCTGGTCTTCATGTCCATGATCCTGTTCCAGCTGAACTTCTACACGGACGTGTTCGGTCTCAGCGCCAACACGGCCGCGGCCATCCTGCTGTGGCCCAAGCTGTGGGATGCCTTCTTCGACCCCGTCATGGGCGTGCTGGCCGACCGCACCAACACCCGCTGGGGCAAGTTCCGCCCCTGGGTGCTGTGGACCTCGGTGCCGTGGGCCATCGTCATGGTGCTGGCCTACACGGCGCCCGATCCGGCCTGGGGCTGGAGCACCGGCATGGTCATCGCCTATGCCGGCATCACCAACACGCTGCTGATGACGCTGTACAGCATGAACAACATGCCCTACTCGGCCATGAGCGGCGTCATGACGGCGGATCTCAACGAGCGCACCAAGCTCAACTCCTTCCGCTTCGTGTCGGTCAACGTCGCGCAGTTCGCGGTCGGCGGCCTGACGCTGCCGCTGGTGGCCAAGTTCGCGCAAGGCCATGACCGCGCCCACGGCTGGCAGATGACGATGACCATCTGGGCCGTCGCCTGCCTGGTGCTCTTCCTCGTCACCTTCTTCACGACCCGGGAGCGCGTCAAGCCCCTCGTCGAGACCCACACCTCGCCCAGGCAGGACTTCGCCGACCTGTTGAAGAACGGCCCCTGGATCACGCTGGTGCTCTACACGCTGTTCCAGTTCGCCATGCTGTCGCTGCGCGGTGGTGCCTTCTTCAACTACTACCACCACTACGCCGACAAGGCGGCCATGTTCGACTTCCTGGCCGCGGTGGGCCTGACCACGCCCGATGCGGCCGGCACCGGCAGCCTGGCCGACACCCTGGGCTACATCGTGCACGGCACGCGCGACAACCTCGCGCAGTCCAACGCGGCCGATGTGTTCAACAGCATCATCAACATGGCCGGCACGCTGACGACCATCATCTTCATCATGGCGTCGATGGGGCTGTCGGCCCGCTATGGCCGCCGCGCCATCGGCATCGTCTGCTTCGGCCTGTGCACGCTGACGGCCTGCGCCATGTATCTGCTGCCGCCCGAGGCCGTCTGGCTCATGCTGGGCCTGCATGTGCTCTCCGCCGTGTTCTACGCACCGACCGTCGCCGTGATGTGGTCCATGTATGCCGACGCGGCCGACTACTCCGAGTGGCAGACCGGCCGCCGCTTCACCGGCATGGTCTTCGCCACCATCGGCTTCTCGCTGAAGGTCGGCCTGGCCCTGGGCGGCGCCGGCTTCCTGTGGCTGCTGGCCGGCTTCTTCGGCTACGACACCCACCTGCCCACGGCACCCAACGCCGTCGAGGGCTACCGCGTCGCGTCCAGCTTCGTCGTCGGCGGCCTGTTCGCGGCCTGCACCCTGTGCCTGCTCTTCAACAAGCTGAGCAAGCAGACCACGCTGCAGATGTCCGACGAACTCGCCCAGCGCCGCAGCAAGGCCGGCACCCGCCACGACGACGACAACGGCTCGACGAACGCCGTGCCGGCCACCGCCTGAACCCTTTTCCCATCCACACCCCCGATCCCGCAGTAAGGACCCCGCCATGAGCACCGCCTATTCCGACCTCCCCACCGTCAAGTACGAAGGCCCCTCCTCCACCAACCCGCTGGCCTACCGCTGGTACGACGCCAAGCGCGTGGTGCTGGGCAAGACCCTGGCCGAGCACCTGCGCCCGGCCGTCTGCTACTGGCACAACTTCTGCTGGAAGGGCGAGGACGTCTTCGGCTTGGGGCAGACCGTCTTCCAGCGCCCCTGGTTCAACGAGGCCGATCCGGTCAAGGCCGCCCACATGAAGCTGGACGCCGCCTTCGACTTCTTCGGCAAGCTCGGCCTGCCCTACTGGTGCTTCCATGACCGCGACGTCGCCCCCGAAGGCGCCAACCTCGCCGAGTCCAACCGCATCCTCGACGGCCTGCTCGAAGCTGCCGCCAAGAAGATGCAGGACGGCAAGGTGCAACTGCTGTGGGGCACGGCCAATCTGTTCTCCAACGGCCGCTTCATGAGCGGCGCGGCCACCAACCCCGACCCCGAGGTCTATGCCTACGCCGCCGCGCAAGTGAAGCATGTGCTGGAGTGGACGAATCGCCTGGGCGGCGCCAACTACGTGCTGTGGGGCGGCCGCGAAGGCTACGAGACCCTGCTGAACACCGACCTCAAGCGCGAGCTGGCCCAGTACGGCCGCTTCCTGAGCTCCGTCGTCGAGCACAAGCACAAGATCGGCTTCAAGGGCACCATTCTCATCGAGCCCAAGCCCCAGGAGCCCACCAAGCACCAGTACGACTACGACAGCGCGACGGTCTACGGCTTCCTGAAGACCTATGGCCTGGAGAACGAGGTCAAGGTCAACATCGAGGTCAACCACGCGACCCTGGCCGGCCACAGCTTCGAGCATGAAGTGGCGACCGCCTGCGCCCTGGGCATCTTCGGCTCGCTGGACGCCAACCGCGGCGACGAGCAGCTGGGCTGGGACACCGACCAGTTCCCCAACAACCACGCCGCCCTCGTGCCGGCCATGCTGGAGATGATCCGCCACGGCGGCTACACCACCGGCGGCACCAACTTCGACGCCAAGGTGCGCCGCCAGTCCATCGACCCCATCGACCAGCTCGAGGGCCATATCGGCGGCATGGACACCATGGCCCGCGCCTTCCTCAGCGCGGCCGCGCTGTTCGAAAGCGGCCAGCTGGAGAAGGTTGTGGCCGATCGCTACGCCGGTTGGGAAGGTGATCTGGGCCAGAAGATTCACGGTGGCGCCAGCCTCGACGATCTCGCGGCCGTTGTGCACGCACAAGGCATCTCGCCCACTCCTCGCTCGGGCCGCCAGGAGCGTCTGGAAAACATCGTCAACAACTTCGTCTGATCGGAGCCCGGCACGGTCCAGGAACAAAGCCACAGAGGCACAGAGACACAGAGGCAGCGCGCTGTTGCCTCTGACCTGCCCTCTCTGTGCCTCTGTGTCTCTGTGGCTGTGCTGAAAACCAAAGGCGGCGAACATCCGCCGCCACGAAAAGCCCTCCCGGAGATTTGAGATGTTCCTCGGCATCGACCTCGGCACCTCCGAGCTGAAGCTGCTGCTGCTCGACGAGCAGCACCACATCGTCGCGACCACGGGCGTCGCGCTCACCGTGCAGCGGCCGCAACCGCTGTGGAGCGAGCAGGACCCGGCGGCGTGGTGGGCCGCCCTCGACGAGGGCATGGCCAAGCTGGGCAACAGCCACGCCGCGGCGCTGGCCGGCGTGCGCGGCATCGGCTTGTCGGGGCAGATGCATGGCGCCGTCACGCTGGACGAGGCCGACCGCGTGCTGCGGCCGGCCATCCTGTGGAACGATGGCCGAAGCAGCGCCCAGTGCGCCGAGATGATGGCCGCCTGCCCCGAGCTGCCGGCCATCACCGGCAACCTGGCGATGCCGGGCTTCACTGCTCCGAAGCTGGCGTGGATGCGCCAGCACGAGCCCGAGCTGTTCGCCCGCATGGCCAAGGTGTTGCTGCCCAAGGACTGGCTGCGCCTGCAGCTCAGTGGCTCCTATGTCAGCGAGATGAGCGACGCCGCCGGCACGCTGTGGCTGGACGTCGCCCGTCGGCGCTGGTCGCCCGAGGCGCTGGCGCTGACCGGGCTGAGCGAAAGCCATATGCCCCGTCTTGTCGAAGGCAGCGAGCCGAGCGCCGGCCTCAAGCATGAGCTGGCCGAGCGCTGGGGCCTGAAGGCCGGCATCCCGATCGCGGGCGGTGGCGGCGACAACGCGGCCAGCGCCGTCGGCATGGGTGTCGTCAAACCGGGCCAGGGTTTCCTGTCCCTGGGCACCTCGGGCGTCATCTTCCTGTGCAACCCCGCCTTCAGCCCCAACCCGGCTCGGGCGGTGCACGCCTTCTGCCATGCCCTGCCCGACACCTGGCACCAGATGAGCGTCATGCTCAGCGCGGCCAGTGCGCTGCGCTGGGTCACGCAGCTGCTGGGCGAACCGGGCGAGGCCGAGCTGATCGCCAAGGTCGCGCAGCTCACGCCGGCCCAGCGCGAACGCGCACCCATCTTCCTGCCCTACCTCAGCGGTGAACGCACGCCGCACAACAACGCCAATGCCCAGGGCGTGTTCTTCGGCCTCACGCATGAGCATGACGCCGCGGCCCTGGGTTATGCGGTGCTGGAAGGCGTGGGCTTCGGCCTGCTGGAGGGCTGGCAGGCCTTGCAGGCCGGCGGCGGCACGGCGGAGTCGCTGTGGCTGGTGGGCGGCGGCGCCCGCAGCGAGTGGTGGGCCAAGTTGCTCGCCTCGCTGCTGAATGTGCGCCTCGTCAACGGCGTCGGCGCCGAAGCCGGTGGCGCCCTGGGCGCTGCGCGCCTGGCCTGGCTGGCCTGCGGCGGCAATGTCGACGAGGTCTGCCGCACGCCCGAGATCGCCCGCGTCGCCGAACCCGATGCCGCGCTGGCCGCGGAATTGAAGCCGCGCTTCGAGCGCTTCCAAAGGCTCTACGGCGCGCTGCGCGCCGAGTTCGGCTAACCCCTTTCTTCACCCACATGGCCTGTGCTGCCTGACCGCGGCAGGGCCGCGCTTTGCCCATGAACAGCCTTGACCAGCTCCGCCAACACACCACCGTCGTCGCCGACACCGGCGACTTCGACCAGCTCTCGCAGTTCCAACCGCAGGACGCGACGACCAACCCATCCCTCGTGCTGAAGACTGTGCAGTCACCGCGCTACCGGCCACTGCTGGAGCAGGCCGTCGCTGCCCATCCCGGCGCGTCGCCGTCGACCGTGGCCGAGCATCTGCTGGTGGCCTTCGGCATCGAAATCCTCAAGCTCGTGCCCGGCCGCGTGTCGACCGAGATCGACCCGCGCCTCAGCCACGACAGCGCCGCTTCGGTCGCCACGGCCCAGCGCCTCATCGAGCTGTATGCGTCCGCCGGCGTACCGCGAGCCCGCGTCTTGATCAAGCTGGCGTCGACCTGGGAAGGCATCCAGGCGGCACGCCAACTGGAGCAGCAAGGCATCCGCACCAATCTCACGCTGCTGTTCTGTCTCGCTCAGGCGCGGGCCTGCGCGGATGCCGGCGTGCAGCTGATCTCACCCTTTGTCGGCCGCATCTACGACTGGTTCAAGAAGACGGCGGGCAAGAGCTGGGACGAGGCGGCACAAGCCGGCCCCAACGACCCCGGCGTGCGCTCGGTCGAGGAGATCTACCGCCACTACAAGCGCCACGGCATCCGCACCGAGGTGATGGCGGCGAGCTTCCGCAACACCGGCCAGATCGTGGCGCTGGCCGGCTGCGACCTGATGACCATCAGCCCGGCCCTGCTGGCCGAGCTGAGTCAGGCGACGACAGCCGTCGAACGCCGCCTCTGGCCCGACGGCCACCTGGACGCCGCGCCCGCGCCGCTGTCCGAAGCCGAGTTCCACGCCGCGCTGGCCGCCGATGCGATGGCCCACGACAAGCTCGCCGAGGGCATCGCGCAGTTCATTGCTGACACCGAGACCCTCGAACAACTCATTCGCACCACCCAAGCATGACCGCCGACCTCACCCTCGCCGCCAACGCCCTGCGCCTGCTCGCCGTCGACGCCGTGCAGCAGGCCAACTCCGGCCACCCGGGCATGCCCATGGGCATGGCCGACATCGCGGCCGTGCTGTGGAGCCAGTACCTGCGCCACAACCCGGCCGACCCGCAATGGCCCAACCGCGACCGCTTCGTGCTGTCCAACGGCCACGGCTCCATGCTGCTCTATGGCCTGTTGCACCTGAGCGGCTACGACTTGGCCGTGGATGAGCTGCGCAACTTCCGCCAGCTGCACAGCAAGACGCCCGGCCACCCCGAAGTCGGCCTGACGCCCGGTGTCGAGACGACGACCGGTCCGCTCGGCCAAGGCCTGGCCAATGCCGTCGGCATGGCACTCGCCGAACAGCTGTTCGCCGCCGAGTTCAACACGCCCGAGCATCAGTTGATCGACCATCGCACCTTCGCCTTCTGCGGCGACGGCTGCCTGATGGAAGGCATCTCCCACGAGGCCTGCTCGCTGGCCGGCACCTGGGGTTTGAACAAGCTGGTCGTCATCTACGACGACAACGGCATCTCCATCGACGGCGATGTGCAGGGCTGGTTCAGCGACGACACGCCGGCCCGCTTCGAGGCCTATGGCTGGCGCGTCATCCGCAACGTGGACGGCCACGACCCTGCCGCCATCGATACCGCGCTGCGCACGGCCACTGCCTCCACCGACAGGCCGGTGCTGATCTGCGCCCGCACCCAGATCGGCCGCGGCTCGCCCAACAAGGCCGGCGGCCACGATGTGCACGGCGCGCCTCTCGGCGCCGCCGAAGTGCAGGCCGTGCGCGAGGCGCTGGCCTGGCCGCACGCCCCCTTCGTCGTGCCCGAGGGCGCCCGCCGCGCGCTCGATGCCCGCGAGCGCGGCGCCGCCGCCCAGCGCGAGTGGGAAGCAGCGCTCGCCCGCCATCCGCGCGCCGCGGAGTTGCGGCGCCGCCTGCGCGGCGAGCTGCCGACCGATTTCGACGACCGCGCCGCGGCCCTGCTCGCCGCCGCGGCCCAACGCGGCGAGACCATCGCTTCCCGCAAAGCCTCGCAGAACAGCCTCACGGCGCTGGCCGGCCTGCTGCCCGAACTGCTGGGCGGCTCGGCCGACCTGGCGCCGTCCAATCTGACGCAGTGGAAGGGTTGCCGCCCGGTGACCAAGGCGGCCGGCGGCGGCAACTATCTGCACTACGGCGTGCGCGAGTTCGCCATGGTGGCCATCCAGACCGGCCTCACCCTGCACGGCGGCCTGCGCCCCTTCGCCGGCACCTTCCTGATGTTCTCGGAATACGCCCGCAATGCCATCCGCATGGCGGCGCTGATGCGCATCAACCCCATCTACGTCTTCACCCACGACTCCATCGGCCTGGGCGAGGACGGCCCCACCCACCAGCCCGTGGAGCAGATTGCCACGCTGCGCCTGGTGCCCAATCTCGACGTCTGGCGCCCAGGAGACGCCGTCGAGACCGAAGTCGCCTGGCAGACCGCCGTGCGCCATCTGCACACCCCCACCTGCCTCATCCTGTCGCGCCAGAACCTGGCCCACCAGGCGCGCAATGCCGACACCCTGGCCGCCATCGAGAAGGGCGGCTATGTGCTGGTGAAGGAGGCGCCCGACAAGCCGCTGCAGCTCGTGCTGATCGCCACCGGCTCGGAACTGGCCCTCGCCGTCGAGGCGCAAAAGACGCTGGCGAATCGAGACGTCAACGCCCGTGTCGTCTCCATGCCGTCCTGCTTCACCTTCGAGCAGCAGGACGCCGCCTGGCGCCGCGCCGTACTGCCGCCTGCAGTGCCGCGCGTCGCCGTCGAGGCCGGCGTGACGCCCGGCTGGCGGCAATACGTCGGACTGGAAGGTGCCGTCGTCGGCATCGACAGCTTCGGCGAATCCGCACCGGCGGCCGCCCTGGCCCAACACTTCGGCATCACGACCTCAGCCGTCGTCGACGCGGCCCTGGGTTGCCTGCCTTCCTGATCGCCCGGGCACTGGCATCACATTTGCTAAATCTGGCTATCAAGGCGTTACAGATCAGGCGGCCGACCCAATGGCGGGTCGGTTTCAGGCAGCGCCGCCACTGGGACCAGAGGAGAGCGTCATGGCGATGGAGGACATCCGGGTAGTACTGGTCGACGACGACCTGGACGCCTGCGAATCGTTGAGCGAGCTGCTCCGGGAGGACGGCTACAGCGTGCGCTTCGCCACCAATGCCAAGGACGCCGTGACCGCCGTGGACGAGTACCGGCCCGTCTGCGCCCTGGTCGATCTGGGCCTGCCCGACCTGGACGGCGTGGAGTTGTCCAGGCGCCTGCGCGAGAGCTACGGGGCCGACCTCGTCCTCATCGCCGTGACCGGACGCAGCGGCGCCAAGGCCCATGACGAGGCCATGCGGGCCGGCATCGACCATGTGCTGAGCAAGCCGCTGTCGGTAGAAAGACTGAGACGTTTCTTCCCGCCGCGTGGATGAGTTGACGGCAAATTTTGCCGATTGCCCTGCCGCCACCGCTCGGCCCGGCCCGCCTCGGGCCGTCTTCCCTTGACCTGAAGACCGCCCGCGGTTCGCGACCGGCTCGGCATGCGTCTTGCGTCGTGGCTGGGTTTGCGTGAGGGCCAGTGGGGGCACGCTCACGACACCAAGGCAAGCGATGAACGAGACCAGCGCCGAAGACACGAGTCAATTCAAACGCATCCTCACCCGCAATCTCGCCATTCCGCTGGCAATGGGCCTGGGCAGCATCATCGTCTTCGTCGGCCTGCTGTGGCATCTCGTCGGCCTGCTGAACTGGGTGGATCACACCCACCGCATGGTGGCCAAGGGGCATGAGCTGGCCGCCCTGATCGTCGACCAGGAAAGCGGCATGCGCGGCTTCGCCATCGCCGGCGATGAGAGCTTCCTGGCGCCCTATGTGCTGGGCCAGTCCAAGTTCAGCGCCGAACTGCGGGGCGCCCAGCAACTGGCGGCCGACAACCCGAACCAGGTGGACCGGCTGCGCCGCGTGGACGCGCTGGCGCAGCGCTGGAACGATTTCGCGCAGAAGATCATCGACATGCGTCGCCGCGGCGAGGCCGTGGACGAGTCCATCCGCCTGCAGACCGGCAAGCAGCTGATGGACGAGATCCGTCGCGAATTGCGGACCTTCGGTGAAAACGAGTTGCGCCTGCTGCGCGAACGCAACGAGGACGCCCAGAACGGCATGTGGACGGCCGTGGGCGGCTATATCGCACTGCTGCTGCTGGCCAGCGGCGCGATCGCCCTGGCCGGGCGGCGCGACGTGCTGACCCTGTCGCGCGAGTACGGCGAGGCCCTCAACGACGCCCGCCAGACGGCCGTCGACAACGAGGAGCGCGCCTGGCTGCGTGGTGCCCAGGCCGAGCTGGGCGAGCAGCTGGCGAGCGAGCCCGCGGCGGCCGGCATCGGCGAGCGCACGCTGGCCTTCCTGGCCGAGCGCATCGGTGCCGTCGTCTCGGCCGCCTTCGTGCGCGGTGACGATGGCCGCCTGCACCGGGTGGCCGCTCACGGCCTGGCGGCGGACGACGCCGAGCCCCTCGATGCCGAGAACGGCTTGCTCGCCCAGGTCTGGCGCGACGCCCGGACCCTGCGCCTGCCCGGCCTGAAGGCCGACTTCCTGAAGGTGGCCACCAGCCTCGGCGAGGCGCTGCCCCAGGAAATCATGCTCGTGCCGGCGATGAACGAAGGTCGCGTCAACGGCGTGCTGGAGCTGGGCTTCATGGGCGCTCCGGACGCACGCGCCCTCGCCCTGCTCGAACAGCTGCAGACGACGCTGGGCGCGCTGATCGACGCTGCCCATTTCCGCCACCGGCTGCAGCTGTCCGTCGAGGAGACCCGCCAGCTCAACGAAGAGCTGCAGGTGCAGCAGGAAGAGCTGCGCTCCGCCAACGAGGAACTCAGCGAGCAGGCCCGCGTGCTGAGCGAATCCCAGCTGAACCTGGAGGAGCAGCGCGCCGAGCTCGAGCAGACCAATGTGCAGCTCGGCGAGCAGGCCGAGACCCTGTCGCGCCGCAATGCCGCCCTGGGCCAGGCCCAGGCCGAGCTGAAGGAGCGCGCGCTGGAGCTGCAGCGCGCCAGCCGCTACAAGAGCGAATTCCTGGCCAACATGTCGCACGAGCTGCGCACGCCGCTGAACAGCTCGCTGATCCTGTCCAAGCTGCTGGCAGAGAACCGCCCCGGCAACCTGAGCGCCGAGCAGCTCAAGTTCGCGACCACCATTCACTCGGCCGGCCAGGACCTGCTGACGCTGATCAACGACATCCTGGACCTGTCCAAGGTCGAGGCCGGCAAGATGGAGGTCACGCCGCGCAAGCTGGACCTGCGCGCCCTGGCCGAAGCCATGCGCCGCACCTTCCAGCCCCTGGCCCAGGACAAGCAGCTGCGCTTCGACATCCAGCTCGCTCCCGGCCTGCCGCCCACCATCGTCAGCGATGGCCAGCGCGTCGAGCAGGTGCTGCGCAATCTGCTGTCCAACGCCATCAAGTTCACGGAGAAGGGCTCGGTGACCCTCGCCATCGAGCCGCGTGACGCTCGCATCGGCATGGTCGTGACGGACACCGGCATCGGCATCCCGGCGGCCCAGCACCAGCGCGTCTTCGAGGCCTTCCACCAGGGCGACGGCGCCTTGAACCGGCGCTTCGGCGGTACCGGCCTGGGCCTGTCGATCTCGCGCCAGCTCGCCGGCCTGCTCGGTGGCGAGCTCCACCTGAGCAGCATCGAAGGCCAGGGCAGCCAGTTCACCCTGATCCTGCCGGTCCAGATGCCGGAAGCCCCGCGCGCCGACGACTCGCCCGTTGCGCAACCCGCAGCCTGGCTTGCACCGGCCGCCGCGCCCCTTGCCGACGAGCCGCCGGTGCCGGCGTTCGACGACGACCGCCCCCAGCTGACGCCCGACGCCACGCCGCGCCGCCTGGCCCTGGTGGTGGAAGACGACGCCAATTTCGCCGGCATCCTCTACGACCTGGCGCACGAGATGCAGTACCGCTGCATCGTCGCCACCCACGGTCGCGAGGCCCTGGAGCTGGCCAGCACCCACCTGCCCCTGGCCATCCTGCTCGACGTCCGCCTGCCGGACGGCTCCGGCCTGTCGGTGCTGCAGCGCCTCAAGGAGGACCCGCGCACCCGCCACATCCCCGTGCACATCATTGCCGGCGAGGACTTCCGCGACGTGGCCCTGCCCATGGGCGCCGTCGGCACCGCCATCAAGCCGACGACACGCGACGAGCTGGTCGACATCTTCTACAAGCTGGAGCGCCACGGCGCCGATCAGATCCGCCGCCTGCTGCTGGTGGAGGACGACCAGCGCCAGCGCGAGAGCATCGCCCACCTGATCGGCGATGACGAGGTCGAGGTGGTGGCCGTGGAGCGCGGCGAGGAGGCGCTGAAGCTGCTGGATGAGCAGCATTTCGACTGCATGATCATCGACTTGAAGCTGCCCGACATGGACGGCACCGAGCTGCTGTCGCGCATGGCCGCGCGCAGCCTCGAGAAGACGCCGCCGCCCGTCATCGTCTACACCGGCCGCCACCTCAGCCGCGAGGAAGAAGCGCAGCTGAACCGCTACTCGCGCTCCATCATCATCAAGGGCGCGCGCTCGCCCGAGCGCCTGCTGGACGAGGTGACCCTGTTCCTGCACAAGGTCGAGTCGCGCATGCCCGCCGAGCAGCGCGACATGCTGCGCACCGCACGCAACCGCGAGCTGGTGTTCGAGGGCCGCAAGGTGCTGCTGGTGGACGACGACGCGCGCAACATCTTCGCCTTGACCAGCGTGCTGGAGCAGCGCGGCCTGACTGTCGAACCGGCCCGCAACGGCGTCGAGGCGCTGGAGAAGCTGGCGGCCCAGAGCGACATCGACATCGTGCTGATGGACGTCATGATGCCGGTCATGGACGGCCTGGAGGCCACGCGCCGTATCCGCGCCGACGCCCGCTGGAGCAAGCTGCCCGTCATCGCCATCACGGCCAAGGCCATGCGCGACGACCAGGAGCAATGCCGCCGCGCCGGCGCCAACGACTATCTCGCCAAGCCGCTGGATCCGGATCGCCTGATGTCGCTGCTGCGCGTCTGGCTGCCGGGCATCGAGGGCCGCTGATGCCGCATTCCGTCGTCGACATCGAGGTGCGCCTGCTGATGGAGGCCATCTACACGCGCTACAACCACGACTTCCGCGAGTACTCGGGCGCCTCGCAGAAGCGCCGCGTGCTGCACGCCATGGAGCAGCTGAAGTGCGATTCGGTCTCGGCCCTGCAGGGCCTGGTGCTGCGCGATGCCGCCGCCTTCGCCAAGCTGCTGGAGATGCTGACCATCCCCTTCACGGAGATGTTCCGCGAGCCGGAGTTCTTCCTGGCCCTGCGCCAGCATGTGATGCCGGTGCTGCACACCTACCCGTCGCTGAAGATCTGGGTGGCCGGTTGCGCCAGCGGAGAGGAGGTCTATTCGCTGGCCATCCTGCTGCAGGAGGAAGGCCTGCTGGAGCGCAGCCTCATCTACGCCACCGACATCAACCCCGCCGCGCTGGAGCGCGCGCGCCAGGGCATCTTCCCCGTCAGCGAGCTGCAGCAGTACACGCGCAACTACCAGGCGGCCGGCGGCACGGCCGGCTTCTCCAACTACTACACGGCCGCCTACGACGCTGCCCGCTTCGACCGCGAGCTGTGCCGCCACGTCACCTTCGCCGACCACAGCCTGGCCACCGACAACGTCTTCTCCGAGACCCACCTGATCTGCTGCCGCAACGTGCTGATCTACTTCAACCGCAAGCTGCAGGATCGCGCCATCGGCCTGTTCTCGCAGTCGCTGTGCCACCGCGGCTTCCTCGGCATCGGCAGCAAGGAGAGCCTGGACTTCTGCGCCCGCGGCGCCGACTTCGAGCCCGTGGCCCTGCGCGAGCGCCTTTTTCGCAAGCGATGAAGAACAGCCCGTCACGCCACATCGAACTCGTTGTCGTCGGCGCCTCGGCAGGCGGCGTCTCGGCCCTGCTGGCCCTGCTTGCACCGCTGCCCGCCAGCTATGCCTTGCCCATCGTTGCGGTGCTGCATCTGCTGCCGCGCCACCGCAGCCAGCTCGACAGCGTGCTCGGCAGCCATCTGACACTGCCGGTTCGCGAACCTGCCGACAAGGAGGTCGTCCAGCCCGGCACGGTCTATGTCGCCAGCGCGGACTACCACCTGCTGCTGGAGTCCGACCGCAGCTTCGCCTTCAGCAGCGACCCGCCCGTCGGTTTCGCGCGGCCCTCCATCGACGTGCTGATGATCTCGGCCGCGGACGCCTACGGCCCGGCCCTGGCCGGCGTGCTGCTGACCGGCGCCAACATGGACGGCGCCGAAGGCATGGCCGCCATCCATGCCCGCGGCGGCCTCACCCTCGTGCAGCTGCCCGCAGATGCTGCCGTGCCCACCATGCCCGAGGCGGCCATCGCGCGCTGCCAACCCGACCACATCCTTCCCTTGAAAGGCATCCAGCACATGTTGCTCCGCCTCGGCGCTGCCGGAGGCGGCGCATGACCACCACCGCGCGCCCCGACGTCGCCAAGCTGCTCATCGTCGACGACCTGCCCGAGAACCTGCTGGCGCTGGAGGCCCTGCTGCGCGACGAACGCCTGGAAGTTCACACGGCCACGTCCGGCGACGAAGCGCTGTCGCTGCTGCTCGAACATGAATTCGCCATGGCCCTGCTGGACGTGCAGATGCCCGGCATGTCGGGCTTCGAGCTGGCGGAGCTGATCCGCGGCAGCTCGCGCACCCAGCACCTGCCCATCGTCTTCGTCAGCGCGGCCGACCGCGAGCAGTCCTACACCTTCCGCGGCTACGAGAACGGCGCCGTCGACTTCCTCTACAAGCCCCTGGACGCCCACGCGGTCAAGAGCAAGGTCCGCGTCTTCACCGAGCTGCACCTGAAGAGCCGCGAGCTGCGCCGCCAGCTGCTGGAACTGGAGGCCGCGCGCGCGGAGCAGGAACGTCTGCTGGCGACGCTGCAGCACACCCAGGCCGAGCTGCAGCGCGCGCTGGCGATGCGGGATGAGTTCATGTCCATGGTCTCGCACGAGCTGCGCACGCCGCTGAGCGTGATGACGCTGG
The DNA here is from genome assembly GCA_966111775.1 of uncultured Comamonadaceae bacterium. GTDB lineage: Bacteria > Pseudomonadota > Gammaproteobacteria > Burkholderiales > Burkholderiaceae_C > Pelomonas. Next base: position 16,519 of record CBHWBD010000004.1, on the reverse strand, counting down.
ACGTGGTGATGCGCAAGGAGAAGTTGAACAAAGGCAAGCTGGACTGGTTCAGCCCCGAGCGCCTGCAGGCCATGGTGGCGCGCGACGATCGCCAGCTGCGCAGCATGACCCGCCTCATCGACGACATGCTGGACATCTCGCGCATCCAGCACGGCAAGCTGTCCATCCAGCCGCGCCGCACCGATCTCGGCGAACTCGCCCGCCATGTGGTGGCCGATTTCGACGTGCACTATCGCGATGTGCCCCTGCGTGTGGAGGTGGTCGAAGGCATCGTCGGTGAGTGGGACGACAGCCGCATCGGCCAGGTCCTCGTCAACCTGCTGAGCAATGCGCTGCGCTATGGCGGTGGCAAGCCGGTGCAGGTGGAAGTGGGTCGCACACCCGACGGCATGGCGCTGATGGCCGTGACGGACCAAGGGCCGGGCATCCCGGCCGCCGAGCAGCAGCGCATCTTCGAGCAGTTCGAACGCGGCGCCGATGCGCACAGCTCACCCGGCATGGGCCTGGGTCTCTTCATCAGCCGCTACTTCGTGCAGGCCCATGGCGGCAGCCTGACGGTGAAGAGTGAACCCGGTGCGGGCGCGCGCTTCGAGGTGAGGTTGCCGGCGGCTCAGTGAGATTGGGCTCGGGCCTCGGCATTGCGCTTGCGCGTGGCCGCCGCCTTCCTGGCCGAGGCTGAGCGCTCGGCGGCCGTGCGGTTGGCCGAGGCCTGACCGCCCAGGACCCCGCCTTTGCGCGAAGGCTCATGATTCTCCGGCCGGCCACGGCCCGAGCCCGACTTCTTGCCGCCGCCGGTCTCCTTGTTGACCGTCGCCCAGGCGCGGCGCTCGGCCTCGTCCTTGGGCACGCCGCGGTCTTCATAGCCCTCCTCGATGTGCTCGGCCTGGCGTTTCTGCTTGTCCGTGTAGGACGACTTGTCACCGCGGGGCATGGCGGTCTCCGGGAGTTGCAGTCTCTCTACCTTGCGACGGTGGCGCGGCTCTCGTCGTAGGACGCCGCGCCGCTTGCACCCCCAAGTTCGACAGCTCGACGACAGTCGTATCGAAATATAATTGCGAATTATTCTCATTAGCAATCCGAAGGCGTGCGCCGACGGTTCGACGGTGGCGGCATGCTGAACTGGACATCATGGAGGGGCAGGCTCGCCCTGCTGGCGGCAGCGGCCTGGCTGGCGGGCTGCGGCGGCGGAGGCGGCAATGCGGCGGCGACGGCCAGCGTCCCTGAAGAAGCCACGCTGTCGGCCCAGGCGGCGCTGGGCGAGAAGATCTTCAACGACGCCTCGCTGTCCGCCTCCGGGCGCCAGTCCTGCGCGAGCTGCCACGACGCCAGCCAGGCCCATTCGCCCACCAATGCGCTGGCCACTCAGCTTGGCGGGCCGCTGCTGGACCAGCAGGGCCGGCGCAGCTCACCGTCGATCAACTACCTGAGCTTCAACAGCGCCTTCCATTTCGCGGCCGACGGCACGCCCACCGGCGGCTTCTTCTGGGATGGCCGCGCCGCGTCGCTGCAGGCCCAGGCCGCCGCCCCCTTCGTCAGCGCCTTCGAGATGGCCAATGCCGACGTTGCCGACGTCGTGGCCAAGCTGGCGCGTGCGAGCTACGCCAACGAGTTCAAGCAGGTCTTCGGCGCCGACATCCTGAGCCGCCCCGCCGACGCGATGGACCGCATGACGCTGGCCTTGTCGCAGTACCAGAAGGAGGATGCCGACTTCCGCAGCTTCTCCAGCAAGTACGACGAGTTCCTGCGCGGCAAGGTGAGCCTGAGCGAGCAGGAGCTGCGCGGCCTGGCCCTGTTCAACAACCCGAACAAGGGCAACTGCCAGGCCTGCCACCCCTCCGCCAAAGCTGCCGACGGCAGCTTCCCGCTGTTCACCGACTTCAGCTACGACAACCTCGGCGTGCCGCGCAACCCGGCGATCGCGCGCAATGCCGACCCGGCCTATTTCGACCTCGGCCTGTGCGAACGCCCCGACATGGCCGCCCGCACCGACCTCTGCGGCGCCTTCAAGGTGCCCTCGCTGCGCAACGTCGCCCGGCGCCAGGTCTTCTTCCACAACGGCCGCTTCACGACGCTGAAGGAGGCGCTGACCTTCTATGTGCAGCGCGACACCAACCCCGAAAAGTGGTACCCGCTCAATGCCGACGGCAGCGTGCGCAAGTTCGACGACCTGCCGGCCGCCTATGCGGGCAACGTCAACACCACCGAGGTGCCCTACAACCGCAAACCGGGCGACGCACCGGCGCTGACCGACGCCGAGATCGACGACGTCGTCAGCTTCCTGCGCGCGCTGAACGACGGCTACGCGCCGCGCTGAGCCACCGCCTCCCAGAAATACAAGTCCCGGAGTCCTCATGACCACATCCCCCGCCCGCAGCCTGTTGGCCGCGGCTCTCGCCCTGGCCCTGGGCAGCGCCCAGGCCCAGACCGCCACCGAAGCCGAACTAGCCCGCAAGCTGGACCAGCTCGCCGCCGAGCTCGCCGCCGTCAAGGCCCAGCTCGCGCAACTGCAGCAGCAGCGCGCGGCCCAGCCGGCGCCTCCGGCTGCCGCGCCCGCTGCGGTGGCCGCGCCGGTTGCTGCAGTCGAGGCGCCCCGCGCGGAGCCCGCCACCGTGCTGACGAGCTATGGCGAGATCAACTACAACCGGCCCACCAAGGCCAGCCAGAACGCCCAGGCCGACATCCGCCGCTTCGTGCTCGGCTACCAGCACCGCTTCGACGAGAAGACCAAGGTCGTCACCGAGCTCGAGGTCGAGCACGCCGTGTCCTCGGCCAGCGACCCCGGCGAGGTCGAGGTCGAGCAGGCCTATATCGAGCACCAGATCAGCCCCAATCTGGCATTGCGGGCCGGCCTCTTCCTGATGCCCGTCGGCCTGCTCAACGAGAACCACGAGCCCACGGCCTTCTACGGCGTGGAGCGCAACTTCGTCGAGACGGCCATCATCCCCAGCACCTGGCGCGAAGGCGGCATCCAGCTGGTCGGCAGCTTCGACAACGGCCTGACGCTGCAAGGCGGCCTGACGACCAGCTTCGACCTGAACAAATGGGACGCGACCTCCACCGAGGGTCGCGAGTCGCCGCTGGGCAGCATCCACCAGGAGATGGCCCTGGCCAAGAGCCATGACGTGGCGATGTTCGGCGCCGCCAACTGGCGCGGCATCCCGGGCCTGCTGCTGGGCGGCTCGGTCTTCAGCGGCCAAGGCTCGCAGGCCCAGGCGGTCGTCAAGTCACGCATCACGCTGTGGGGCGTGCATGCGCGCTGGACGCCCGGCCGCTGGGACTTCTCCACCGTCTACACGCGCGGCAGCATCAGCAACACGGCGGCACTGAACACGCCGCTGGTTGGCAATGACACGCTGATCCCGAAGAGCTTCGACGGCTTCTATGTGCAGGGCGCCTACAAGCTCTGGTCCAGCGGCGACTACGCCCTGCTGCCCTTCGTGCGCTGGGAGCGCTTCAACACCGCCAGGTCCTATGCCGACCTCGGCCCGGGCCTGACGCCCGACGCCGCCCGCAGCGAGCGCGTCAGCACCATCGGCGCCAATTTCAGGCTGTCGCCCAACGTCGTCTTCAAGGCCGACTACCAGCGCTTCCGCGAGGCGACCGACGCCAACCGCTACAACCTCGGCGTCGGCTGGAGCTTTTGATGAAGCTGACCCTGGTGCCAGTCGCACTCGTCGCTCTCGCGCCGGCCGGCGCCTACGCAGTGAACTATCTGAACCCCGAGCAGGCGGCCCAGCTGATGTTTCCCGAGGCCGACCGCTTCGACACGCAGACGCTGGCGCCCGAGGGCGGCGGTCGGCCGCTCGGGCTGCGCGTTGCCAGGAAGGGCGGCGCCGTGCTCGGCTACGTCGTGCTGGACGAGGTCATCGGCAAGGTCGAACTCATCAGCTACGCCGTCGGCATTGCCATCGACGGCAGCGTCAAGCAGGTCGAGATCCTGGCCTACCGTGAAAGCCACGGTGGCGAGATCCGCCTGCCGGCCTGGCGCCGGCAGTTCGTCGGCAAGACGGCCGCGGCGCCGCTGCGCATCGGCGAGGACATCGCCAACATCAGCGGTGCGACGCTGAGCTGCACCCACGTCACCGACGGCGTGCGCCGCATCGTCACGGCGCTGGGCGCAGCCCGCCGCGCCGGCAACGTCGCTTAACCAGCATGCAGCGGCGTGCTCGCCCCTTGCTCGGCACGCTGGTCGAGATCGGCGCGCCTCGCGGCCATGAGGCCGGCTTCGACGCCATCGCCGCGCTGCAGACGCAGCTCTCCCGATTCGAGCCGGGCAGCGACATCGCCCGCTTCAACGCGCTGCCGGCGGGTGGCGGGCTGCAGGTCGGCGCCTTCGCCGTCGACGTGCTCACGGCCGCGCGCCAGCTGCAGCTCGACAGCGAAGGCCTGTTCGACATCAGCATCGGCAGCGGCCCCGAGGCCTGGCGCCTCGACGGCGACCGGCTGCACAAGCTCGAACGCGACGTCGCCCTGGATCTCGGCGGCATCGCCAAGGGCCAGGCCGTCGACCTCGCCGTGCAGGCCCTGCGCGATGCGGGCGCCGAGGCCGGCTGGGTCAATGCCGGCGGCGACCTGCGCGTGTTCGGCGACCTCGAGCTGCCCATCCTGCTGCGCGACGAAGCGGGCGGCGGCACGCGCGAATTCGCGCGCCTGGCCGATGGCGCCTTCGCCACCAGCCACTACGCGCCCGGCAGCCGCTCGGCGACGCTGCGCGCCGTGCAGGCCCATGTCAGCGTGGCCGCGCCGCTGTGCCTGTGGGCCGATGCGCTGACCAAGGTCGTCGCGCTCAGCGGCCACTGCGACCACGCTGTGCTGGCCCGCTACGATGCGGCCGCCTGGCGGCACGAAGCGCCACGCTGCTCATGACCCGCCAGCACCATCCCCGCGCCCGTCCGCCGCATCCCACGCACCCGCCGCGCCACCGGCTGCCGCGCTGGCAGCGCCACGCCCTGCATGCCAGCGGCGCACTGCTGCTGCTGACCGGCCTTGCCTGGCTGGCCCTGCACTACAGCGTCGGTGCCGGGACGGGTGAGCTGCCGCATCCCCTGGAGGCCTGGTGCCTGCGTCTGCACGGCCTGGTCGCGATGCTCGGCGTCTTCGTGCTCGGGGCCCTGGCAGCCGCCCACATCCCCCAGGGCTGGCGCCTGAGCCGGCGCTGGCACCTCGCGGGCCAGCAACGCACCGGCCTGCTGCTGTGCGGTCTCGCCGCTCTGCTCGTGCTGACCGGCTATCTGCTGTACTACTTCGCGCCGGATGACCTGCGGCCCGCCCTGGGCTGGACCCATGCCGGCCTCGGCATCGCGATGGCCGGCCTCACGCTCTGGCACCGGCGCGGCACCTGAAGCGCCCTGCCGGCAAAGACGCTCAGAAGCTTTCCCAGTTCCCGCCTTCGTCGGCCGCCATCGTGGGCCGCGCCGGCCTGGGTGCGGGCGGACGCACGAACTTCGCTGGCGCACGCCTGGCTGGCGGCGGCGGCGCCTGCACCTCGGCGCCGAGCTTGAACTGGTCCACCACCTCCGCCAGCCGCGCCGCCTGGTGCTTCAGGCTCTCGGCCGCGGCGGCGGATTCCTCCACCAGGGCCGCGTTCTGCTGCGTGACCTGGTCGAGCTGGTTGACGGCCTCACTGACCTGGCCGATGCCCTTGGCCTGCTCGCCGCTGGCGGCATCGATCTCGCCGATCAGGTCGGCCACGCGCTTCACATGGGCGACGATCTCGCCCATGGTGCTGCCGGCCTCGGCCACCAGCTGCGAGCCGGCATCGACCTTCTCGACGCTCTGGCCGATCAGGCCCTTGATCTCCTTGGCCGCCTCGGCCGACCGCTGCGCGAGCACGCGCACCTCGCCGGCCACCACCGCAAAGCCCCGCCCCTGTTCGCCGGCCCGCGCGGCCTCCACGGCCGCATTCAGGGCCAGGATATTGGTCTGGAAGGCAATGCCGTCGATGGTCGCGATGATGTCGACGATCCTGCGCGAGCTGGTCGTGATCTCGTCCATGGTGCTGACGACACGGCCCACCACCTCGCCGCCCTTGGTCGCCACGCCGCTGGCGCTGCTGGCCAGCTGGGTGGCCGTGCGGGCGATGTCGGCGTTCTGCTTGACCGTCGCGCTCATCTCTTCCATCGACGCCGCCGTCTGCTGCAGGTTGGAGGCCTGTTCCTCGGTGCGCTGCGACAGGTCGGCATTGCCGGTGGCGATCTCCGACGAACCCGTGGCGATGGAGTCCGAGCTGTGGCGCACCTGGCTGACGATCCTGACCAGGTTCTCGTTCATCGTGCCCAGCGCTCGCAGCAGCTGCGCCACCTCGTCCTGACCCCGGACGACGACGCGCTGGCGCAGATCGCCGGTCGATACCGCCTCGGCCAGCTGCACGGCGGCGGCCACGGGCTGGGTGATGGAGCGGGTGATCAGCCAGGCCAGCACGATGCCCATGACGATGGCGAAGATGGCGGCCGACAGGGTGACCCATTCGGCGCGGCGCTGCACGGCCTGGGCGGCCTCGAACTCCTGCTGGGCCACGCGCACCTGCAGGCGCTGCAATTCGCCCAGGGTGTCCGCCACCAGCGGCGCCATCTCGGCCACCTTGCCTTCGTAGAGGGCGCGCGCCGCCTCGGCGTCGCCCTTGAGCAGGGCGGCCCGCGCCGGCGCCAGGCCCTGCTGCGCATAGCTGGTGCGCGCCGCCACGAAGCGGTCGGCCAGTTGCTTTTCCTCTTCGGTCAGCTTGGTGGCAAGGTATAGCTTCAGCAGTTCGTCGATGGCCTTGATGTTGGCGGCCATCTCCTGGGTGTGCTTCTCGACGACCGTGGGCTCGGCCTTGAGCATCATGTCGGCGAGCAGGAAGCGGTTGCGGATGGTCAGCCGGCCGATGTCACCGAGCTGGGCCAGCGGCACCGTGCGGTCCTGGTAGACGGTCTCCAGCCCCGCGGCCACCTGGGCCAGGCTGGCCCGCCCCAGCAGCGCCACGGCGGCCAGCAGGCACAGCACGACACCGAAAGCCAGGCCCAGTCGGGGCCCGATCTTGATCTGCTTCAACCAGTCCATGTCGTTCTCCCGTTAGGTGAGGCCGACTCTAGGCAGGGGCCGACTGCGCTGTCAAAGGATTTGTGCAGCGCAGCAAGCGGAAGGGATCGGCAGGCAAGCTATGGTTGGGCCATGCCCTTGCCTGACGCCCTGCCACCCAAGCCGGCGCCGCTGTCCTTCGAGCGCCGGCGCTGGACCGTGGTGTTCTCGTTGCCCTTCGCCTTCGTCGTGTGCCTGGCCGGGCTGTCCGCGCCCTTCCTGCTGCCGGCCATGTTCGGCGCACGGCTGGGGCTGGCCATGGGCATCTTCTTCGCGCTGATGTCCCTGGCCCTGGCGGCCAGCGTGGCCGGTCCGGCCCTGAAGGCGCTGCGGGAACAGGGCCCGGCCCTGGTCGTCGATGCCCGCGGCATCACCGACAACTTCCATCTCCATGTCCACCTGCCCTGGAGCGCCGTCCAGTCCGCGACCATGGACTACGGCGAGGGCGACTCATTGATGCTGACGCTGCGCGCCGGCGCCCAGCTGCCAGACGGCGGCGTGGTGCAGAAAAGTCTGTGGCGCCGCATCCTGCGGGCCTTCAACGGCGGTGACGTGCGCATTCCGCTCGGCGGCCTGGTCTACGACCACCGCCGCCTGCGCGACGCGCTGAAGGCGCATCTGGCACAGCAGGCCGGGAGCGCCTCAGACAAAGCGCGTTGACAGCCTCACCACCAGCTCGGGCGCGGGCGCCACGGCCCGGGGCCGGCGGTGGGCCAGCAGGTCCAGCATGGCGGCGACTGCGCGGCGCCCCAGTTCGGCCGGCGACAGATTGACCGTCGTGCGCGGCGGGCAGGCATGGGCCGAGGCCAGCACATCGTCGAAGCCGACCACGGACACGTCCTGCGGAATGCGCAGGCCATGCCGGCACAGCGCCTGCGCGGCGCCGGCGGCCATCTGGTCGTTGGCCGCAAAGATCGCCGAGAACTCGATGCCGCGGCGCAGCAGGTCTTCCGCGCCCCGCTCGCCGCTGGTCTCCTGGTAGTTGCCGCGCACCACCAGGGCACGGTCCAGAGCGACGCCGGCCTCCTGCAGCGCCGCGCGATAGCCCCGCTCGCGCTCGAGGGCATCCGGGTGGCTGGGGTCGCCGGTGATGTGGGCGATGCGGCGGTGGCCACGCTGGATCAGATGCCGCGTCGCGGCGCGGGCGCCTTCGAAGTCGTTGGAGTGTAGGCAGTGCAGGCCCGGCGCCTTCAGGTCCCGGCCAGTCGCCACGACGGGCAGGTCCTGGGCCAGCTCGGTCAGGAAGCTGTCGTCCAGTGTGCCGGTCAACACGATGATGCCGTCGACGCGGCGCGCCTTCAGCGACTGCACGCAGCGCTCTTCCTCGCGCCGGTCCCAATGCCCGCTGGCGACGACGAGGCCGTAGCCGGCCTTGGACAGGGCCTCCTCGACGCCGCGCAGCGTCCAGGCATAGCAGGGGCTCTCGAAATGCTGGACGACGATGCCGATGGTGCGCGAGCGCCCGTCCGCCAGGGCCCGCGCAATGGTGTTGGGTACGAAGCCCAGGCGCGCGATCGCCGCCAGCACGGCCTCGCGTTTCTCGGGGCGCACATGGGGGGCGTTGTTGATGACTCGCGAGGCAGTCGTCGTCGACACGCCGGAGGCATCCGCCACCATGCGCAGGGTGGCGGCATGGGAGGGGGCAGAGAGATGGTTTTTCATGAAACCGGATGAAATGACAGCGTTGTCAGCTATTTTGCAATCGTGCATCAAGTTGGGCCGTTCGGCAAGCCGGGGATGAATTCAGCCGCGCTTGTCGATTTCGCGCCGCCTCGTTCGTCATGAGGGCAGACGGCGGAATCGGTCCGCCGCGATTCGAACTTGGATGGAGACCGAGCATGCGATTCCTGTCGATGATCCGCGCCGACGAAACCACCGGCCAGGCACCCAGCGAACAGCTGATGGCCGACATGGGCCAGCTGATCGATGAACTCACCCGCAGCGGCCAGCTCGTCAGCACAGCCGGCCTGCGGCCCTCGTCGGAAGGCGTGCGCGTGCGCCTGCAGCGCGGCGGCCTGCTGTCGGTGGTGGATGGGCCTTTCACCGAGACCAAGGAGGTCATCGCCGGCTTCGCCATCTTCGAGGCGCCGTCTCGCGAGGCCGCGCTGGCGCTGACGCATCGCTTCCTGAAGTTGCACGGCACAGACTGGGACATCGAGTGCGAGGTGCGCCAGCTCGACGCACCCGGCTGCGGCTGCACGCCCGCCAACGTCTGACGCGAAGGAACCGCCATGTCTTCCTGGACGAACGCCGTGCGCGAGCACTACCGCTGGGTCATCGTCGCCGCCGGCGGTCTGCTCGGCTGCGTGGCCATCGGCGCCCTCTTCTCCCTGCCCGTGCTGCTGCGGCCCATCGCGCTGGACACGGGCTGGTCCACGACAGGCATCTCCACTGCCATGACCATTGCCTTCACGGCCCTGGCCGTCGGCAGCATGGGCTGGGGCGTGCTGTCGGATCGCATCGGGCCGCGCGCCGTGGTGCTCACGGGCACGGTGCTGCTCATCGCCGGCCTGGTGCTGGCCAGCTTCGCCGGCTCGCTGGGCGGCTTCCAGCTGTGGTTCGGCGCCCTCGTCGGCGTCAGCGCCGCGGCCATCTTCGCGCCACTGATGGCCTGCGTGACCGGCTGGTTCGACACCCGTCGCAGCCTGGCCGTGTCGCTGGTCTCGGCCGGCATGGGCATGGCGCCGCTGACCATGTCGCCCCTGGTCGCCTGGCTGGTGCAGGCCCACAACTGGCGCAGCACGCTGCAGATCGTCGCGGCCGTGGTGGCCAGCGTCATGCTGCCGGCAGCGACGCTGATTCGCCGCCCACCGGCCCTCGCGGTCGAAGCTGCTGCCGGCGCGGCGCAGGAGCCCGGCCCCTCCGTCGGCCAGGCCGTGCGCTCGGCGCCCTTCCTGATCCTGGTGCTGACCAGCTTCCTGACCTGCGCGACGCATTCCGGGCCGATCTTCCACACCGTCAGCTATGCCGTCACCTGCGGCATCCCGCTGATGGCCGCCGTCTCCATCTACAGCCTGGAAGGCCTGGCCGGCATGGGCGGCCGCCTCGTCTTCGGCCTGCTCGGCGACCGCTTCGGCGCCGCTCGCACTCTGGTGCTGGCCCTGCTGGCCCAGGCCATCGTGGTGCTGGGCTATGTGTACGCCCGCGAGCTGAAGAGCTTCTACACCGTGGCCGCGCTGTTCGGCTTCACCTATGCCGGCGTGATGCCGCTGTTCGCCGTCATCGCGCGCGAGAACTTCCCGCTGCGCATGATGGGCACGGTCATCGGCGGCACCGCCATGGCCAGCAGCATCGGCATGGCCCTGGGGCCGGTGCTGGGCGGGCTGATCTACGACTCGTTCTCGACCTACCGCTGGCTCTTCATCGGCGCCTTCGCGCTGGGCATGGGTGCCTTCCTGTCGGCGCTGATGTTCATGCGCCTGCCGAGGCGGCCGCTGGCCGCCGTGCCGGCATGAGCGCGATGGGATGGATGGTCAGGGCGGCCGGGGCCAGCCGCTCTGCTGCTGCGTCAGGGCACGGCCTTGGCCGCCAGCCAGCTGTTCACGTCCATCCAGTGCATGAAGACCGGAAACCAGCCGTTGGCGGTGTTGCCCGGATAGCCCAGGCCGAAGCCATGGCCGCCGTTCTGGTAGAGATGGAACTCCACCGGCCGCCCGGCGTCGAACCAGGACTTGACGACGCCGAACTGGCCGCGGAACAGGAAGTCGTCGCTGGCGATGGCGTTGAACATCGGCGGCGCGCCCTTGGGCACGTCGACCGGCCCCATGCCGCCGTAGATCGGGGCGATGAAGGCCAGCTTCATGGTCTTGGAGTTCAGCGTGGCGTGCAGGGTCAGGCCCGCGCCGGCCGAGAAGCCCATCATGCCCAGCCGGCTGGGGTCGACGCCCCAGGTCTTGGCCCGTGACAGGATGAGGGCATAGGCGGCCTCGGCGTCGGCGAGCTGGTTGGACAGGTCGGGGTTCAGCGGCGGCGGCTTGCCGCCCTCGCCGGCGGCCGCGAACAGGCGATTCATCGAGTCCTGCAGGCCCTCCAGCGAATCCGGCGTCGGGATCAGCCTGTACTTGAGCACGAAGGCGGCGACGCCGCGGTCGGCCAGGGCCTGGGCAACCTTCCAGCCCTCGTTGTTGATCGACAGCCAGCGAAAGCCGCCGCCCGGCACCACCAGGACCGCAGCGCCATTGGCCTTGCCCGGCGCGGGCAGGAAGGGCGTGAGCGTGGCGGCACTGACATTGCGCACCATGGGCTCGCCCCACTGGCGGAACCAGCCTTCGGCGGCGGGCTGCTTGTCGACGCCGCCCGTGCCGAGCGGGATGGCGTTGGGCTCGGGCGGCGCCTGCAGCGGGTAGATGCGGCCATCCTGGGCCCGGACGCCCGCGGCGCTGGCCAGCAGCAGGGCCAGGGAGATCAGCGTGGTGCGAAGGGATGTGATGGTTTTCATCGTGGCAGCAGGGTTTGTTGTTTCAAGGAAAACTCGGCGCTCACGACCGGAGCGCCGGTGTCGGGCTGGCCGCCGCCGACGCTGAGGCGGTAGCCGCCGGGCATCAGCTGGCGCACGCCGTCGCGGTCGACGAAGCTGAGGTCGCGCGCATCCAGGCTGTAGCTCAGCTCGCGCCTCTCGCCGGCCTTCAGGTGCAGGCGCTGGAAGCCGCGCAGCGCCAGGCGCGGGCCGCCCTCGAAACGCGGCGGCAGCAGATAGAGCTGGGCGACCTCGTCGCCGTCGCGCTGGCTGGTGTTGGTGACGGCGGTGCGCACCCGCAGCCGCGTCTGCAGGCCGTCTTCCTGCACCTCGACGGTGGCCGGCTCGTAGCGGAAGCTCGAATAGCTCAGCCCGTGGCCGAAGGGGTAGACCACCTCGCCGCCGAAGAAGCGATAGGTGCGACCCGCCATGCGGTAGTCGTCGAAGGGCGGCAGGTCGGCCGCGCTGCGATAGAAGCTGACCGGCAGGCGCCCGCCCGGGTTGGCCGCGCCGCCCAGCACCTGGGCAATGGCCTGGCCGCCGCCCTCGCCGGGATACCAGGCCTGCACGATGGCGGCCGCATTCGCCTTGGCCCAGGACAGGTCGATGGCGCTGCCGCTCAGGTTCACGACCACCAGCGGCTTGCCGAGTTGGGCCGCGGCCTGCAGATAGGCGCGCTGGTCGGCCGGCAGGTCCAGCTTGGTGCGGTCGCCGCCCGAGAAGCCGTCGATCTTGACGGGCATCTCTTCGCCCTCGAGGTCGGAGGTCAGGCCCATGACGGCCACGACCACGTCGACCTTCGCCACGCCCGCGCGCAGCTCCGCCAGCGGCTGGCTCGACACGCGCTTCCACACCAGGGCTGGCGGCGCGCTGCCGCCCGACTCGGCCTCGAAGCGCAGCGCGACGCGCTCGCCCTTCTTCAGCTGCAGCGGCACCAGGGCCACCGGCTCGGCCCATTGCGTCGCACGCCTGGCCAGGCTGACGTCGCGGCCGCCGACGCGCACCTCGCCCTTGATGCCGGCCACGCCAAGCCGGTAGCTGCCGCTGTCGGGTGCGACCAGGAAGCCAGTCCAGACGGTGCGCGTCACCTCGCCCGCCTCGGCGAAGTCCCGCGGGCGTGAGTCGAGCTGGGCCACGCCGTGGCTGGCGAAGGCCTTGGCCTGGAATCGGCGCTTGCCGGCGTCCTTGGGCGAGCCGGTCTCCAGGTTGAAATAGCTGGCGCGCAGCCCCGGGCTGCCGTCGGGCGCGACGAACGCGCTGGCCGGCACCGGGTCACCGTCGGTGATGGAGGCGCCGAAGGGCAGCAGCTGGACCTGGCTGGCCGGGAATTGCTGGCGCAGACCTTCGAAGACCGTCTGCGTCGGCCCGGTCTGGCCCGAGGAATAGTTGCCTCGCATCACACGGCGCGCATCGGCCAGCGGGCCGACGACGGCAATGCGGGCCGTGGCCGGCAGCGGCAGCAGGCCATCGTTCTTCAACAGCACCAGGCTCTCGACCGCGGCCTTCAGCGCGAGGGCGCGATGCTCGGCCGAGTTGATCGTCTCGGCCGCGGGGAAGCTGCGCTCGCCCAGGCCCGGCAGGTCACCGTTGCGCAGCCGCGCCGAGAACAGTCGCACGAGGGCGTTGTCGATGTCGGCCTCCCGCAGCAAGCCGCGCTGCAGGGCCTGCTTGTAGCGCTCGCCCAGGCCCGGCGTGTGCGACAGGGTCGCGACATTGCACTCGTTGTCCATGCCGGCCTTGAGCGCCGCGGCGGCACCCGCAGCGGCATCGACGGCGTATTTGTGGTGGGCGCTGATGTCGATGACCGCGTCGCAGTCCGACACCACATAGCCCTTGAACTGCCAGTCCTGGCGCAGCGTCTTCACCAGCAGGCTCTGGCTGGCACAGGCCGGCTCGCCGTTGATGCGGTTGTACGCGCACATGATGGAACCGGCCTGGGCGTCGACGATGGCGGCGCGGAAGGCCGGCAGATAGGTGTCCTCCAGGTCCTGGGCCGAGACCCAGACGTCCACCGAATGGCGCGTCGACTCCGGCCCGCTGTGCACGGCGAAATGCTTGGGGCTGGCGATGACCTGGGGCAGGGACGCATCCGGTCCCTGCATGCCGCGCACGAAGGACTTGGCCAGGCTGCCGGTCAGGAAGGGATCCTCGCCGTAGGTCTCCTGGCCCCGCCCCCAGCGCGGGTCGCGGAAGATGTTGATGTTGGGCGACCAGGTGTCCAGCGAGCCGCCGATGCGGTTGGGGTTGTCCTTGCCGCGGCCCAGCGCGTAGACGGCCCTCACCTCGGTGCTGATGGCGGCGGCCACGTCCTGCATCAACCGGTCATTGAAGCTGGCGGCCAGCCCGATCGGTTGAGGGAAGTTGGTCGTCGCGCCGGGACCGAAGGCGCCGTGCAGCGACTCCGTCCACCAGTTGTAGGCCGGGATGCCCAGGCGCGGGATGGCGGGCGCGCCGTTGAGCAGCTGCTCCGTCTTCTCGTCCAGCGTCAGCTGCGACACGATGCGGCGGGCCTGGGCCTGGGCCTCGACATCGGCAGCCGGCGCCGCGAAGGTCGGGCCCGTCAAGGCCAGGCAGCCGGCGAGGCCGAGCGTCAACAAGGTCTTCATGTTTGTCTCCCTTTTCACCATGCTTTGAAACGCCCCGTCACATGCAGCAGGCCCATGAACTGCAGCAGGCCGTCGTAGTAGCGCCATTGGCCAGACGGCGGCTCCAAGGCCCAGATGTCGTTGACGAAGCGCTCGGCCAGCGCCTTGTCGACGAGCAGGGCCGCCACCGCATTGCTGGCCATCAGCCCTTTGGACGCTTCGTCGTTCAAGGGCTTGCCGTCCAGCGTGTAGAGATGGGGATAGGGCTTGCCGTTCTTGCCCTGTGAGGCGAAGAAGGCGAGCAGCCTGCGGCTCAGGCCGGCCGCGTCGGGGTTCTTGTCCCACCAGGCCTGGTCGACGCTCCAGTTCACCGCGGTGCGGAAGGCGTCGTAGCGGAAGTCCTCGTGGCCCTCGTGCTTGTGGGGGCGGCCGTCGAACTCGGCGTAGTCGGGCGTCAGGCCCGTCTTGGGATGCGCGGCAACCGAGAAATAGGCGCGGCTGATGTCGGCGATCTCGGCCCAGCGCTTGCGGTCCTCGGGCTTGGCGGCGCGACGGGCCCAGATCTCGTAGAAGGCCGGCAGGTGGTAGGACGGGTCGCTGAAGTCGGCGGCCTCGCCAATGGGCACGAAGACGACCTGACCACGGTCGGGCGAGAACATGGCCCTGACGCCGGCGACGACGCCGCCGTTCAGGGTCTCCTTGTGCAGCATGGTGCTGAGCAGGGCCTGGGCCTGGGCGTTGTAGTCGTAGAGGCCCTGGCCATTGCCCCAGCGACCGGCGGCCATCAACAGGGCGGTGGCGAAATAGGCCTCGCCGTCGGACGCGGGCACGGCATCCTTGTCGCAACCCTTGGGCTGGCACTGCCAGCGGAAGTAGCCGGCACGCGGCCCCGTGCGGTAGCGCATATGCGTGGCAGCCCAGTTCCACAGCGCGTCGAACTCGGCCTTGCGGCCCATCTGCACGGCAATCATCATCCCGTAGGACATGCCCTCGCTGCGCACGTCGGCGTTGTTGACGTCCAGCACATAGGCGGCCGGGCCGTCGGGCGTGGCGGCTGCGGCATAGACGACTCGTTGATCCGCACCGCCCTCGAACAGCGACTTCCAGTAGCCGGCCAGCTTGGCATCGATGTCGGCTTCCTTGATTTCGGGGCGGATCTCGCGCAGCAGGTTGCGGTAGTTGCCGGTGATCGCCGCGCCGCGGGGCGCGACGTTGATGCTTTGCAGCGGCGCCAGCACCAGCCGCTGCAGCACGGCGTTGTCATCCAGGCGCCAGACCTTGATGACGTGGCGACCGGCTTGCAAGCCCTTGAACGAGCCCCTCAGCACGAAGTCGTTGTCCTTGACGGCCTGAGCCCAGTCCTTCTCGGCGCGCGCCAGCTCGGGGCCGGCAGTGGGCACGAGATTGAGCTTGAGTTCCTGCACGGCCTGGTCGTCGATGCCGACGGCCAGGCGAATGCCGCCGCCGTTGCGCGTATCCAGCGTCGGCACCATGTGCAGGCTGAGCAGCATGTCGCCGGCCTGGGTCGTGTCGACGTCGTACTCCAGCCGCACACCGTCGGCCAGCGTCGTCGACGCGCGGCCCTGCGGCAAGGCCGTCACCGCGCCCAGGCCAGCGCCGAGATTGGGAATGGCCGTCCAGGTCAGGCCCTGGCCATTGACGGCGCGGCTGAAGCGCGGGGCTTCAATAGTGATGGCCCTGGAAGCGACCGGTGCGCCGAGGTCCAGCTGACGCTGCACCTCGGCCGCATCCGCACTGCCGGCCACACGCCGCACGGCCGGCATGATGTTCTTGTCCGGCTGCTGCCAGCTCGTGTAGCCGATATGGGTCTGCAGCATCATGCCGGCCCACTTGCCGCCGGCGATGGCGTGGTACTGGTCGGCAATCGCCTGGTCGCGTTGGAAGGCCGCTTCGGCGCGGTCGGCGAAGACATTGGCGCGTGCGTCACCGGCCTTGGCCAGGCGGTGGTTCCAGGCCGCCGCGTAGTGCAGGCGGTAGAGGTTGGCCATGGCCAGCACCGGGTGCTCGACGAGCTGGAAATAGGCGTCGAGCTGGTCGGGCCGCAGCGCTGGCTTGAGCTTGGCGACACGCGCCTCCAAGGCTTCCCACTCGGCCACGCGCCGGCCGAAGTCGCCGCCATCCAGCGCATCCGCCGAAGCCGCGCCAAGCGGGAAGCTGCTGGGGTCGACCAGCTCGGGCTTGCGCCGCGCCGCGTACTGGCTGTAGCGCGTGACCAGCTCGCCGATCTCCGCTGCATGGTCCGCGCCGAAGGTCTGCGCCGCCCAGTCCTTCGGGTAGGCCGCCAGCGCCGCCGGCGTCATGGCCTTGGGCGACCAGGCCATGTCGAGGAAGAAGCTGATCGGAAATTCCATCGGCTTGATGTCGCCGACGTTGACGATCCACAGCGCATCGGCACCGCGCT
>CBHWBD010000003.1:0-69845 GCA_966111775.1 uncultured Comamonadaceae bacterium | reverse complement strand
CCCGCCTGGGCCTGGACCTCGCCGCGCTGACGCTGCAGACCGAGGACAGCGTCCATCCCGAACTGAACGCCAGCTTCCTAGAACAACGATGAATGAACTGATCCAGCTCTCGCCCGAAGTCGCCGCCGCCCAGCAAGCCGGTCGGCCCATCGTCGCCCTCGAGTCCACCATCATTGCCCATGGCATGCCTTGGCCGCAGAACCTGGACACGGCGCGCGAGGTCGAGGAGGTCATCCGCAGCGAAGGCGCCGTGCCGGCCACCATCGCCGTCATCGGCGGCCGCATCCGCGTCGGCCTGACCGACGACGAGTTGAAGCAGCTGGCGCAGGCGCCGGATGCGATGAAGCTCAGCCGCCGCGACCTGCCCTTCGCCATCGCCACCGGCCGCCTGGGCGCGACGACGGTGGCCGCGACCATGATCTGTGCCCACCTGGCCGGCATCGAGGTCTTCGTCACTGGCGGCATCGGCGGCGTGCACCGCGGCGGCCATGAGAGCTTCGACATCTCGGCCGACCTGCAGGAGCTGGCGCGCACGCCGGTGGCCGTGGTCTGTGCCGGCGCCAAGTCCATCCTCGACCTCGGCCTGACGCTGGAATACCTGGAGACCCACGGCGTGCCGGTGCTGTCGGTCGGCCAGGACAATTTCGCCGCCTTCTTCACGCCCGACAGTGGCCTCAAGGCCGACTTCCGCATGGATGGCGCCGACGAGCAGTCGCGCTTCATCCGCGCCAAGTGGGCACTCGGCCTGAATGGCGGCGTGGTGGTGAGCAACCCGGTGCCGGCCGCCCAGGCCATGCCGCGCGAGGAGATCGACGCCATCACGACGCAGGCGCTGGCCGAGGCCCAAGCCCAGGGCATCCAGGGCAAGGCCATCACGCCCTTCCTGCTGGCCCGCATCAAGGCACTGACGGGCGGCCGCAGCCTGACCACCAATATCGCGCTGGTGAAAAACAATGCAGTCGTCGGCGCGCGGCTGGCGTGCGCGCTGATGCGTTAGGACATTGCTCACGCGCATGAGCACGCCAGCAATCTGCGAGCAAAAAAGCGCAGATAAGCTGGCGTGTTTTTTTCGTCAATCCCCATTACTTTTGGCAGGCCCAGCCACATGCGCGCGACCTCTTCCCTGAACCTCTGTGGCCTCCTCGTGGCCGTCGCGGCCGCGCTGGCGGGTTGCGGGCGCAAGGCCGATGCCGAAGGGGGCGGTGCGGCGTCGGCACCGGGCAAGGGCGCGAGCGCGCCGGCGCAGATGGTGGGTGTGGTCAAGGTGCAGCAGGCCGACGTGCCCATCACCGTCGAGGCCAGCGGCACCGTCACGGCCTTGCAGAGCGTGGACCTGCGCGCGCAGACGACTTCGACCGTGGCCCAGGTGCTGGTCAAGGACGGCCAGAACGTCAGGAAGGGCGAGCTGCTGTTCCGCTTCGACGACCGTGCCGACCGCGCTTCGCTGGAGAAGGCCAAGGCCCAGCTGGCGCGCGACCGGGCCGCGCTGACCGACCTGGAGCGCCAGCTCAATCGCGCCAAGGAGTTGAAGGCGCAGAACTTCATCGCCCAGAACGCCGTCGACACGGCGCAAGCCAATTTCGATGCCGGCCGGGCTCTGATCCGCAGCGACGAGGCCGCCGTGCAGGCCGCCCAGGTCACGGCGGGCTACAACGAGCTGCGCGCCCCCATCAGCGGCCGCGCCGGCATCGTCAGCGTCTTCGCCGGCAGCCTGGTGCAGCCCAGCGCCACCGCGGCGCCCCTGGTCAACATCGCCCAGCTGGATCCCATCAGCATCGCCTTCAACCTGCCCGAGACGCAGCTGGGCACGCTGCTGGAGGCCACGCGCAGCGGCCGCCTGGACGTCGAGGCTCTGCCCCCACCCGGCTCGCCGCGCGGCGCCGTGGCGGTGAAGGGCCATGTCACCGTCGTCGACAACCTCGTCGACACGACGACCGGCACCATCAAGGTCAAGGCCGAGTTCGACAACCAGGCCCACTCGCTGTGGCCGGGCCAGTACCTGCGCGTGCGCGTGACGCTGCGCACTCTCAAGGGTGCCACCGTCGTGCCGCAGGTTGCCCTCATCCTGCGCGGCAATGAGCGCTCGGTCTACGTCGTCACGCCCGAGAACACGGCCAAGCTGGTGCCGGTGCAGGTGCGCGCCGGCATGGGTGAGCTGGCCGTCGTCGAGGGCCTGGAGGCCGGCCTGCAGGTCGTCGTGGACGGCAAGCAGAACCTGCGTCCCGGCACGCCGGTGAAACTGCTGGCGCCCGTCGTCAAGCCGGCCGGCATGGCTGCCTCCGGGGCCGCCCAATGAGGTTGACGGAGCTTTTCATCCGCAGGCCGGTGATGACCGTCCTGCTGAACATCTCGCTGGTCATCGGCGGCCTGGCGGCCTGGAGCCGCATCCCGGTGGCGGCCCTGCCGTCCTACAACACGCCCATCATCAACGTCGGGGCGTCGCTGCCCGGCGCCTCGCCGGAGACCATGGCATCGTCGGTGGCCCTGCCGCTGGAAAAGCAGTTCTCGACCATTGCCGGCCTGCAGACCATCTCCTCGGTCAACACGCTGGGCAACACCTCGCTGACGCTGGAGTTCGACCCCTCGCGCGACATCGACGCCGCCGCCGTCGACGTGCAGGCCGCGCTGTTCCGCTCGCTGCGCGCGCTGCCGGCCGAGATGACCTCGCCGCCCAGCTACCGCAAGGTCAATCCGGCCGACGCGCCGGTGCTGCTGGTGGCGCTGACCTCGCCGTCCATCAACCTGTCCGAATTGAACGACTACGCCGAGAACCTGCTGTCGCCGGGCCTGTCGACCATCGACGGCGTGGCCCAGGTGTCCATCTTTGGCCAGAAGCGCTTCGCGGTGCGCATCAAGGCCAGGAACGAGCTGCTGAACCAGCGCAACATCACGCTGGAGGAGCTGCAGGCGGCCATCCGCGGTGCCAATGCCAACACGCCGGTGGGCGTGCTGGATGGTGCCCGTCAGACCCTGACCATCCAGGCCAACAAGCAGCTGAAGAACGCGCAGGAGTTCGGCGCCGTCGTCATCGCCTCGCGCAACGGCGCGCCGGTCTATCTGCGCGACGTGGCCGATGTGCAGGACAGCTTCGAGACCGTCAAGAGCTTCGGCAGCTTCCAGGGCGAGCGCTCCATCGTGCTGGCCATCCAGCGCCAGCCCGACGCCAACACCGTCAAGGTCGTCGACGCCGTCAAGGCCCTGCTGCCGCGCTTCGCGGCGCAGATGCCGGCCTCCATCAAGATGGACACGCTGAATGATCGCTCGGTGTCCATCCGCGAGTCCCTGCACGACGTCTACTTCACGCTGGCCCTGACGGTGGTGCTGGTCGTGATGGTGATCTTCATCTTCCTGCGCCGCGCCGTGGCGACGCTGATCCCGACGCTGTCCCTGCCGATCTCGCTGATCGGCGCGCTGACCCTGCTGTTCGCGCTGGGCTATTCGCTGGACAACATCTCGCTGCTGGGCATCACGCTGGCCGTGGGCCTGGTGGTGGACGACGCCATCGTCATGCTGGAGAACATCCACCGCCACATCGAGGACGGCATGGCGCCCTTCGAGGCGTCGATACGCGGCGCGCGCGAGATGGCCTTCACCATCATGTCGATCTCGATCTCGCTGGTGGCGGTGCTGATCCCGATCTTCTTCATGCCGGGCGTCATCGGCCTGCTCTTCCACGAGTTCGCCGTCGTCGTCTCGCTGTCCATCCTGGTTTCGGCCGTGGTGTCGCTGACCCTGGTGCCCATGCTGTGCAGCCGCCTGCTCAAGCATCACGAGCACACCGAGGAAGGCTGGCTGGGCCGCCATTTCGAGCAGGGCTTCAACTGGGTGCTGGGCGGCTACACGCGCAGCCTGGACGTCGCGCTGCGCCACCGCTGGTGGGTCATCGGCGTGGCCGTCGTCAGCTTCGCGGCCACGGTCTGGTTCTACATGAGCATCCCCAAGGGCTTCTTCCCCGAGGAGGACATCGGCCAGATCCAGGGCAGCACCGAGGCCGCCGAGGACATCTCCTTCACGGCCATGACGCTGCTGCAGGAGAAGGTCGCGGCCATCGTGCAGAACGACCCGGCGGTGGCCAGCGTGTCGGCCGGCATCGGCGGCGGTGGCAATGCCACCAACACGGGTCGCCTCTTCATCAACCTCAAGCCCCGCAAGGACCGCCCGGCCATGCCACAGGTGCTGGAAGGCCTGCGCAAGAAGCTGCGCACCGTGCCCGGCATCGCCGTCTATCTGCGCCCGGTGCAGAACCTGCAGCTCGGCGGCCGCCAGAGCAAGAGCCGCTACCAGTACACCCTGCAATCGGTGTCGGCCGGCGAGCTGAACTCCTGGTCGGTCAAGCTGCAGGACAGGCTGCGCGAGGACAAGCGCTTCCGCGACGTGACCAGCGACTCCCAGCTGCGCGGCCTGCAGGCCAATCTCGTCATCGACCGCGAGCGCGCGTCGGTGCTGGGCGTGCAGATGGGCGACCTGCGCAATGCCCTCTACGACGCCTTCGGCGAGCGCCAGGTGTCCAGCATCTACGCCGAGAGCAACACCTACCAGGTCATCATGGAGGCCAGCGACCCTGACCGCGCCAGCGAGGACGCCTTCGAGAAGATCTATCTGCGCGGCCGCAACAACGCCCAGGTGCCGCTGAGCGCCTTCGCCACCGTGCAGCGCGGCCTCGGGCCCACGGCCGTCAACCACCAGGGCCAGCTGCAGGCCATCACCATCAGCTTCAACCTCGCGCCCAACGTGCCGCTGGGCGACGCCACCGCGGCGCTTGAAGGTTATGGCCGCGAGATCCAGCTGCCCGCCAGCGTCATCACCAGCTATGGCGGCGACGCGGCGGTGTTCAAGGACTCGCAGGGCGGCCAGCTGCTGCTGATCGGCCTGGCGCTGGCGGTCATCTATGTGCTGCTGGGCGTGCTCTACGAGAGCTATATCCACCCCATCACCATCCTGGCCGGCCTGCCGTCGGCGGCGGTGGGCGCGCTGATCACGCTGCAGCTCGCCGGCATGGAGCTGACCATCATCGCCACCATCGGCATCGTCATGCTGATCGGCATCGTCAAGAAGAACGCGATCATGATGATCGACTTCGCCCTGGATGCGCAGCGCAACCAGGGCCTGACGCCAGCCGAGGCCATCCGCGAGGCCTGCGAGCTGCGCTTCCGGCCCATCATGATGACGACGCTGGCCGCGCTGATGGGGGCGCTGCCCATCGCCCTGGGCCTGGGCGCGGGTGCCGAACTGCGCCAGCCACTCGGCCTGGCCGTGGTGGGCGGCCTGATCCTGTCCCAGGCCGTGACCCTCTACATCACGCCGGTCATCTATCTGGCGCTGGACCGTTTCAGCGGCACGGGGCCGGATGTGCGTGAGGTCGCCGAATTCGCGAGTAAGGCTGCGTGATCAGCTGAACTTCAACCGGCCCTCGCGGGCGGCCATTTGGAGGCTGCCGGCGGCGCGTTCGATCATTGCGATGACAGCATCGAAGCCGGCGACCGGTCCGAAGTAGGGGTCGGGGATGTCTTCGCCGGCCATCTCCGGCACGAAGTCGGTCAGCAGCAGGATGCGGGCATGGTGTTCGGGCGCGGCCTTCTTGCGCAGCGATTCGACATGCTCCGACTCCATGGCCAGCACCAGGTCGTACTCGCCCAACTGCTCGGGCTCGAGGCGGCGCGAGCGCCATTTGCGGTCCAGGCTGTATTTGTGCCGCTCCAGCGCGGCCGCGGCACGCGCGTCCACCGGGCCGCCACGCGGGTCGGCATGCACGCCGGCCGAGGCGATGGTCTTGAACACATCGCCGAGCTTGGCCCTGAAGATGGCCTCGGCCATCGGCGAGCGGCAGATGTTGGCGGTGCAGACGAGGAGGACGGCGGCCATGGCGTTCAGGCGGTGAGTTGTTGACGCATGGCGTCGATGACCGATTTGTAGTCCGGCTTGCCGAAGATGGCCGAGCCGGCGACGAAAGTGTCGGCGCCTGCCGCAGCGATCTCGCGGATGTTGTCGACCTTGACGCCGCCGTCGATCTCCAGGCGGATGTCGCGACCGCTGGCGTCGATGATCTCGCGCACCTTCTTCAGTTTCTGCAGCGCCGACGGGATGAAGCTCTGGCCGCCGAAGCCCGGGTTCACGCTCATCAGCATGATGAGGTCGACCTTGTCGATGACCCACTCCAGCACGTCCAGCGGCGTGGCGGGGTTGAAGACCAGGCCGGCCTGCTTGCCTTCGCCCTTGATGAGTTGCAGCGTGCGGTCCACATGGGTGCTGGCATCGGGGTGGAAGGTCACCATGTCGGCACCGGCGCGGCAGAAGGCCAGCGCCAGGCTGTCGACCGGCTGCACCATCAGGTGCACGTCGAGGATGGCCGGCGTGCCGTCGGGCTTGACCGCGTGCTTGCGCAGGGCCTCGCAGATCATGGGGCCGAAGGTCAGGTTGGGCACGTAATGGTTGTCCATCACGTCGAAGTGGATCCAGTCGGCGCCGGCGGCCAGCACGTTCTTCACTTCCTCGCCCAGGCGGGCGAAGTCGGCGGACAGGATGCTGGGGGCGATGCGGTATTGAGGGGCGGCCATGGGCCGGGATTCTAGGTTCCCGGTCTCTTGAAGCTGTCTCGCGCCTGCTGCGCTTCCTTCCAGTGGTGGCAACCGGGCTGGTGGTCGTTGATCAGGCCCATGGCCTGCATCAGCGCATGCATGGTGGTCGGGCCGACGAACTTCCAGCCGCGCTTCTTCAGATCCTTGGACAGGGCTTCAGAAGGCTCTGACGTGGCCAGGTTGTGGGCCACCGAGTTCTTGGGTGGCTCGAAGCGCCAGAGATAGGTGGCCAGCGAGCCTTCCGCGGCCACCAGCTCCACGCAGCGGCCGGCGTTGTGGATGGCCGCCTCGATCTTGCCGCGGTGGCGCACGATGCCGGCGTCGGCCAGCAGGCGGTTCACGTCCTTCTCGCCGAACGTGGCCACCTTGTTGTAGTCGAAGCCTGCGAAGGCCGCACGGAAGGCCTCGCGCTTGTTCAGGATGGTGCGCCATGACAGGCCGCTCTGGAAACCCTCGAGGCAGAGCTTCTCGAACAGGCGAAAGTCGTCGGCCACGGGTCGGCCCCATTCCTCGTCGTGGTACTTCAGATAGAACTCGTCGCCGGGCGCGGCGGCGCACCAGGCGCAGCGGGGGCGGCCGTCGGGGGGCAGGTAAAGCGGACGGGGCGGCATGGGGAAGCGTTCCTTGCAATGTGCTGAGTGTCCATTCAGCTAGGCCACGGCGTGTCAGCTGATCTTTCGGGCCGAGCGCTGGGCCGCTCCCGAGCCGGCCCGCTTGGGCGATGTGCTTGCGGCTCGATGCCGCAAGCATCGCCGTCCCCTCGGGGGACCGACCAGACTTGCCGGCGTGCAGCCGTGCAAGGCTGGGCGAGGGGCTAACGGTACTTTTCGGCCAACTGGCGCAGCGTGCCGTCCTTCTCCAGCTTGCGCAGTGCCTGTGTCAGACGCTCCTCGTAGGCAGCGGGCAGGTCGGCCCGCAGCGCGAGGAACTGCGGCTCCTCCAGGAAGGCGGTGCGTCCTATCTTCAGCTTGTCGCCGAACTTGCTTTCAAGCACATGGTGCTGCAGGTTGATGTCCTGGCCATAGATGGCATCGGCCCGGCCCAGGGCCAGCATCTGCAGGGCCTCGCGCTCGGAGCCGACCTCGGCCACCGTCACATGGGCCGCGATCAGCCGACGCGCCACCGCCGTGCCCCGCATGACCAGCACCGGCTTGTGGCGGCTCAGGGCGGCCAGGTCGGCCAGGGAATCGGGGTTGCGCGGGTCGTCGGCGCGCTGCACGACGACATGGCGGATGGTGTACAGCGGCACGGGAACGTAGCGCCACTGCTTCTCGCGCTCGGGCGACTTCAGCAGGCAGAAGAAGGCGTCGACCAGGCCGTCGGCCAGCAGGCGCTCGACGCGCTTGAGCGGCACCTGCTGGTCCAGGCCGGTGAAATGCAGGCCCGGGTCCTGGCGTTCGACGGCGCGCAGGATCTCCAGGCAGAGCCCGGGCTTGAGCGGGCTGCCGTCCGGGTCGTACTTGACGGTCGAGCTGGCCTGCTGCACCGTGCGCAGCGTCAGCTCCTGGGCCGGCGCCGCCAGGCTCAGCAGCGCGCTCAGCAGGCAGAACCAGCGCAGCACTTAGGATCACGCATCCCGACGAACATGCGGCGAGCATAGCCCCAGGGAAGCGCCGAACAAGTCCTTCGCGGCGCGCGCATCCCGCCTGCGGGCGCATCGCGGCGTTGCAATCCGCGCCATGGCCTGAGCCATGGCTGTGGTTGCGCCTGGCGCTGCATCCCGCATCCGGGCGCGCACACTCGCGAGGACCTGTCCAGCGCTTCCGCCGACAATCACCTGATGGCCAACCCCCGTTTCAGTTGCAGCGTCACCGTCCAGGCCCTGCCCGAGCAGACCCATCTCGAGCAAGGCCTGTACGCCTTCAGCTACACCATCACCATCGAGAACAGCGGCGACGTGCTGGCGCAGCTGATCGGTCGGCATTGGGAGATCACCGATGCGCGCGGCCAGGTTCAGGTCGTCGACGGCCTGGCCGTCGTCGGCCACCAGCCGGTGCTGGCGCCCGGCCAGACCTTCCAGTACAGCTCCTGGGCCCAGATCAGCACGCCGCAAGGCACGATGCGCGGCCGCTTCCTGTGCGTGACCGAGGCCTGCGAGGTCTTCCACACCGACGTCGCCGAGTTCCTGCTGGCGGATAGCGCGTCCTTGCATTGATCTGGGATCTCACCGCCCTGCTGAACGCGGCCGACCCGCAGGCCACGCTTGCTGAGCGCAACCTGTGGCTGGTACGCCTGCTGGAATGGCTGCGGCATGCGCCGCGCGAGGAGGGCACGCCCCGACCCCTCGTCAGGCTCAAGCACCTGCTCAATGTGCTGGAGCGCCACCCCGAGCATGCCTACAACTTCGCGGGCGTCATCGCCGGCGTGTGGAGCGAGGTGGATGCGGTTAGCCTGTTCGCCGAGGTGGGCTTCGCGCCGCGCGCGGCGCTTTGGCACGAGTTCCTGGCGCGCCGGCGCCGCCGCGTGCTGCCCGCCAGCGCCGACACGCGCGACCTGGCCGCGCTGTTCGAACTGCTGTTCGGCGATGAAGCTGACGAGGACTGGATCAGCGCCATCGACGACGAGCTGCTGGCGCGGCTGGGCCTGCTGTTCGCCGCCGCGCCCGATGGCGGCTGGCGGGTGGAGATGCGCTCGGCCGTCACGGTGCTGGTCAGCAGCGTGCATGCAGCCGGCCTGTCCGGCCCCTTGCGCGTGCGCATGGACGAGCTGCTGCTGCAGGACAGGCCCTTCCACCAGTTGCCCACCGCTTGGGAAGCCGTGGAGCGCGCCCTTCAGCAGCGCGAGGAGGACGTGCTGGCGCCGGCCATGCAGTACCTGCACGCGCTGCTGGACCGCTGCCGCGCCGCCACGCTGACCGTGCCGGAGCATCTGGAAGCGCATGGCGTGTCGGTGGACCTGATGTTCTCGGTCGAGCAGCTGACGGCGCGACTGGACCGCATCGAGGCCCTGCTGGCCTGCCTGGTATCGGCCGAGCCGCAGCGCGAGTTGATGCGGCTGGTGGCCGGCCTCGTGCGTGTCGTGCATGAGCGGCGCAGCCTGCGCATGCTGTTTGCCCGCCACTATTCGCTGCTGGCACGCAAGGTGGCCGAACGCAGCGCCGAGACCGGCGAGCACTACATCACCCGCAGCCGCGACGAGTACCGCGACATGCTGAAGCGTGCGGCCGGCGGCGGCGCCGTCATTGCCGGCACGACGCTGCTCAAGTTCCTCATCGCCCTGCTCGGCTTCACGGCCTTCTGGGGCGGCTTCTGGGCCGGCGTGAACTACGCCGCCAGCTTCGTCCTCATCCATCTGCTGCACTGGACGGTGGCCACCAAGCAGCCCGCCATGACGGCACCGGCCATGGCCGACAAGCTGCAGCACATCGACCGCGACGAGGGCCTGGAAGGCTTTGTCGACGAGGTGACGCATCTCGTGCGCTCCCAGGTGGCCGGGGTGGTCGGCAACCTCGCGCTCGCCGCGCCGCTGGTGCTGGCCGTGCAGGGCCTGTGCTGGCTGGCCTTCGGCGCGCCGCTGGTGGGCCAGAAGGATGCCCTCTACGTGCTGAAGTCGTTGAGCCTGTTCGGTCCCTCGCTGCTGTTCGCCGCCTTCACCGGCACGCTGCTGTTCGCGTCCAGCCTCATCGCCGGCTGGGTGGAGAACTGGTTCGTCTTCCACCGCCTGGACAGCGCCATTGCCTGGAACCCGCGCATCGTCGCGACGCTGGGCTCGGCGCGCGCCCAGCGCTGGTCGCGCTGGTGGCGAGCCAATATTTCCGGGCTCACGGCCAATACCAGCCTGGGCCTGATGCTGGGCCTGGTGCCGGCGCTGTTCGGCTTCTTCGGTCTTGGCATCGAGGTGCGCCATGTGACCCTGTCCACCGGCCAGCTCGCGGCCGCTGTGGGGGCTCTGGGCGTCGGCGTCATGGCGACCTGGGCCTTCTGGTCCTGCGTGCTGTGCATCGCCGGCATCGGCGTGCTCAACGTCGGCGTCAGCTTCTTCTGCGCCTTCAAGGTGGCCATGCGTTCGCGCGGCGTGCGCCTGGCGGACCGCAGGCGGGTCTATGCGGCCATCCGCGCCAGGCTGCGTCGGGCGCCGTTGAGCTTCCTGGTCCCGCCGCGTTAATCCTCGCGGCGCTCGCCCTTGTTGCGGCCCGAGAACATGGTCCACCAGATGATGAAGACGAAGATCAGCAGCGCGCCGAGGGCTTCGAGGACGAGTAACAGCATGGCGGGGTGGACGCGGTTGGGGCTGGCCGCCATTCTAGGAAGCCTGGTCGCCTGCTCCTCGCCGCCGCTGCAAACGCCATCGGCCACCCCATCGGTACCCAGCCAGACGCCGCCGCGCGCCGCCGCCGCGCGCTGGGTCGCCGTCGACTGGAAGGAGTTGCCTGGCTGGGGCAATGACGACCTGCTGGCCGCCTGGCCGGCCCTGCTGGCCAGCTGCCAACGCCCCGCGCCCGGCTGGGCCGAGTTCTGCGCCCGGGCTGCGCTGCAAGCGCCGGTCGATCCGCTCGAGGCGACAGTCTTCCTGATGAAGCATCTGCGACCCTGGCGGCTGAGTGCCGACGGCGGCGAGGCCACCGGCCTGCTGACCGGCTATTTCGAGCCCCAGCTCGCCGCCAGCCGCAGCCGCCAGGGTGCCTTCCAGTGGCCGCTGCATGCCCTGCCGAACGATTTGGCGCTGCGCCGACTGCCGCGCCGCGATGTGGACGCCAACCCGCGCTTCGCGGCGCTGGAATTGGCCTACGTCGACGACCCCTTCGCGCTGCTGCAGCTGCAGATCCAGGGTTCGGGCCGTCTCGTCATGCGCGACGCCAATGGCGCCGACCGCGTCAGCCGCGTCGCCTTTGCCGGCCACAACGACCAGCCCTTCCAGTCGGTCGTGCGGCCGCTGCTGGATCGTGGCGAAGTGAGCGACGCGACGCCGCGCACCCTGAGCGACTGGGCGCGCCGCAATCCGGGCAAGGTGCGCGAGGCCCTGGCCGTCAACCCGCGCGTCGTCTACTTCCGCGAGGAGGCCCTGCCCGACGCGACGCGGGGCCCGCGAGGCGCCCAGGGCGTTCCGCTGACGCCAGGCCGCTCGGTCGCCATCGACCGCGGCTATATCGCGCTGGGCACGCCCCTGTGGCTGGACAGCACCGAGCCCTGGAGCACGACGCCGCTGCGCCGCCTGGTGCTGGCCCAGGACACCGGTGGTGCCATCCAGGGCGCCGTACGCGCCGACCTGTTCTGGGGCTGGGGCGACGAAGCCGCGGTGCAGGCCGGCCGCACCAAGCAGCCGCTGCGGCTGTGGGCGCTGTGGCCTGAAGGCTTCACTCCGAAACCTTGACGCCCTTCCAGAAGGCGTATCGGCCCTTGATCTCGGCCGCGGCCGGCAGCGGGTCGGGGTAGTACCAGACGGCGTCGGTATTCATCTCGCCGTTGATCAGCAGGCTCAGATACTTGGCCTCGCCCTTCCAGGGGCAGCGGCTGACGTGGTTGCTGAAGGTCGTGTACTGCTTGTTCAGCGCCTCGGGCGGGAAATAGTGGTTGCCTTCGACGACCACCGTGTCGTTGCTCTCGGCGATGGTCACGCCGTTCCAGACTGCCTTCATGCAGGGTCTCCGTGAAAATGGGTTGGATGAGACGCTACCACTCCCACTTGGGCCGCGACATCGTCGTCACCGGCGGCAGCGCCCGCGACCTCGAGCCGGGCCAGTTCGGCGTGCTCGCCATCGACGGCGGTGCGGGCGGTTGGTCGGTCGTCCACAAGGGGCCTGGCGGCGACGTGGATGAACTCAACAACGAGATGCATTTCGAGACGCCGGAGGAGGCGCTGGCGTTTGCGAAGGAGCTGATCGAGATGATGGCGGGGCCATGACGGCTCCGTTCATCCTTTACGGTGCCGCGGCCTCGGGTTCTGTCGCCATCGAGGCCACGCTGACGCTGCTGGGCCTGCCCTTCCAGCTGATCGAAGGCGCCACCTGGGCCGAAGCCGCCGCGCGTGAGCGCGTCGCGCCCGCGAATGCGATGCGCCAGATTCCGACGCTGGTGTTGCCGGACGGTGAGGTCATGACCGAGAGCGCGGCCATCCTCATCTATCTGGCGGACCTGTATCCCGAGGCGCGGTTGGCGCCGGCGCCCGACGATCCGCTGAGACGGCAGTTCCTGCGCTGGATGCTGTACGTGTCGTCAGCGATCTATTCGCTGCACTGGATCAAGCCGGACGTGAGGCGCATCGGCGCACCCGAGAGTGCGCGCGACGCCGTTGTCGATGCGGTGCACGAGCGCATCGCTTTCTGCTGGGGCAATATGGATGCGCAGCTGACGCCCGGACGATATCTGCTGGGTGATGAGCTGACCGTGCTGGACCTCTATGTCGCCGTTATCTCTCGCTTCGGGCCTTGGCGTGAGCGCTTCTGTGCAGCGGCGCCGCGCATGGCGGAGGTGATCAAGCGCGTTGACGAGGAGCCGCGACTGGCGGCGCTGTGGCGAGAACGGTTTTCGGAGGATTGAGGCTTTGAAGAACAAACTATTGGCCGGACTGGCGCTCACCGTTGTGGGCGTAAGTTCAAGTCCGTGTTTCGCGATCACTCCCTGGGGGGAAAGGGATGAAACAGACACGCTGAGGTCTGCACGGACGTATCACATCATGTTCACTTCCGTACAGGAAGCGCAGGAAATGCATCGCCGCCTCGTGAACCTGCAAGGTGCAGAACTGTTTGAACAGTTTCAGCGAGCGGCACGCGCGGAAAGCAAAGACCCAGGCTCAGCGCCCCAGGGCGGCGATCTAGGCGTGATTCAACAGAGTGAAATGGTCAAATCTTTCGACCAAGGCTTGTTTTCGTTGTCGCCGAGGACGCTTTCTGCACCGATCAAATCAGAGTTCGGATGGCATTTGATTTACGCCACCGATTTCAAGGAAGAACAGGTGGCTGACATCTGCACTGCAAGCTTGAACAAAGCCTTGAAGCAAGCGAGCGCTCAAGACAAAGCAGGCTTAAGCGTCGCTACTGAGTCCGTCTCGTCTGCCACATTTGCGAAGCGCATTGCCGACTTTCTCGGCCCGCAATGGGGCCCCCCGATGAAGGATGTTGACGGCAATCTCACCTTCATCCAAGCGGTCTCTTCAAAGACAAAGCCTGACCAAGCAATTGCCCTCATCCACACTGAATATTCAAGAGCTGTGCTGTCAACGAATGTCCGGGCGTGTCGACGGTCGGTTCGGCAGGAGTTCATGATCGATTGCAGCGCCCGCACCACAGTGTCTGTCAGAAGATCAGAGTTTGAAGGGCGCGCCGCAGTCGGCAGGAATCTGCTGGAGATGCCAAGGGCTGCGACCGCTCAGCCTGAAGTTGCGTCAAGCAATAGCCTCGGTGCCCAACTGGTTGCGGTCGCTTGTCGGGGAAAGTGAGCGATGGCTCAAACCTGCCCGCCCGCCTTCGCCCCCTTGCCCTGCAGCACCGGCGCATCCGGCATGCCCAGCAGGTCCGCGGCCAGCGCCTCCGCCACCTCGATGCCGTCGACCCCAGCCGACATGATGCCGCCCGCATACCCAGCACCTTCGCCGGCCGGGAACAGGCCGCGCACATTGACGCTCTGGTAGTCGCGCCCACGGTTGATGCGCAGCGGTGAGGACGTGCGCGTCTCCACGCCGGTCAGCACCGCATCGGGCCTATCGAAGCCGCGGATCTGGCGGGCGAAGGCGGGCAGGGCTTCGCGGATGGCTTCCAGCGCGTAGGTCGGCAGTGAGCCGCGGCCCTTCTCTTGCAGATTGGTCAGCGTGACGCCCGGTTTGTAGCTCGGTGCCACGTCGCCGAATTCCTTGCTGACCTGGCGCTTGATGAAGTCGCCCACCAGCGAGCCCGGGGCGAGATAGCCACCGCCGCCCAGCTCGTAGGCGCGGCTTTCCCAGATGCGCTGGAAGGCCATGCCGTCCAGCGGGTTCACCGGGCTGCCGTCGCGCTTGCCGTCCTGGCGGTAGTCCTCGGGCGTCAGGCCGACGACGATGCCGGCGTTGGCATTGCGCTCGTTGCGCGAGTACTGGCTCATGCCGTTGGTGACGACGCGGTTTTCCTCGCTCGTCGCGGCCACCACGGTGCCGCCGGGGCACATGCAGAAGCTGTAGACCGAGCGGCCGTTCTTGGCGTGATGGACCAGCTTGTAGTCGGCCGCGCCGAGGATCTCGTTGCCGGCCGCCGCCCCGAAGCGGGCCGCGTCGATGAGGCTTTGCGGATGCTCGATGCGGTAGCCGATGGAAAAGGGCTTGGCCTCCATCTGCACACCGCGCTCGTGCAGCATCTTGAAGGTGTCGCGGGCGCTGTGGCCCAGGGCGATGACGACGTGGGTGGTGCTGATCTGTTCGCCCGATTCGAGTTGCACGCCGCGCACCGCGCCGTCCTCGATCAGCAGATCCGTCATCTTCTGCTGGAAGCGGATCTCGCCGCCCAGGGCCTCGATGTCGGCCCGCATCTTGATGATCATGCTGACCAGGCGGAAGGTGCCGATATGGGGCTTGCTGACGAACAGGATCTCTTCGGGCGCGCCGGCCTTGACGAACTCGGTCAGCACCTTGCGCGTCAGATGGCGCGGGTCGGAGATCTGGCTGTAGAGCTTGCCGTCGGAGAAGGTGCCGGCGCCGCCCTCGCCGAACTGCACATTGCTCTCGGGGTGCAGCTTCTGCTCGCGCCACAGGCCCCAGGTGTCCTGCGTGCGCTCCCGCACCGCCTTGCCGCGTTCCAGCACGATGGGGCGCAGGCCCATCTGGGCCAGGATGAGCGCGGCGAACAGGCCGCAGGGGCCGAAGCCGACGACGACGGGGCGCGGGCCGGTGTACTCGCCAACCTGCGCCAGGAAGTGATAACCAGTGTCGGGCGTGGGGCGGATCTGGTGGTCGCCGGCAAAGCGGGCCAGCACGGCGGCTTCGTCGACGCCCTCGGCCAGCGTGCAGTCCAGCGTGTAGACCAGCTGGATGTCGCTGCGCTTGCGGGCGTCGTAGCCGCGGCGGGCGATGTGGATGCCGGCGAGTTCGGCATCGGCCAGCTTCAGCCGGGCGAGCGCTGCGGGGCGCAGGGCTTCCTCGGCATGGTTCAGCGGCAGGCGGAGTTCGTTGATGCGGATCATGGTGTCTGTCTGGTCAGTTTCTAGCCGACAAAAACAAACAGGCCCCGAGGGGCCTGTGTGCGAGGGATCTTCAGGACTTGAGCCCGCCGATCAACCCGAATGGGGGCGCTTGCCCGGGTTCTTCTTGGAACGGGTGTGCGAACCGCGCTCCAGGCTGCGCAGCTGGCCCTTGCCGGCCGTGAAGGTCACGCCCTTGGGGGCGGCGGGACGGGGCGAGGCCTTGCGGTCCGCTTCGGTAACGATCTTGTTGCCCATGATGGCTCCTAAACACAAAAGCCCACAGCAGGGGCGAATCGCCAATACAGCGTCGAAAAGCGCGGATTTTAGCCTGTCCGGCCCAGCCAGGCCTGGAAGTCGGGCAGATCCATGGGCTTGGCCAGCAGATAACCCTGGATCAAATCACAGCCGCAGGCGGTGATGCAGTCGAGCTCGGCCTGGTTCTCGACGCCCTCGGCCGTCACGGTCAGGCCCAGGCCCTGGCCGACGCCGACGATGGATTTCAGCAGGGCCTGGCGACGCGGGTCGCCGTTGACGTCCTGCACGAAGCTGCGGTCGATCTTGAGCTCGTCCACCGGCAGGTGTTGCAGATAGGCCAGCGACGACTGACCCGTGCCGAAGTCGTCGATGGCCAGGCTGACGCCCCAGGCCTTCAGCGCGTTCAGCACGGCGATGGGGTCGGTGCCGCTGGACATCAGGCCGGTTTCGGTCACTTCCAGCTGCAGCTGACTGGGGTCGACGCGGTATTCGGCCAGCAGGGCAGCCAGGCGGGCGGGCAGGGTCTGGTCCTGGATGTCCAGGGTCGAGATGTTGACGGCGATGCTCATGGGCGGGCGGCCCTCGACCTCCCAGGCGGCCAGGGTGCGCACGGCGCGCGCCAGCATCCAGTCGGTGATCTGGCGGATGCGCCCGCTGCGCTCGGCAAAGGGCACGAAATCGCCCGGCGGCAGCCAGCCGCGCTGCGGATGCTGCCAGCGCACCAGGGCCTCGGCGCCGGTGATGCGGCCGGTCTTCAGGCAGCGCTTGGGCTGCAGGAACTGGCGCAGCTGGTCCTGCTGGATGGCGGTGGCCAGGTCGGACAGCAGGCTCAGATGCAGGGCGCGCGCGGCTTCGGCACTGGGGTTGAAGACGGCGACGTCCTGGCGCAGGCGCTTGGCCTCGAACATGGCCTGCTCGGCGCGGCGCAGCAGGGCCTCGGTGTCGGCCGCGTGTTCCGGCCAGTGGGCCACGCCCAGTGACACCGACAGGTCCAGGGACTGGCCCTGCCAGTTCAGCTTGTGCTCGACCTCCTCGCGCAGCTGGGCGGCCAGTGCCGCGCCGTGGTCCAGCCTGGACACCGGGGCCAGAGCGGCGAAGGTGCCACCGGCCAGGCGGCCATAGGCGGCCACGCCCTCGAACAAACCCTCCAGCTTGGCGGCGGCACCGCGCAGCAGGGCGTCGCCGGCGTCGAAGCCGAGCACGCTGTTGACGGCCTTGAGGCGGTCCACGTCGATGCAGATCAGCACGGCCTGCTGCTCGCGCTCGGGCAGGCTGGCCAGCAGGCGATCGCCGTCGGCGATGAAGCGGGCGCGCTGGGGCAGGCCGGTCAGCAGGTCGACGTCGGCGAGGCGGCGCAGCTCGGCCTCGCGCTGGCCCACGGCCTCGGCCATGGTGTTCATGGCGGCGGCCATATGGCCGACCTCGTCGGCCGAGTCGACCTCGATGCGGTGGCCGTACTGGCCTTGGGCGATCAGCTCGGCGCCGTCCTCGGCGCGCTTGAGGGGGTTGATGATGGAGCGCGTGACGCCGACTGCCAGCAGGGCGCCGGCAATGAGGGCGCCTATGCAGATGGCCAGCACGCCGGTGCGGTCGGCGTCGATCTGGTCGCGCAGCTCGCGGGCCTGGGCCGTGCCGGCACGCTCCTCGCTGGCGGCCAGCTGGTGGATGGCGCTGACGAACAGGGACAGGGCCGACTCGGTGTCACTGCCCAGCAGGGCGCGCGCGGCCTGGAAGTCGTCACGCTCGATGAGGCCGCGCACGTCGACGTAGCTGGCGCGGTAGTCGGCCAGGCGCTGGCGCACCTCGGACAGGCGCTCGGTGCGCGGGCCGGAAGGCAGCACCATGGCCAGGCGCTGCATGGCATCGTCCAGCCGGTTGTTGGCGGCATTGATCTCGGGATAGGCGGACACGCGCAGCTCGGCGTCGGGGCTCATCAGCACCAGCAGCTTGCGCGCCACGGCTTCGGCGTTGCGGTTGATCT
This sequence comes from uncultured Comamonadaceae bacterium, assembly GCA_966111775.1. Lineage (GTDB taxonomy): Bacteria > Pseudomonadota > Gammaproteobacteria > Burkholderiales > Burkholderiaceae_C > Pelomonas. The sequence continues at coordinate 51,951 of CBHWBD010000003.1, read as the reverse complement.
CGTTGACCGAGTCGCGGATGACGGCCTGGTCGTCGACGATGCGGTTCAGCGCCTCCGAGAGCCCGGTCAGGCGATACACCGACAGGGCCGCCAGGCCCATCAGCAACAACAGCAGCAGGCCGAAGGCCAGGCCCAGGCGGGTGCGGATGCGCAGCCGCCGCGACAGCCTGCTGAGGGGCCGCTGCATGCCGCTCATCCCTGGGCCGGCTCCCGTGGGGTCATTCGGCGCTCCAGCGCGTCAGCAGCAGGCGCGCCGTCGCCACATTGGTGGCGCAGGGCACGTCGTGCACGTCGCAGGCGCGCACCAGGGCGTTGATGTCGGGTTCGTGCGGCTGGGGCGTCATCGGATCGCGCAGGAAGATGACCCCGTCCAGGTCGCCCACCGCCAGACGGGCACCGATCTGCAGGTCGCCGCCCATCGGGCCGCTCAGCATGCGCTCGATGGTCAGGCCATGGGTGGCGGTGAGCCGCGTGCCCGTCGTGCCGGTGGCCATCAGCTGGCAACGGCGCAGCAGCGGCAGGAAGTCTCCGGCCAGGGCGAGCATGGCGTCCTTCTTGCCGTCGTGGGCGATCAGGGCAAGCTTCATGGGCTGAAAGGCGATGAGTTCTGCAAAGGATTGACGTTACACGCAAGACGTGAACATAAACGCGCAAGACTTGGCACATTGCGACACTGGCAGCGGCTGTTACTCGACGTACCCGCCGTCGCCCTGCTGCCACGGCCTGGCAGCGCCCCCGGGCAGCATCGCCTCTCCAACTCGCCAACCGCCTGAACCTCATGAACTTCCGCCAGCTCCACCAGGGCCCCGGGCTCCTGAAGATCGCCAATGTCTGGGACGCCGGCAGTGCCGTCCTGGTGCAGGCACAGGGCGTGCCCGCCCTGGCCACCACCAGCGCCGGCCTGGCCTGGGCCCTGGGCTACCCCGACGGCAACCAGCTGCCCGTCGACGAGCATGCCGACGCCCTGCGCCGCATCGCCCGCGTCGCCCGCGTGCCGCTGTCCGCCGACAGCGAGGCCGGCTACAGCGATGACCCCACGACCGTGGCCGACAACATCATGAAGTTCGCCGCGGCCGGCGTGGTCGGCATCAATCTGGAGGATGGCACCGGTGCGCCCGCCCTGCTGTGCCGCAAGATCGAAGCCATCAAGACGGCGGCGGCCCGGGCCGGCCTCGACATCTTCATCAATGCCCGTTGCGATGTCTGGCTGAAGAACCTGGCGCCCGGCCGGGCGGTCGAGGAGGTGCTGCTGCGGGCGCGCGACTACGCCGCCGCCGGCGCCGATGGCCTGTTCGCGGCCGGCGTGACGGTCGTGGCCGACATCCAGGCCCTGGTGGGCGGCCAGCCCCTGCCGCTGAACGTGATGGCCCGGCCGACCCTGCCCGGCCTGGAGGAACTGCAGCGCCTGGGCGTGCGCCGCATCAGCGCGGGCAGCGCGATTGCCGAGGCGGCCTGGGGCCGGGCTCTGCGGGCCGCAGCGGGTTTCCTGGCCGAAGGCGCCGGCAACGAGCTGTTCGAAGGCGCGACGCCCTATCCGCAGATCAACGGCGCCCTGAACGCCGCCAACCAGCCTCAAGGCTGAATCGAGACCCGCAGCTGCAGCTCGCGCTCCGGCTGGCCGGCCGCGTCGCGGCTGCTGACGGTGCCGCGGGGGGCGGGCTGCGTCGTGGCGCCGCCGCTGCGGGCCACGGTCTGCCAACGCTCCAGCGGCAGGTCCAGGGTCGACTGGAGGGCCTGGTCGTCCATGTCGATGTCGAACTCGACATGAACCAGCGCCTTGCCGCCAGGCCAGCTGGGTTTCACGGCAAAGCTCTGCGTCGTGCGGCGTTCACCGCTGCGCGGGCTGGCATAGACACGCTGCGGCGTGCGGGTGGTCGGGTCGAGCTGGACGACGGCGTCCACCCATTGCAGAGGTTCGCGCGTCGTCAGCCGCTGGGCGGTGCGCTGGCCGTTCTGCACCAGCAGGCGCTGGACCGTCTGCGGCAGGGGCTGCGCGGTCGAGGTGACCACGCCGGGCCCGCGTGGCGACACCGAGCCGGCCGTGCCGACGACGACGGCGCCGTCGCGCACGCCGGCCTGGGCGGCGGGCGGCAGATTGCTGTCCACCCAGCGCAGCTCGACCACGAAAGTGACGGCTGGTGGCGCGGCCACGGCCGCCAGCGGCAACAAGGTCAACAGGACGGCACGGCGCTTCATGCGCACCAGCTTATTCCCGTGCGGCCTTGGGGCTGGCCGGCAAAAGCCGCGGTCCGAACAGGTTGATCGCCAGACCGGCCATCACCAGGGCCGCGGCGATCAGCTTCCAGCCCGGCAGCGCTTCGCCCAGCAGCAGGCTGGCCGAGCCCATGCCGAACACCGGCACCAGCAGGGCCATGGGCACGATGCGGCCGGCCGGGTGGCGGGCCAGCAGCCAGCTCCAGACGCCGTAGCCGAACAGCGTATTGCCGATCGACTGCCACAGCACCGCGGCCCAGGTGCCGACGCCCGACGCGGCAAGGCCCGCCGCGACCTGGTCGGGCCCGTCGACCAGCAGGGCCAGCACCATCAGCGGCGGCACCGCGAAGGCGCTGCTCCAGACCACATAGGCCAGCATGTCGATGCGGCCGGCGCGCTGGGTCAGCAGGTTGGCGCAGGCCCAGGACAGCGCGGCCGCCAGCACCATGGCCAGGCCCAGAGCAGTCGTCGTCCCGTCGGTGTGCGAGGCGATGACGATGACGCCGCCCGCTGCCAGGGCCAGGCCCAGCCAGGTCGTCGCCGCCACGCGTTCGCCGCGCAGGCTGACTGCCAGCAGCAGCGTGAAGAAGACCTGCGTCTGCACCACCAGCGAGGCCAGGCCTGGCGAGATCTGGCTGCGCATGGCGAGATACAGCAGGCCGAACTGGCCCACGCCGATCAGCACGCCATAGCCGCCGAGGTTGCGCCAGTTCACCTGCGGCCGGCGCAGGAAGAAGCAGGCCGGCACGAAGGCGAAGCCGAAGCGCAGCGCGGCCAGTGTCATCGGCGGCAGCGTGTGCAGGGCGTATTTGATGACGACGAAATTGCTTCCCCAGATCGCGACGACGGCCAGGGCGAGCAGGAAATGGCGCAGGGGCAGGGCGGCTTGCATGGCGGCAGTCTAGGCAGAACGGCCGACTGCCATCATCCACATGGGATTCCTGGTTTGCGCGCTGCGCGCTGACCAGCGTCAGTCGATGCCGATGCGGTTGCGTCCGGCAGCCTTGGCCTGGTAGAGGCGCTGGTCGGCGCGTGCCAGCGTGTCGGCCAGGGCCTCGCCGCGGTGATGGCCGGTCAGGCCGATGGAGACGGTGATCGACAGCGTGCGATCGCCGCCGATGTCGATGGACAGGGCCTCGATCTGCTGGCGCAGCCTCTCCATGCCGCCCAGGGCCGGCGGCATGGCCGTGTCAGGCAGCAGCACGACGAACTCCTCGCCGCCCCAGCGCGCCAGCACGTCGGTCGCGCGCAGGGCCGCCTGGCCGGCCTGGGCGAAGGCGCGCAGCACGGCGTCGCCGGCCGCATGCCCGTACTCGTCGTTGACGCGCTTGAAGTGGTCGAGGTCGACGACGGCGATGCAGAAGTCGTGACCGTGGCGCAGCGAACGAAGCAGCTCCTGGTCCATCAGGGCCTGCATCTGGCGGCGGTTGGGCAGGCCGGTCAGTTCGTCGCGCGTGGCGATGGCCTGCAGTTGGGCCAGGGCGCGTGCCAGTTCTTCGCGTTGCAGGGACAGGCGGCGGCGGATGCGGCTCAGTCGCGCCGTCAGCACGGCGACGGCGGGCAGCATGATGGCCAGCATCAGGAAATGGCCGATCTCGATCGCGGGCGGATAGTCAGCAGGCCGATGGCCCGCCATGAAGGCCATGACGAGGCCGAACAGCGTCAGCGCGAACAGGCCCAGGGCATAGGCGCCGCGGGCCCGCAGCTGGAACATGCCGAACATCAGGATCAGCGTCAGCACCGGGAAGACGGCGCCACGCAGCGGGCCGGCCTGGGCGTAGCCGAAGGCCGCGGCGGCGATGGCGAAGCCGATCTGCAGCCGGGTCAGCGAGGGGTCGGCGAAGCGCAGCGACCAGCCGCTGCGGATGGCCGCGTAGATCAGCGCCATGCCGGCGAGCGACACGGCCGTCCAGGTCCACAGCAGCAGGCCATGCTCTGCGTGAGCGACGCTGACGGCGTAATGCAGCATGGGGACGCACAGGCCCATCAACGCCATGGCGAGCGAGGTCTGGCGCAGGCGCAGGCGCTGGGCGGGCTCGACGCCCAGCCACAGGTCGACCAGCCGACGAAGGTGCGACAGCGCCATGCCGCAAGCCTAACCGGCAGCTCCGCTGCGGTGGGTCAGGCCTTGCTCTTTGCCGAGCCGGGGCGGTGCTTGTTCACGCTAGTCCGTCAAGCCGGCACAGCGCCGCAGCAGCGCGGGCAGCACCTCCACGGCCGCGGACCGCCAGGCGCCCATCAGGCAGACCTGCACCCAGTTGCGCTCGCGCAGGTAGGCGCTCTGGTGCGCGATGCGGCAACCGAGGCGGCCCAGGCGCTGGCCCAGGCGCTGCGCATCGATGCCGGGCGGCAGGGCCAGCGTGATGACGCCGGGCTGGGCCTGCGATGGCGCCACCAGGGCGGGCAGGCCCATGGCCCGGAAGGCGTCGCGCAACTGGCTGTCCGCCTCGCGGGTGGCCTGCCAATGCGCCGGCCAGTCCAGGGTCAAGGCCGCCTCCAGCGCGGCCACCGCATTGGAGCTTTGCGTGGACGCCACGCCGCCGGCCCGCGCGATGGCACCCAGGTCCAAGGCCGCCGGCAGCGTGGCGCCCGAAGCCAGATCGCCGTCGTGCAGCACCAGGGCCAGGCCGGGATGGCTGCCCAGGGCCTTGCCGCTGACGCTGCTGGCCAGCCAGACGCCGTGCAAGTCCAGTTCCTGCAAGCCCAGCGCGCTGACAGCGTCCAGGCAGAGGGCCGCGCCGGCTTCAGCGCAGGCCTTGCTCAGCATCTCCGGGGCGTTGCGCGCGCCCGTCGAGGTTTCGCAGACGGTGGTCCACACCCAGGCCGGCCGCTGTTCGGCCAGGGTGGCGGCGAGGTGCTGTTCGTCGATGGCTTCGCCCCAGGGCAGGGACAGGGTCTGGTGGGGCAGCTGCCAGCGCCGCGCATGGTCGGCCAGGCGTTCACCGAATTCGCCGTTGCTGATGACCAGGCCGGTGCCGCCGCGCTGGCGGATCTGCCCGGCAACGGCATCGTTCGCCAAGGTGCCGCCGCCGGGCAGCAGCAGGGCGCCGGCGCAACCGGTCATCTGCCGAAGGCGCTCGGCAATGCGTTCGACGCGCCGCCTGTGTTCGATGGAGCGGTGCGACACCGGCTCGCCGCTCCAGGCCCGGCGCACGGCAGATGACAGCGGCACCGGCCCGGGCAGGAAGCAGGCCGCCTCCTCGCCGGCGCTCAGCTCCAGATGGGCGACGCGCTCGGCATAGTCCGGCAGGCGCAGCCACATCGGCTGGTAGACGGCCTCGCCGCTGCCCACGCGCGGGCCGAAGGGCTGGAAGCCGAGATGGGCATAGAGCTTGAGTTCGCGCGTCGTGCCCGAGATCAACGCCAGGTCGCAGCCCTGGTCACGGAACTCGCGGCCCAGCACGCCCGCAAGCCGCGCGAACACGCCGGCCTTGCGCCAGTCCGGTGCCACGGCCAGCAGTCGCACTTCCATGGCGCGCTGGTGCTCGGGCAGGTAGGCGTCCAGGTCGGACAGCTTGCCGTCCAGCGAGAAGGGCCGCCGCGCGCGGCCGGCGATCATGCCGACGAGCTCGTCGCCCTCCAGCGCAATCGCGTAGGTGTTCTCGTCGTGGAAGCGGTCCACCAGGCGCCGCAGCGGGTTGGACGGATGCTGCGGGATCTCCTCGACGAAGGTGCGGTAGTTGAGCTGGTGGATCGCCTCGAATTCGGCGGCGTCGCTGGCAATCTTGTAGATCAGGCCCATGCGTCGATTCTGGCGCTGTTGCCCTTTCCTACCCGCCGAGGTGGCCCAGCGGCAGCACGCCGCTGGCCTTGACCTCGCCCAGCGAGAAGCTGGTGTGGATGTCCTTCACATTGGGCAGATTCAACAGCGTGTCGATGGAGAAGCGCGAGAAGGCATCGAGGTCGGTGGCCATGACCTGCAGCTCGAAGGTGCCGGCGCCCGAGATGTAGTGGCAGGCGATGACCTCGGGCAGCCGGCGGATGGCGTCTTCCAGCGGCTTGGTGGCGGCACCGGCACTGCGCTCGGCGTCCACGCGCACGAAGGCCAGCACCCCGAGGCCCAGCTTGCGCCTGTCGATCTCGGCGCGGTAGCCGGTGATATAGCCCTGGTCCTCCAGCCACTTGACGCGCCGCCAGGTCGGGGCGGCCGACAGGCCGATGCGCTGGGCCAGCTCGGCGTTGGACAGGCGGGCGTCGCGTTGCAGCTCGGCCAGGATGGCGATGTGATGGCGGTCCAGTGCTTCCGGGGTGGCTTCTTCGGTGCTCATGGTTTGCCCTGATCGGCGAAGTGGCGATGCAATTCAAACGAATTTTGCATCTTCGAGAAATGAAATTGCCAATCGACTCGATTTCGAGCGCAAATGAGAAAGCACTCCTCGCAACCATTTCCCTACACTGCCCGGTCCGGCCATACTGGCCCATGGCCCGCGCGGCCGCCTCACAAGGGCAGGTCGAACGGGTCGCCATCCAGGAGCTCCCACCGATGAACGCCCCGCTGCCCGAACACATCCTGAAGGCGCTGCAAACCGTCTCGCTCGACGACAAGTACGCCCTAGACAGTGGCCGTGCCTTCATGAGCGGCGTGCAGGCCCTGGTGCGCCTGCCCATGCTGCAACGCACGCGCGACGCGATGGCCGGCCTGAACACCGCCGGCTTCATCAGCGGCTACCGCGGCTCGCCGCTGGGTACCTATGACCAGGCGCTGTGGGCGGCCAAGAAGCACCTGGCCAAGCAGAACATCGTCTTCCAGCCGGGCGTCAACGAGGAACTCGGCGCGACGGCCGTGTGGGGCACGCAGCAGCTGGACCTCTTCCCCGAGAAGGCCAAGTTCGATGGCGTCTTCGGCCTCTGGTACGGCAAGGGCCCGGGCGTGGACCGCTGCATCGACGTCTTCAAGCACGCCAACATGGCTGGCACGTCCAAGCACGGCGGCGTCATCGCCATCGCCGGCGACGACCACATCGCCAAGAGCTCGACGGCGGCTCACCAGAGCGACCACGTCTTCAAGGCCGTCGGCTTTCCGACCTTCTTCCCGAGCAGCGTGCAGGACATCCTCGACATGGGCCTGCACGCCTTTGCGATGAGCCGTTTCTCGGGCCTGTGGGCCGGCATGAAGACCATCCAGGAGATCGTCGAGTCGTCGGCCAGCGTCAGCGTCGATCCCGACCGCGTCAACATCATCATGCCGGAGGACTTCCAGATGCCGGCCGGTGGCCTGCACATCCGCTGGCCCGATCCGCCGCTCGAGCAAGAGTCGCGGATGATGAACTACAAGTGGTACGCGGCCCTGGCCTACATCCGCGCCAACCGCCTCAACTACAACGTCATCGAAGGCAAGAACGACCGCTTCGGCATCATCACCAGCGGCAAGGCCTTCAACGACACCCGCCAGGCCCTGCACGACCTCGGCCTGGACGAAGACACCTGCCGCCGCATCGGCATCCGGCTGCACAAGGTCAACGTGGTGTGGCCGCTGGAGGCGCAGGTGGCGCGCGAGTTCGCCAAGGGTCTGCAGGAGATCCTGGTCGTCGAAGAGAAGCGCCAGATCATTGAATACCAGGTCAAGGAAGAGCTCTACAACTGGCGCGCCGACGTGCGCCCGAATGTGCTTGGCAAGTTCGACGCCGGCGACAGCGGCGAGGGCGGCGAGTGGAGCGTGCCCAACCCCAGCGACCACTGGCTGCTGCGTCCCCAGGCCGACCTGACGCCGGCCATCATTGCCCGCGCCATCGCCAAGCGCCTGAAGAAGCTGGGCGTGGACAGCGACATCGTGTCGCGCCTGGATGCGCGCCTTGCCATCATCGACGCCAAGGAAAACGCGCTGAAGGCCGAGACCCAGACGGCCGGTGGCGCCGACCGCACGCCCTGGTTCTGCTCGGGCTGCCCGCACAACACCAGCACCCGCGTGCCGGAAGGCTCGCGCGCCGTCGGCGGCATCGGCTGCCACTACATGGTGACCTGGATGCCCGGTCGCAACACGGCCACCTTCACGCAGATGGGCGGCGAGGGCGTGCCCTGGACGGGCCAGGCGCCCTTCACCAACGAGAAGCACATCTTCTCCAACCTCGGTGACGGCACCTACTTCCACAGCGGCAGCCTCGCCATCCGTCAGAGCATCGCCTCGGGCGTCAACATCACCTACAAGATCCTCTACAACGACGCCGTTGCGATGACCGGTGGCCAGACCGTGGGCGAGCGCCCCGAGGGCCACACCGTGATCCAGATCATGAACAGCGTGATCTCGGAAGGCGTCAAGAAGCTGGTCATCGTCACCGACGAGCCGGCCAAGTACGAGGGCGTGGCCCTGGCGCCGGGCGTCACCGTGCACCACCGTGACGAGCTGGACAGCATCCAGCGCCAGTTCCGCGAGATCGAAGGCACGACGGCCATCATCTACGACCAGACCTGCGCGACTGAAAAGCGCCGCCGCCGCAAGCGCGGCAAGATGGTGGACCCGGCCAAGCGCGTCGTCATCAACGAGCTGGTCTGCGAGGGCTGCGGCGACTGCTCCGTGCAGTCCAACTGCCTGTCGGTCGAACCGCTGGAGACCGACTTCGGCCGCAAGCGCCAGATCAACCAGAACACCTGCAACAAGGACTATTCCTGCGTGAAGGGTTTCTGCCCCAGCTTCGTCACCGTCGAGGGCGGCGAGCTGAAGAAGCCCAAGAAGGAAAGCCGCAAGAGCCCCTTCGACACGGCGCTGCCGCCGCTGCCGCTGCCGGTGATCCCGAATGCTCAAGAAGCCTGGGGCATCGTCGTCGGTGGCGTGGGGGGCACGGGGGTCATCACCATCGGCCAGCTGCTGGGCATGGCCGCCCACCTGGAAGGCAAGGGCGTCATCACCCAGGACGCCGCGGGCTTGGCCCAGAAGGGCGGCGCGACCTGGAGCCACATCCAGATCGCCAACACGCCCGAGGCCATCTTCTGCACCAAGGTCGGCACCGCCGAGGCCGACCTCGTCATCGCCTGCGATGCCATCGTCGCCGCCAACAAGGCGACGCTGGCCGTCATGCGCGAGGGCCGCACCTATGTCGCGCTGAACACGCATGGCTCGCCGACGGCGACGCTGGTGAACGACGCGAACTGGAGCTTCCCGGGCGCGGCCTGCGAGCAGGCCGTGGGCAATGCGGTGGGCCGTGACCACCTGGGTTCCTTCGACGCCGAGGAAGTGGCCGTCAAGCTGGTGGGCGATTCCCTCTACACCAACCCGCTGATGCTGGGCTATGCCTGGCAGCAGGGCCGCATCCCGCTGAGCTATGACGCGTTGATGCGCGCCATCGAACTCAACGGCGTGCAGATCGACAACAACAAGATCGCGTTTGAGTGGGGCCGTCGCTGCGCGCATGACCTGAAGAGCGTGCAGTCGCTGTACGCGGCCCAGGCCGTCATCCAGCTGGTCAAGCGCCAGAGCGTCGACGAGATCGTCGCCAAGCGCGTCGACTTCCTGACCGGCTACCAGAACGCCGCCTACGCAGCCGAGTACAAGGCCTTCGTCGACAAGGTGCGCGCGGCCGAAGCCAAGCTCGGCACGACCACCAAGCTGACCGAATCCGTCGCCCGCTATCTGTTCAAGCTGATGGCCTACAAGGACGAGTACGAGGTGGCCCGCCTGCACACCGACGCCGCGTTCACGAACAAGATCGCCGGCATGTTCGAGGGCGACTACAAACTGGTGCACCACCTCGCGCCGCCGTTGCTGGCCAAGACCAACGACAAGGGCGAGCTGGTGAAGCGCCCCTTCGGTGGCTGGGTGCGTCCGGCCTTCGGCCTGTTGGCCAAGATGAAGGGCCTGCGCGGCACGGCCTTCGACATCTTCGGCCACACCGAGGAGCGCAAGATGGAGCGCCGCTGGATTGCCGACTACCGCGCCGGTGTCGACAAGGCCCTGGCCGGCTTGACGGCCGAGTCACTCGCCACTGCCGTCGAGCTGGCCCGCGTGCCGGAAGACATCCGCGGCTACGGCCATGTGAAGGCCCGCAACGAGAAGGCCGCCAAGGCCAAGTGGGATGCGCTGATCGCCAAGGTCTGATCGCGCTCACGCCCTTGAGAAGCCCCGCTGGCTCGTCCCGCGGGGCTTTGTTCATTCAGGGCCTCAATGTCGAGTGCTGCAGCACGATCAGCCAGCGGCCCTCGATGCGTTGGTAGGCGAAGCTGTAGCGGGCCGGTCTTTCCTTCGTTTCACCACCGACCTGCTCGGTGAACTCGTATTCGCCCGAGCGCACCGCCGTGTCGCCGAAGAACTGCAGGTTGCCGATCATCCAGCGCATGCGGGCCGTGGGCCGCTGTGCCATCTGGTCGAAGAACACCGGCAGCGCCACGCCATCCAGCGGCACGGCCGTGTACTCGTCGTCGGTGATCAGGGCACCCGGCGCATAGAGCTGCTGCAGCCGGCGCGGGTCGCGGGCGTTGTAGGCATCCTTCCAGTCCTCCAGCGCCAGCATCAGATCGTTGACGCAACCGCTGTCGGGCGCATCGCAGCGCAGCGGCGGCGACACGACCACCTTGGGTGTCGAGCAGCCGCTGCCCAGCAGCATCAGCAGGACGCAGGCTGCCGCGGTGAGTGGTGTACGCAGCTTGTGGATCGCTTTCATTCCAGCCCCTGTTGGATGGCGAGGATTGTGAGCCGCGCGCCCGGCGGCCCTGGGTGAATCCTCCCCTTGGGGGGCATTCCCTGAACGGGGCGACCCGCGACGCCGCCTAGACTGCGGCCCTTTTTCTAGGGAGATCAGATGAACAAGAGCTTGCGTGGCCTGCTGGCCGCCCTGGCCGTCTGCATGGGCCTGGCCGCCCATGCCGCCGACGCGCCGGCCGAGAACCCGGCCTGGACCGAGGCCAAGGCCGTCGCCAAGGCCGGCCCCGCCGACGTCGCGATTGCCGGCCAGGCCACGCTGCATCTGCCGGCCGACCGCGTCTTCATCCCCCAGCCCCAGGCCGGCAAGCTGCTGACCGCGATGGGCAACCCGGGCCAGCACACCGAACTGGCCGGGCTGATCTTCCCCAAGGGCGAGGGCGAATGGTTCGCCACGCTGCGCTACATCGCCTCCGGCTATGTGAAGGACGGCGACGCCAAGGAGTGGAAGGCCGACGAGCTGCTGTCCAGCTACAAGGAAGGCACCGAGGCCAGCAACGAGGAGCGCAAGAAGATGGGCGTGGCGGCCCTCGAGATCACCGGCTGGGCCGAGCCGCCGGCCTATGAGGCCACCCAGCACCGCCTGGTCTGGGCCATGAGCTCCAAGGAAAAGGGCGCGCCGGCTGACGCCAATCTGGGCGTCAACTACAACACCTACGCCCTGGGCCGCGAGGGCTATCTGAGCCTGAACTTCATCACCGACCTGAAGGACCTGCCGGCCCAGAAGCCCGATGCCAAGGCCCTGCTGGGGGCGCTGGAGTTCGACAAGGGCAAGCGCTACGAGGACTTCGATTCCTCCACCGACCATGTCGCCGAATACGGCCTGGCGGCCCTGGTCGTCGGCGTCGGCGCCAAGAAGCTCGGCCTGCTGGCCGTCATCTTCGCCTTCGTCGCCAAGTTCGCGAAGATCATCTTCATCGCTGTCGTTGGCTTTGGCGCGGCCATCACCAAGTTCTTCAAGCGCGACAAGACGGCCTGATGCTCAAGCTGCTTGCATTGCTGCTGTCGGGCGCCAAGTTCGGCAAGCTGCTGACCACCGGCGGGACCATGCTGGTCTCGCTGGTCATCTACGCCTGGATCTATGGCTGGCGCTACGCGGCCGGCTTCATCGCGTTGCTCTTCGTGCACGAGATGGGCCACTTCATCGCGGCGCGCTACAAGGGCCTGAACGTCGGTGCGCCGACCTTCATTCCCTTCGTCGGTGCCTGGGTCGAGCTCAAGGACATGCCGCACGATGCGCAGACGGAGGCCTTCGTCGGCCTCGCCGGCCCCATGCTGGGCACGGTGGGCGCGACCATCGCCTATCTGATGGCGCGCAGCTGGGACGCCGACTGGCTGCTGGCCGTGTCCTACAGCGGCTTCTTCCTGAACCTGTTCAACCTGATCCCCATCTCGCCCTTCGATGGCGGCCGCATCACGGCCGTGCTGTCGCCGCGCATCTGGCTGCTGGGCGCGCCGGCCCTGGTGGCGCTGTTCTTCTGGCGACCCAGCCCCATGCTGATCCTGATGGCCGTGCTGGCCTGGCCCCAGCTCGTCAAGGCCTGGAAGCACCGCAGCGACAGCGTCGAGGCCCAGACCTATTACGCCGTGCCCGCCTCGGTGAAGTGGGAATACGCGACCTACTACCTCGTGCTCGCCGCCTACCTCGCGGTGATGTGCCACGACGTGCACGAGATGCTTGCCGCCACACGGGGTTGAGCTTCGCGGCGCACGCAGGGTGACGGCCCTAGACTGAGCGCGCCATGATCGGTCGCCGCCCCCTGATCGCCAGCGCACTGGCCCTCGCCGGTGGTGCAGCCATGGCCGACGATCTGCTGCGCACCATCGCCCAGGCCGGCATGACGCTGAAGTTCAATGCCGGTGGCGACGGCCCCCAGGGCTTCTGCGTCGACTATGTGCGCGCCCTGCAGCGCGTCGATCCCGGCCTGCAGTTCAGCGGCCTGGACGAGGCCATGCCCTTGATGCGCATCGAGAGCGACCTGGCGGCTGAGCGCATCGACCTCTTCTTCGGCCTGCTCAAGACCCGCGAGCGCGCGGCGCGCTTTCGCTTCATCGACACGCCGCCCCTCTACAACATCCGCCACCAGGTGGCCGTGCGCGCCGACGACCACATCGACGTGCGCAGCTTCGACGACATCCGTGCCCTCGGTGGCCAGGGCGTCGTGTTGGCGACGCGTGGCACCGGCTATGTGAGCTTCCTGGCTGAGCAGCCCGGCCTCATCGTCGACGCCGGTGCCGCCGACAACGCACAGAACCTGCGCAAGCTGCTCGGCGGCCGCGGCCGCTTCTTTTACCAGGCCGACGCCACGCTGCGCCACGTCATCGAGGCCGAGGGTCTGCAGGCGCGCGTGCGCATCCTGCCGACCGCCTTCCATGCCGACGCTCAACTGCTGGCCCACGCGCCCGGACTGGCGCCGGAGCGCTTGGCGCGCGTCGTCATGGCCATGCGCGCCCTCGAGCTCAACGGCGTGGCAGCGCGGCTGCGCGCAGCCTACGGACTGCTATGAATTCAAAGGCACTCTGGCCCGGCCTGCTGCTGGCGGTGCTGGGCGCCATCGGCTTTTCCGGCAAGGCCATCATCGTCAAGCTGGCCTACCGCTACGGCGTTGATGCGGTCACGCTGCTGATGTGGCGCATGCTGCTGGCCCTGCCCATGTTCCTCGCCATGGCGGGGTGGGCAGGGCGGGGCAAGCCGTCACTGACCCGGCAGGACTGGCGCGACATCGCCGTGCTGGGCTTCACCGGCTACTACCTGGCCAGCTATCTGGACTTCGCCGGCCTGGCCTATATCTCGGCCAGCCTGGAGCGCCTCATCCTGTATCTGAACCCGACCTTGGTGCTGCTGCTGTCGGTGGTGTTCTTTCATCACAAATTGCAGGCACGCCAGGTCATCGCGCTGGCCATCAGCTATGCCGGCGTCGTGGCAGTGTTCGCGCACGAGCTGAGCTTCGAAGGCAGGAGCACGGCCATCGGTGCGGCCCTGGTGTTCGCCAGCGCCATCAGCTATGCCATCTATCTGGCGCTGTCGGGCAAGGTGGTGCAGCGCCTGGGCTCGATGCGCCTGGCAGGCCTGGCCAGCAGCGTGGCCTGCGTGCTGTGCATCGCGCAATTCCTCGTGCTCAAGCCGCTGGCCGCTTTCGCCGTTCCCGAGCCGGTGATGTGGCTGTCGCTGCTGAACTCCACGGCCTGCACCGTGGCGCCGGTGCTGATGGTGATGCTGGCCATCGCCCGCATCGGCGCGCCGCTGTCGTCCCAGGTCGGCATGGTGGGCCCCATGAGCACCATCCTGATGGGCGTCTTCATCCTCGGCGAGCCCATGAATGCCTGGATCGTGCTCGGCACGGCGCTGGTGATGGTCGGGGTCTTCCTGGTGGGACTGAAACCAGGCTCGCGCTGAACAGGATTGACCCCTGAGGGGCTGGCGTGTTCAAAATCGCTGAACATTGGCGACAAGGGCCATGAACCGAAGCCCGGTCAGCGAGGAACACACTGCATGCCCATGACGAGCCCCACCCGTTACACCCCTGTCGCCATCGCACTGCACTGGTTGCTCGCGCTGGCCATCATCGGCGCCTTCGGCGTGGGCCTGTACATGACCGGCCTGCCGTTCTCGCCGGCGCGGCTCAAGCTCTACAACTGGCACAAATGGGCCGGTGTCACCATCCTGGCCTTGTCGGCCCTGCGCCTGCTGTGGCGCCTGACCCACCGCCCGCCGGTCGACATCCCCATGCCGGCCTGGCAGTTGCGCGCCGCCCATCTGACGCACAGCCTGCTCTATCTGTTCTTCTTCGCCGTGCCGCTGACCGGCTGGGCCTACAGCTCGGCGGCCGGCTTCCCCATCGTCTGGTTCGGCGTGCTGCCGCTGCCCGACTTCGTGGGCAAGGACAAGGAACTCGCCGAGACGCTGAAGCTGGTTCACCACTTCGCCGCCTATGGCCTGGGCCTGCTCGTCGCCGGCCATCTGGCCGCCGCCCTCAAGCACCAATTCATTGACCGCGACGGCCTGCTTGCCCGCATGGGTGTCGGCCGCGCCTGAACAAGGATTCCCATGAAACGCCTGTTTTCCGCCCTGCTGATCGCCACCAGCGCCCTGGCCGCCCAGGCCGCCACGCTGCAGCCCGAGAAGAGCGACCTCGGCTTCACCTTCAAGCAGATGGGCGTGCCGGTCGACGGCAAGTTCAAGAAGTTCGAAGCCCAGCTGGACTTCGACGCCAAGAAGCCTGAGGCCGGCAAGATCGCCTTCACGGTGGATCTGGGCAGCGTGTCCCTGGGCGACCCGGCCTTCGACAAGGAACTGGCCGGCTCGCCCTGGTTCGACACCAAGCGCAACGGCAAGGCCACATTTGTGTCCAGCAGCATCAAGGCCACCGGCCCGGGCAAGTACGACGTCGCCGGCAAGCTGACCATCAAGGGCGCCGCGCATGACGTCGTCGTGCCCATCACCCTGGCCCAGGGCGTGGCTGCCGGCAGCGTTGGCATCAAGCGCCTGGACTTCAAGATCGGTGACGGCGAATGGGCCGACACCTCCATGGTGGCCAACGATGTGACCGTCAAGTTCAAGTTGTCTTTCGCTGGCCTGTAACCTCTTTTCCTCCCTTCCTCTTCACCCCCCCCCCCGGAGACCTTCACGATGAAGAAAGCCCTGCTGCTCACCGCCCTGACTGCCGCCATCGCTGTCACCCACATTCAGGCCCAGGCCCAGAGCGCCACCTACGCCATCGACCCGACCCACACCACCGTGTTCTTCGAGGCCAAGCACTTCGGCACCAGCACCAACCGTGGTCGCTGGGACAAGAAGGAAGGCACCGTCACGCTGGACAAGGCCGCCAAGACCGGCAAGGTCGAGGTCACCCTCGACATGAACTCCATCTCGAGCGGCGTGCCGGGCTTCGACCGCCACCTGAAGAGCAACGACTTCTTCGCCGCCGAGCAGTTCCCGACGGCCAAGTTCGTCGGCGACAAGTTCAGCTTCAACGGCGACAAGCTGGCCAGCGTCACCGGCGAGCTGACCCTGCGCGGCAAGACCAACCCGGTCACGCTGACGGCCAACAACTTCAACTGCTACGAGAACCCCATGCTCAAGCGCGAAGTCTGCGGCGGCGACTTCGAGGGCACCATCCAGCGCAGCCAGTGGGGCGTCAACTACGGCCTGCCGGGCATCCCCGACAGCGTCCGCATCGTCATCCAGATCGAAGCCGTCAAGCAGTAAGCTGGCCGCGCCTTCCCTTCCGAGCCCGCCCTTTGGCGGGCTTTTTGCTGGGCGATCCGTGAAGTATTGCCAGGGCGGTCACAGCCCTGTCACGCCCGGCCGCGCGGACTGTCGCGCCCCCATGCAGTTCGTCACCCGGTCGGGCCGGCGTGTCGCTTCGACCCCACGCCGCCCGGGCCGCCTGCTTACAGTGGCCCCAACGACGACAAACCGGCCATGACTCCCTCCTTCTCCCCCAGCCCCCAGCAAAAGCTCTGGATCGAGCGCTGGCAGCGTTTTTCCACCACGGTGGTGCGCTACTTCCACATCTATGCCGGCTGGCTGGTCGGCATCAGCTGGAAGCGCTTCGTGCTGCTGTCGCTGGCCCTGCTGATCGGCGTCAACGTGCTGAAGAACCTGCCCCCCTTCACCTGGCGCATCAGCGAGCAGGTCGAGGACCACGACCATGGCGCCGAGCGCCGCAAGGCCAAGGCCGAGGCCGAAGCCCGCAAGGCCGTCGAGCAGGCCCGCAAGGCTGTCGACAAGGCCGGCAGGAAGGCGGCCGACAAGGGCGTCCACTACGAGGTCAAGATCGACGAGCGCGGCGTGCGCATCCAGCCGGTGCGCCCCGCGGCCTCGGCCGCCAGCGGCACCGAGGGCGACGACGGCGAGCCCAAGGCCGACGACGCGCCGGCCATCTCCCTGGACTTCCCCAAGAGCACCCGCCCCGAGGACATCCGCGCCGCCATCGACCAGGCCAAGGAGCAGCTCAGCCAGCTCAAGCAGGAGGCCGAGGAGGTCAAGGATGCCCAGCAGGCCGCCGCCGAGGCCCAGGCCGCGCTGCAGGAAGCCGCCGAGGAAGCCGCCGACGCCCAGAGCCGCCGCCGCGTCACCATCGTGCATGCCGGCGACTCCCTGGTCGACCTGGCAACCCTGTGGATCCTGGCCTCGGCCGTCATCAAGGCCATGTACAAGGGCCGCATCCAGGCCGAGGTCAAGGCCGCGCAGGCCACCGAGAACGCCGAGAGCGAGGCCCTGAAGCGCCAGGTTATCGAGGCCCGCATGGCCGCCATGCAGGCGCAGGTCGAGCCCCACTTCCTGTTCAACACCCTGGCCTCCATCGACCACCTCATCGAGGTCGACCCGCCACGCGCCAGCCAGATGCAGAAGAACCTCATCGCGCTGCTGCGGGCCTCCATGCCCACCATGCGCGAGGCGAACGCCAGCGGTGCCGTGCGCGACCTGGGCCGCGAGCTGGCCGTCATCCGGCCCTATCTCGAGATCCTGAAGATGCGCATGGAAGAGCGCCTGCAGACCGAGATCGACGTGCCCGAGGGCCTGCTGTCCGCCGAATTCCCGCCCATGATGATCCAGGGCCTGGTGGAGAACGCCATCAAGCATGGCCTGGAGCCCAAGGCCGAGGGCGGCAGCCTCAAGGTCAAGGCCGAGATCGTGCATGGCAAGCTGGCCGTCACGGTCGCCGACACGGGCCTGGGCTTCGGCCGCGCCGCCACCTCAGGCACCGGCGTGGGCCTGGCCAACATCCGCGAACGCCTGCAACTGCTGCACGGCGCCCGCGCCAGCGTCACCGTCACCGAGAACCAACCCAGCGGCACGGTCGTCACGATCACCGTGCCCTATCGCAGCCGCAACGACGAAGGAGCGTCAGCATGAAAACCTTGTTCAAGATCCTGTTCATCGGCACCGCGCTGATGGTCCTGATGGCGATGTTCGGTGGCTTCGCGCTGCTGCACCACCATGGCTCCGACATGCACATCGTGCTGGATGATGGCGAGTTCTTCCTCGGCGGCAGCGACTTCGGCGACTGGCTGGGTGCCAGCATCGGCCTCTTCGTCGCCGGCGTGATCTGCGTCGTCGTGCTGCCCCTGGTGCTGCTGCTCGGCGTGGCCCTGCCGCTGGTCGTCGTTGGCGGCGTGCTGGCCCTGGTGGTTGCCAGCCTGCTCGGCGTCGGCGCGGTCCTCGGTTCGCCGCTGATCCTGCTCGGCCTGCTGTTCTTCGTCGTGCTGCGCAACCGTCGCCGCGCCAACGCCGCCCGTTCGACGACGCCGGTCTGATCTGGACTAGCATCGTCGGCTATGAGCAATGCACCCATCCGCGCCGTTCTGGCCGACGACGAAAGACTGATGCGCGAGCAGCTGCGCGCCCGACTGACCGAGGTCTGGCCCGAGCTGGACATCGTGGCCGAGGCCAAGAACGGCCTCGAGGCCGTCGAGCTGACCAAGGAGCACAAGCCCGACCTGGTCTTCCTCGACATCCGCATGCCCGGCCTGACCGGCGTGGAGGCGGCCCGCCAGATCGCCCAAATGGGAGATGAAGGGCCCGAGGACGAGGCCTGGCTGGTGCCCGAGATTGTCTTCATCACCGCCTACGACCAGTACGCCGTCGAGGCCTTCGAGCAGGGCGTGGCCGACTATGTGCTGAAGCCCGCCGAGCGCGAGCGCCTGCAGCTGACGGTGGCGCGCATCAAGAAGCGCCTGGCCCAGCGCGAGGCGCCGGCCGGCGACTTCAGCGACAGCGCGCCGGTGCCGCTGCAGCAGCTGCTGCACAAGCTGTCCGGCCAGATGAACCCGACGGGCAAGCCGGCCTATCTGCAGTGGATCCAGGCCACCGTCGGCCAGGCCATCCAGATGATTCCGGTCGAGGACGTGCTCTTCTTCATCAGCGACGAGAAATACACGCGCGTGCAGACGGCCAAGATCGAGGCCCTGATCCGCAAGCCCATCAAGGAGCTGGTGGACGAGCTGGACCCCCAGCTGTTCTGGCAGATCCACCGCTCGACCCTGGTCAATGCCCGCGCCATCGACGGCATCACCCGCGACTTCCGCGGCCGCCAGATGGTGGGCGTGCGCGGCCTGACCGAGAAGCTCGAGGTCAGCCGCAGCTATACGCATCTGTTCAAAGGGATGTAGCCGCGCGCTGTTTGGCGCGGACTGGCGCCGGGCCGCCCCTAGCCGGCCCGCAGGCGATGTGCAAGCGGCTCAATGCCGCTTGCATCGCCGTCCCCTCGGGGGACCGACCAGGCTTGCCCGCGTTCAGCGCGGCAAGACTGGGCGAGGGGCCTTCATTTCTCCACGAAGGCCCGCTCGATGACGTAGTCACCGGGCGTCGTCGTGCTGCCTTCCTTGAAGCCGCGGATCTCCAGCATCTCCTGCATGTCCTTCAGCAGGGCCGGGCTGCCGCACAGCATGATGCGGTCGTTCTCGGGGTCCAGCGGCGGCAGGCCCAGGTCGGCCTGCAGCTTGCCGGTCTGGATCAGGTCGGTGATGCGGCCCATGTTCTTGTAGGGCTCGCGGGTGACCGTCGGGTAGTAGAGCAACTGCTCGCTGGCGAACTCGCCGAGGAACTCGTGCTGGTGCAGGTCGACGGTGAGGTGGTCGTGATAGGCCAGCTCGTTGATGTGGCGCACGCCGTGCACGATCACGACCTTCTCGAAGCGCTCGTAGGTCTCGGGGTCGCGCACGATGCTGATGAAGGGGGCCAGGCCCGTGCCGCTGCCCAGCAGATAGAGGGTCTTGCCCGGCAGCAGGTAGTCGATCAGCAGGGTGCCCGTGGGCTTGCGGCCGACGACGATCTTGTCGCCCGGCTTGATGTGCTGCAGCTTCGAGGTCAGCGGGCCGTCCGGCACCTTGATGCTGAGGAACTCGAGCTGTTCCTCGTAGTTGGCGCTGACGATGCTGTAGGCGCGCAGCAACGGTTTGCCGTTCTCGCCCTTGAGGCCGATCATCGTGAAGTGGCCGTTGGAGAAGCGCAGGGCCTGGTCGCGCGTCGTCGTGAAGCTGAACAGGCGGTCGGTCCAGTGATGGACGGTCAGGACGGTCTCTTCGTGGAAGGCACTCATGGCGGTGTTTTTGACGGGTTAACCCGGGGATTTTCGCCCGGAAGTGACAGCCCAACGTCGCCAAGGGGTCAAGTCGCGGTTTCGATGCGCAGAAGCCTGGCCCCCGCACCCTCGCCGCGCTTGACGTCCTCGGGGTTGTAGAGGGCGCAGGCCTTCAGCGACAGGCAGCCGCAGCCGATGCAGCCGGTCAGCCTTTCGCGCAGCTGCTGCAGGGCGGCGATGCGCTCGTCCAGCAGCGGTGCCCAGCCAGCCGACAGCCGCGTCCAGTCGGCCTTGGTCGGCGTGCGGCCCTGGGGCAGGGTGGCCAGGGCCGCCTTGATCTGTGGCAGCGTCAGCCCCACCACCTGGGCGGCGCGGATGAAGGCCACGCGGCGCAGCACATGCCGGGGGTATTGGCGATGCCCGCCGGCGCTGCGGCTGCCGGCGATCAGGCCCTCGGCCTCGTAGAAGCGCAGGGCGCTGGTCGCCACGCCCGAGCGCTTGGCCAACTGGCCGATGGTCAGCGGCGCGGTCGGTTGATCGGGGCTTGACTTCAAGTCCACTTGAACTTCGAGCATGGCGCCATGTTCCCACAGCCGAGACGCCTTGCCATGCTGATGAAGACCGCCACGCCTGCGCCCGCCACCCTGGCCCAGCTGCACCACCTGCTCGACGCGGGAGCGGCGCTGTCGCCGACTTACCGGGGTCGCCTGAGCAACCACCTGCCCATGGCCCAGCAGGCCCTGCTGGAGCTGGGCGCCTCGGCGGCGCGGCTGCAGGCCTGGAGCGAGGCCTATGAAGCCCACCTTGAGCCGCGCGTCGCCGCCCGCCCGGCCAGCGTCAGCTACGAGCGCGACCTGGGACGCCCGGACAGCGAGGCCGCTTGGCACGTCCATTTCGCTGCGCGCATCGAGGCGATCGGCTCGGCGGCCACGCTGCGCGAAGCCTTGCCCCGGCTGCTCGACGGTGTCGGCGCCATCGCCTTCCACGGCGTGATCCGCACCGGTCATGCCGTGCTGGCCGGCCATGAGGGTGAACTCGCTTTCGGCCTGGCCCACTGGGCGGCGCACTTCCTGCGCCTGCCGACGACGAACGACGGTGCGCCGCTGGAACTGACCGATTGGCTTGAAGCCCTGCAGCGGCTGCCGCGCCCGAGCTATCCGGCCGGCAGCCTGATCCACGGTCGCATGGAGGCCTGGGCTTCATCCCCCGACTTCGCCGCCGTCGCCGGCCGCCTGCGTCATGGGCCCGACATGCTGCGCGACCTCGCCCTGCTGGCCGCCCGTACCTATGCGGCGACCGGCAACTTCACCGTGCTGCATCTGCTGACCGGCAGCCATGCGATGAGCGTGCTCGAGCCCTGGTGGCCGGCGCCCGAGCTCGCGCGGGGCTTCAGCGTCGCCGCCGCGGCCGGTCTGCTGGCCAGCGGCGCGGCGCCTGCGTCGACTCTCGACCACGCACCCAGCCGCCCCTGGCCCGCGCTCATCGCGGCTGCCTGTGAGCAGGAAGACGCCCACGTCATCAAGCTCACCCACGCCGCCTGGCGCCTGGGCCGCCGCTGGCCCGACCCGGCCTGGCGCCGCGCCGTTGAACGTGCAATTCCATTTTGATGGAAGAGAATTTCCAGTAAACTGGAATGCATGGACATCACGCAACGCATTGGTCGCCGCCTGCATGAACTGCGCTCGGCCGCCGGCCTGTCACTGGACGCGCTGGCTCAGAAGAGCGGGGTCAGCCGCTCCAACATCTCGCTGATCGAGCGCGGCCAGAGCAGCCCAACGGCCGTCGTGCTGGACAAGCTGTCGTCGGCCCTCGGCGTCAGCGTCGCGTCGATGTTCGAGACGGGCCCGCCGGCGGCTGCGCCGTCGCCGCTGGCCCGCGTGGACGAGCAGCCGGTCTGGGACGATCCCGCCTCGGGCTATCGCCGCCGCAATGTCTCGCCCCCGGGCGTGTCGCCGCTGCAGCTGGTGGACGTGCTCTTTCCCGCCGGCCAGCGCGTCTCCTTCGAGACCTCGGAGCGTGATGCCGACATCCACCAGCAGGTCTGGATGATCGACGGTGTCATGGAGATAGGCCACGGCAGCGAGCAGTGGCAGCTCAATCCCGGCGACTGCCTGGCCATGCGCCTGGACGCGCCTATCCGCTTCCACAACCCCGGCGCCAAGCCAGCCCGCTATCTCGTCGCGCTGACCGGAGCCCGTCCATGACCATCCGAGAACTCGAGGGCGCCGAGGCGCTGGCCCGTGTGGACGAGCTGGCCGAGGTGCTGCGCGACTGCGTCGAGGGTGGCGCTTCGGTGGGCTTCATGCTGCCGCTGGCGCAAGGCCGGCCCGAGACGTTCTGGCGCAAGGTTGCCGCGGGAGTCGCGGCGGGCGAACGGCATCTCTTCGTCGCTGAGGATGGTGACGGCCGCATCTGCGGCACGTTGTCCCTGGTCATCGACATGCCCGACAACCAGCCGCATCGGGCCGACGTCAGCAAGATGCTGGTGCATCGTCGCGCTCGTCGGCAGGGCATCGCCGAGCGGCTGTTGAACACGCTGGAGGCCAAGGCGCTCGAACTCGGCAGGACCACGCTGGTGCTGGACACCGTCACGGGCAGCGATGCTTCGCGGCTTTATGAACGCACCGGCTGGCTGAAGGCGGGCGACATTCCCAACTACGCCTTGATGCCGGATGGGCCGTTCTGCTCGACGACCTACTATTTCCGCCAGCTGCAGCAATGATCCCGATGACCGATCCCATCGAGATCGACTGCCAGCGTCATGGACGTTCGGTCAGCGCTTGCGTGTGCGGGCATCTCACGGACAACCGTGGACCAGCCCTGGGTTTCGTGGAGAACAGCGACGCGCCCGGAGATCGCCAGGGCTGGTGCTACGCCTGCGAACTGGTCTATCTGCAGGAGCAGGACAAGACCCCGCGCTTCCGGGCGTTTGTGCTTCACAGCCTCGTGTGTGCGGCTTGCTACGACGAGATCAAGTCACACCATGACTTCGACGCCGCCGCGGGCGGCCCGCCTAGTTCGACCTGAACCCGATGCCGCGCCGCTCACGCACTTCCGGCTTGGCCCGATGCTCGGCCTCCAGCTGGGCCAGGAACTCATCCGGCGTGAAGGCCTCGCCGAGGATCTCGACCTGATTGCGCACGGCCGCGAAATCGCCATGCGTCAGGCAGTCCAGCGCCGCCAGCCGTGAGCGCTGCTCGTCGCTCGGCGGTGCGCCGGCCTCGCGCTCGAACATCCTGAGCCGCTGCTCGGGCTTCAAGGCCTTGAAGCGGATCTTGAAGGCAAAGCGCCGCAGCGCCGCCTCGTCGAGATCGTCGAAGAGATTGGTCGTGCAGATGAAGAGGCCGTTGAAGCGCTCCATGCCGGCCAGCATCTCGTTGACCTCCGACACCTCGTAGTTGCGCTCCGCATGCTTGCGGCTGCGCAGGAAACTGTCGGCTTCGTCCAGCAGCAGCACGGCGCCTTCGGTCTGCGCCGTCTCGAACATGCGCGCCATGTTCTGCTCGGTCTCGCCGACGAACTTGCTGGCGATGTCGCTGGCGCGCCTGACCATCAGCGGTCGGCCCAGGGCTTGCGCGATGTGCTCGGCGAGAGCCGTCTTGCCGCTGCCGGGCGGGCCATAGAAGCAGAGCTGGCCCGAGCCCTTGCGGCGCAGGGCCTCGACGATGCGCGGGATCTCGAAGCGGCTTTCGCAGTTCAGCAGCTCCAGCGCGTACTGGGTCACGCAGGGGCGGGCAAGGCTGCTGCCGTCATCACGGCCCAGGGCCTTGTCGGCGTTCAGCAACTGGCGCTCGATGAGCTTCTCGGCATCGTCCTTGCCGCCGGCCAGTTGGGCGAAGCGCACCGCGGTGCGGATCTGCGCCGGCGTCAGGCCGGGGCGCTCGGCCAGCTTGGCGACAAAGCCTTCGCTGACGCTCACTTCGCCCAGGGCCTTGGCCACCAGCCCGCGGCGGGCGCCCGGAGGCGGCGACTTCAGCTCCAGGTGGTACTGGAAGCGGCGCCGGAAGGCCGGGTCGATCTGCTCGATGCGGTTGGTGACCCAGATGACGGGCACCGGATTGGTCTCGAGGATCTGGTTGACCCAGGCCTTGCCGCTGACCGAGTTGCCGACGCCGCCTTCGCCGCTGGCGTCCAGCCGGTTCAGCAGCGAGGCCGTGTCGCTGGACAGCGGCGGGAAGACGTCCTCGACCTCGTCGAAGAGCAGGGCCACATTGGCGCTGGCCTTCAGGAAGACCTGGCTGATCTGCAGCGAGCGGTAGCGGTCGCGGCCCGACAGCGAATTGCCGTCGCGGTCGGCGTATTCGACCTCGTACAGGTCCAGGCCCGCGGCCGCCGCGGCGACCTTGGCGAGCTCGGTCTTGCCCGTGCCCGGTGGGCCGTAGAGCAGCACATTGACGCCGGTGGCATGCGTGGCCACGGCCTGGCGCAGCATGCCTCTGAGCAGGTCAAGGTCGTCGACGACGAACTGGAAGTCGGAGGCGACCAGGGCGCTGCGGGTGGCCGGCCGCGTGAACACGGCCATCAGGTCATGCGGGCCTTGGTATTCGCGCATCAGCACCGGCGGCAGCTGGTCGCTGACCTTCATCAGGTCGGCCAGATCGGTGATGTTGTGTTCGGAGATCAGGTTCTCGACCATGCCGATGCGCTCGAGGCGCGAGCCGGCGCGCAGGGCCTCGGCGACCTCGCGCTCGTCGACGCCGGCCACGGCGGCGATGGCCGCGAAGGCCTCCTGCGCCGTGTTGACCTTGAACTCGACCAGGGCGCCGCGCAACTCGCGCTGGTAGCGGGCCAGGGTGCCGTAGAGCAGGATGGCGCGTTCGGCCGGATTGAGCTGGAGCAACTGGCCCAGGGAATCGATGTTCTTCTCGACCAAGGTCGACTCGCGCTTGAGCTGCCGGTCCAGGTGCTCGCAGGTGGTGGCCAGCAGGGCCATCATGTCCTTGGGCGCGTCCTTGACGTATTCGTCGAGGTAGAAGAACAGCGTCGCTTCGCTGAAGGGGCCGCTCCACTGGCCGAAGCGATCCAGGAAGGCTTCGTCGCCGAGGGCTTCGTGGCCGCGCCACAACTCGTTGCCGGCGCAGCGCTGGGCCAGATAGCCACGCAGCCTCTGCAGCACGCGGGTGGGCCAGACGAGATGGCGGCCGGTGAAGGACAGCAGGCCGTTGAAATCGCGCCGCAGATTGAAGCGGCCGGCGTGCCTGACGGTCAGCGTCAGCACGAACTGCGAGCACATGCGGT
Organism: uncultured Comamonadaceae bacterium; assembly: GCA_966111775.1. Lineage (GTDB taxonomy): Bacteria > Pseudomonadota > Gammaproteobacteria > Burkholderiales > Burkholderiaceae_C > Pelomonas. The sequence continues at coordinate 26,841 of CBHWBD010000003.1, read as the reverse complement.
CCAGCACCGGAGCGCTGTCCAGGCCGGGCGAAGGCAGCACACGGACCTGTGTCCGGGAGGCTGTCTCTGCGGCGACGGCTCGCTTCACCATTCGATGGGCTCCTTGCGCTGCCTGCAGCGGCGGCGCGGTCCCATCTTGTATCAGGCTTGGGCGCAGATCAACGTCAGATCGGCCCCCCAAATGTTCAGTGCATCACGACCGGCTGCTGGCCCATGACGGCATAACGCTCGATGAAGGCGTCGAGTTCGTCCTCGGACGGCTCGCCGTCCTCGATGAGGGCCTGCACGCCCTGCGAGAAGGATTCGGCCAGGGCGCCCTCGATGAAGATCTCCTTGCGGGCGAACTTGTCGACGATCTCGAAACCGCCGCGGTTCAGTGACGGACCTTCCTCCACCTCCTGAGGCACGGCGGTCGGCACGTCGAACTGGACGACGATGAAGCTGTCGGAGTTGTAGAGCATGTGCATGGAGTTCTCCTCAGGGCTTCAACTGCGGGTGGGGCCGGGTGTTTCAAGCCCCGCTTGGCTTAGATACTGGCAGAACGTCCCGCTGTTCGGGTCATCCCACGCGCTGCCAACGTGTAGGAAGCGTCAGGAGTTCACGTCGGACAGACGGATTTCGAAACCACGCGTTTCCGGGTCGCCCTGGCGCAGCCGCACCGGCCAGTAGCCCCGCTTGGGGTCCAGCCACAGCTCGACGCCCGGGTCCCGTTCTCCCAGCGGCCGGCGGCGCAGATGCAGCAGTTCGGCGTCCTCGGGTGCCGCGGCCACGACCTCGAAGGTCCATTCGCGCAGTTCGCCGCGCAGCCCGGCCACCCAGAGGCGCCAGCGCCCGTCCGGCGCCGGAGCCGGCGTTGCCTGCACCAGGGCGGCGAGCTGCAGCCACCAGGACAGCCGGTCCTGGACCCCGTCGGGCAGATCGAGCAGGGCCGGGCTGGCCGAAAAGCGGACGCGTCGCCCCTCGGCATCGAAATTGATGGCCTGGCGGTCCTGGCCGCCGCGTTGCAGGGCAAAGCGCTCGGGCGCCAGGCCGGTGCCGCCCGCGTGGCCCAGGCTCTCCCAGGCCGGCAGCGTGCGCTCGCCAACGCGGCGCGTCAGGCGCAGGCTGTAGCGGCCGTCGTCCTGAGGCTGCCAGTCCAGCTGGGCCTCGCCATCCTGGCCGCCCTGGCGCAGGCGGTAGCGCCAGGAGGCCGGCCCGGCCAGGCGCAGCAGCGGGGCGTCGGGTGCCGCCGTGGGGGCTTCCATGGCCGGCGCGGGCGGCTGGGTGCTGGAGCGTCCGGCGCGCGACCGGGCCGTCGGCAAGGTGGGCGGCGCCGGCTCGGGCAGGGCAACGGGCACGGCCGGCGGTGGCAACAGGGCGACGCTGACGGCGCGTGCCTTTTGTGGCCGTCCGTCCTCGCGCTCCCGCTCGCCGCTGAGCAGTGCCGCGTGCGCGATCACGCTCGCCACCAGCGCCAGCGCGGCGGCGCGGGGAAGACGAGGCAGGCCGACGCGCATCGCACAATGCTGCCATCACCCCGGACCTTTCCCCATGAAACTCGCCAGCTACGCCGACGGCTCGCGCGACGGCCACCTCGTCGTCGTGTCGCGCGACCTGACCCAGGCCCACTACGCCACTGGCATCGCCACGCGGCTGCAGCAGGTCCTCGACGACTGGGGCTTTCTCGCCCCCCAGCTCGAAGACCTCGCCGTGCAGCTCAACCACGGCAAGCTGCGCCATGCCTTCCCCTTCGATCCCGGAAAATGCGTGGCGCCCTTGCCGCGCGCCTATGGCTGGGCCGTTGTCGATGCCGACGGCGGCGTGCGCCGCGAGGCCGGCCAGTTCCAGGCCTGCCACCAGCCGCTGAGGGCGCCCGCCGCCTGCGAGCCGGCCCTGGCCCTCGTCTGCGGCGACCTGGCCGCCGCCAGCGATACCGCCGCGGCGCTGGACGCGCTGCGCCTGCTGACTTTTGCCGTCGACTGGCGCCTGGACGGCGAATTGATCGCCACGCATTGCGCGCCGCTGGCCGTCACGCCGGATGAGCTGGGCGACGCCTGGAGCGCCGGCCGCCTGCAGGCCCGGCTGAACGCGCTGCACAACGGCGCCAAGATCGACCCGCGTGATGTGGCCGCGGCGCCCGGCGACGTGCTGGCCCGCCTGGCCCGGCTGCGTGCGCTGCGGGCCGGCCAGCTCGCCGGCGCGGCCCTGGGCAGCCTGGAGCTGCCGCTGGCGCCCGGCGACAGCCTGCATCTGGACCTCAAGTCCGCCGAGGGCGCCAGCCTGTTCGGCGCCATCGACATCGAACTCGCTCCCCAACCATGACGTCACCCAACCAAGCAGCGGGCCCAGCGCCGGGCCGCTCCCTAGCGGGCCCGCATCCCCTCGGGGGATCGGCCGGTGTACCCGCCGGACGAGGGGCACCAGGACGCCACCCCATCATCATCGACACCGACCCGGGCCAGGACGACGCCATCGCCCTGCTGCTGGCGGCCGCCAGCCCCGAACTGGAGCTGCTCGGCGTGACGACGGTGGCCGGCAATGTGCCGCTGTCGCTGACCACGCTGAACGCCCGCAAGGTCATGGAGCTGGCCGGCCGCCGCGACGTGCCCATCTGCGCCGGTGCCGACCGCCCGCTGGACGTCCCCCTGGTGACCGCCGAGCATGTGCACGGCGACACCGGCCTGAACGGTGTCGACCTGCCCGAGCCCACGCTGCCGGTGGACCCGCGCCACGCGGTGGACTTCGTCATCCAGACCCTGCGTGAACGCGAGGCCGGCACGGTGACCCTGTGCCCGCTGGGTCCGCTGACCAATATCGCCCTGGCCCTGCGCAAGGCACCCGACATTGCAGCGCGCATCCGCCGCATCGTGCTGATGGGCGGCGGCTTCTTCGAGGGCGGCAACGTCACGCCGGCGGCCGAGTTCAACATCTACGTCGACCCGCAGGCAGCCCATGAGGTCTTCACCAGCGGCGTGCCCATCACGATGGCGCCGCTGGACGTCACCCACGAGGCGCTGACGACAGCCGCCCGCATCGAGGCCATCCGGCGCTTGAGCAACCGCGTCGGCCCCGTCGTCGCCGCCTGGATGGAGTTCTTCGAGCGCTTCGACGAGGAGAAATACGGCCAGGACGGCGGCCCGCTGCACGATCCCTGCGTCATCGCCTGGCTGCTGGCACCAGAGCTCTTCACCGGCCGGGACTGCAGTGTGCGCATCGAGACCCGCAGCGAGCTGACGCGCGGCATGACCGTCATCGACTGGTGGGCCGTCACCGGCCTGCCGGCCAATGCCCAGGTGCTGCGCCACGTTGACGCCGACGGCTTCTTCGCGCTGCTGACGGAGAGGCTGTCAGCCTTGCAGTGAGCGCGTCACGAGCTTGAAGTCCGGGTCTTCCGGGAAGGGCTTGACCGTGAAGCCCAGGCCGCGCATCAGCTTCAGCATGTCGGCGTTGTTGGTCAGCACCAGGCCTTCGATGTCGGCCAGCCCTTTCTCGCGCGCCGCGTCGGTGATGCCCTCCATCAGCCGCGAGCCCAGGCCCTTGCCGCCGAAGTCGTCCGCCACCAGCAGGCTGAATTCGCAGCTGGTCTGGTCGGGGTTGGTGATCATCCGCGACACGCCGACGATGCGTTCGGCCTCGTCGAAGCCGCCATCGTCGCGCGCCGTGCGTTCCGTGTAGACGGCCACCAGCGCCATTTCGCGGTCGTAGTCGATCAGCGTCAGGCGGGCCAGCAGCCCCGGCGGCAGCTCCTTGATCGCGCTGGCGAAACGGAAGTAGCGGCTCTCGGGCTTGAGCCCGCGCACCAGCTCCTGCAGCATCTGTGCATCGTCGGGCCGCACCGGTCGCACCGTGACTTCGCCGCCGCCGGCCAGTGGCCAGACCTGCTCGAAGCGCGCCGGGTAGGGCAGGATGGCCAGGTGGGGGTAGTCGAAGGCGCGCGGGCAGCCGGACTGCTGGCCCGGCTGCAGCACGACGCGCGCGTCCACGGCGATGGCGCCGCTCTCGTCGACGATGAGGGGATTGATGTCCATCTCGCGCAGCTGCGGGAACTCGCAGACCATTTCGCTGACCCGCAGCAGCACGCGCTCCAGCGCCTCCAGGTCGGCCGGCGCCGCGCCGCCGCGGCCCTCGGCCAGCGCTTCCGACACGCGGGCACGCTCGATCAGGCGGCGCGCCAGGAACTGGTTAAGAGGCGGCAGCTCCATGGCGCGGTCGGCGATCAGCTCGATCATCGTGCCGCCGGCGCCGAAGACGATGGTGGGGCCGAAGGCCTCGTCCGTCACCAGGCCGACGCAGACCTCATGGCCGCGCCGCGCGCGGGCCATCTGCTGAACCGTCACGCCGTTGATGCGCGCCTGCGGCTGCAGCCGCCCGACCCGCGCCACCATCTCGTTGTAGGTATCGCGGGCGGCGGCGCCGCTCTGGATGTTGAGGGCCACGCCCTGCACGTCGCTCTTGTGGGCGATGTCGGGCGAGTCGATCTTCAGCGCCACCGGGAAGCCGAGCTGGGTGGCCAGCATCATGGCCTCGTTGGCACTGCGTGCCAGCACCGTCTGCGTGACGGGAATGTGGAAAGCCGCGAGCAGGGCCTTGCTTTCCATCTCGGTCAGCGTGCGGCGGCGCTCGGCCAGCACGCTCTCGATGAGCAGGCGCGCCGCCTCGACGTCGGGCTGGGCCAGGTTGGACATCGGCGGCGGCGTCTGCAGCAGCAACTGCTGGTTGGCATAAAAAGAGGCGATGTTGCCGAAGGCGCCGACGGCCGCCTCCGGGGTGCGGAAGTTGGCGATGGCCGCCTCGTTCAGCACGCGGCGGGCCTCCAGCACCGAGGCATCGCCCATCCAGCAGCCCAGCAGCGGCTTGCCCGTCGTGCCCTTGGCGGCGACGACGGCGCGGGCGGTCTCGGTCGCGTCGGAGCCGATCTGCGGCGCATAGACGGCCAGCAGCCCGTCCACGGCGGGGTCTTGCGCCGCGGCCTCGATGGCGGCGCGGAAATGCTCAGGCGTGGCGGCGGCGGACAGGTCGATCAGGTCGGTCAGCGATGCCAGGGGCGCCAGCTGCGGGGCCAGCGCCCGTGCGGTGTCCGGGGACAGCTTGGCCAGCATCAGGCCGATCTCGCTGACCCAGTCGGCTGCCAGCACACCCGGGCCGCCGCCGTTGGTGACGATGGCCAGGCGCTTGCCCACCGGGCGGTAGCGCGCGGCCAGGCATTTGGCGGCCGAGAACAGCTCGACGAAGCTGCGCACGCGCACCGCGCCGGCGCGGCGCAGCGCGGCATCGAAGACATCGTCGCTGCCGACGATGGCGCGGCTGTGCGTCTGCGCCGCCTCGTTGCCGGCACGGCGCCGGCCGGCCTTCAGCACGACGACCGGCTTGGCGTGGGCCGCCGAACGCAGCGCGCTCATGAAACGCCGCGAGCTGGAAATGCCTTCCAGGTAGACGACGATGCTCTGCGTGCGGTTGTCGGCGGCCAGGAAGTCCAGCACCTGGGCCAGGTCCACCGCCGCGTTGGGTCCCAGCGAGACGACCTGGCTGAAGCCGACCTGGTTCTGCAGCGCCCAATCCAGCATGGCCGAGGTCAGCGCGCCGGACTGCGACACCAGGGCCAGCGAGCCCTCGGCGGCCAGCGGGCCCGCGGCGCTGGCATTCAGGTTCAGATGCGGGCGCTGGAAGCCCAGGCAATTGGGGCCCAGCAGGTGGACACCCTCGCGGCGCGCGATGCGCTTGAGCTGGGCGGCCTGCTCGGGCTCGATGCCGTCGCTGACGATCAGCGCCGAGCGGCAGGCGATGCGGCCGGCCACCTCCAGGGCGGCGGCGATTTCTTCGGCGGGCAGGGCGATGACGGCCAGGTCCGCGCGCGAGCGGGCCAGTTCGCCCAGCGTGCCGGTCGTCTCGCCGTGCAGGAACTGCGGTGGGCTGGCGCCGGGGGCGGCTGCCAGCGCGGCACGCAGCACGCGAGCCTGGCGGGTCTGGCGCTCGGGCTCGTCCGGCGGGCCGGCAAAAACGACCACCGAACGGGGCATGAAGAGCGGGGTCAGGAAATGGTTGTCCATTGGAAACTCTAGTCGGCGCCGATCAGCACCTTCACATGGGCCGCGGCACTGCGCGCCAGCGGGTTCAGTACATAGCCGCCTTCCAGGCAGGAAATGACGCGGCCGCGGCAGTGGCGCCCGGCCAAGTCCATCAGCTGGCGGGTGACCCAGGCGTAGTCGGCATCGACGAGGCCGAGATTGCCCATGTCGTCCTCGCGGTGGGCATCGAAGCCGGCGCTGATGTAGATGAGCTGGGGTCGGAAGCGCTCGAGGGCCGGCAGCCAATGTTCCGTGACCGCGGCACGGAAGGCCTCGCTGCCGCTGCGCGGCGGCAGGCCGACGTTGATCATGTTGGGGGCATCCTTCAGCGAGCGGGCATCCGGACCGTTGAAGGGGTAGAGGCCGGTCTCGAAGATGCTGCACATCAGCACGCGCTCGTCGCCGGACAGGATGTCCTCGCTGCCGTTGCCATGGTGGACGTCGAAGTCGATCAGCGCCACGCGCGACAGGCCGTGCACGTCCAGCGCATGCCGGATGCCCACGGCGACGTTGTTGAAGAAGCAGAAGCCCATGGCCGCGTCCTGCTCGGCATGGTGGCCGGGCGGGCGCACGGCGCAGAAGGCGGTCGGGGCCTTGCCGCCCAGCACGAGGTCGGTGGCCAGCACGGCAGCACCGGCAGCGCGCAGCGCGGCCGGCACGGTGAAGCGATTCATGCGCGTGTCGGGGTCCACCATCGCGTAGCCCTGGGCGGGCGCAGCGTCCATCACGCGGCTGACATGCAGCGCCGTGTGGGCGCGCTCCAGCTGGGTTCGCGTGGCCGATGGGGCGTCATGGGGCACCATGTAGTCGAGCAGGCCGTGGATCAGCAGCATGTCGGCAATCGCGGTGAGGCGCTCGGGACATTCGGGATGGCCCTCGCCCATCTCGTGGCGGGCGCAGTCGGGATGGCTGATGTAGACGGGCAGCATTGTGGGTGGTCTCCTCGAGTCATGCTAGGGCGCCCCCCCGGCGCCACCTTGATGCAGCGCAAGCTGCGAAAGCGTCGAAATGACCAGGAATGAGCGTTGATTCGATGTCGACGTCATATATTTCCGCGTGAGACACTTCGGCTGGGGAGGCAATGGCAGCGCTCAGGAACCAAGGAGTGCGCCGTCGCGCGAGCGCGACGCCGAGGAGAGAGGCATGCCGAGCAGGGAAAAGCTGCTGGAGGTCATTGCGATCCAGACCGAAGTGGCCGGCATGGGACTGGACCTGGACCTGGGTCGCCTGATGGATCTCGTTGTCCACCGTGCCCTGGGCCTGGTGGAGGCCGATGGGGCCGTGCTGGAAATGGCCGAGGGCGACGAAATGGTCTACCGCGCGGCTGCCGGCATGGCCGAGGGCAGCGTGGGCCTGCGGCTCAAGCGCAATCTCAGCCTCTCGGGCCTGTGCGTGGCGCAGGGGCAGGCGCTTCGTTGCGACGACGCGCTGATCGACCCGCGTGCCGACCGTGCCGCCTGCGAGCGCCTGGGACTGCGGTCCATGGTCGTCGTGCCGCTGCGCCACCATGGCGTGACGGTCGGCGTGCTGAAGGCGATGTCACGGCAGGCGGGCCACTTCGATGACCGGCATCTGGCGTTGATGCAGATGGTGTCGGAACTTGTCGCTGCGGCCATGTATTTCGCGACCCGCTACGCGCCGGGCGAACTCTTCCACAAGGCCACCCATGACAGCCTGACGGACCTGCCCAACCGCGCCTTGTTCCTCGACCGCGTGCACGGCTCGCTGGCGCAGGCCGTGCGTGACCGTCAACCCATGGCCGTCATGATGCTGGACATGAATGGCCTGAAACCGATCAACGACCGTCACGGCCACCGCGCCGGCGATGCGGCCCTGCAGGAGTTCTCGCGTCGCCTTGCAGCCGGCGTGCGCCAGTCCGACACGGCCGCGCGCCTGGGTGGTGACGAGTTCGGCGTGCTGTTGCGCCCGCTGGCCGCCAGCGGCGGCCTGGATGCGACGATGCGGCGCCTGGCGCGCGACCTGAACGGCAGCTTCGAGTTCGAGGGGCAGTTGCTGCGCGTGGGTGCCAGCATGGGTGCGGCGAGCTTTCCGGAGGACGGCGCCGACATCGCCGCCCTCATCGAACTGGCCGACCAGCGCATGTATCAACACAAGCGCAGCCTTCAGCACATCGCCGCCTGATCCGGCCGGACGCGGTGGCAAGATGGGGCTCTTCTTCCACCAGGAGTGTCGCCATGCAACGCCGCCATGCCATCGTCTGGGCCCCCCTGCTGCTGCTGCGCCCCGCCTGGGCGCTGAGCCTGACCGAGGGTGACGCCAACGCCGGTATCCGCACGGCCCTGGAGCGCGGCGCCAACTCCGCCGTGGCCCTGCTCGGCAGGCAGGACGGCTTCCTCGGCAATCCCCTGGTCAAGATCGAGCTGCCGGGATATCTGAAGGACGCCGCCAAGCTGCTGAAGGCCACCGGCCAGGGCGCCAAGCTGGACGAACTCGTCACCGCGATGAACCGCGCCGCCGAGGCAGCGGTACCCGCCGCCAAGCCCCTGCTGGTCAAGGCCGTCAAGGACATGAGCGTCGACGACGGTCTCAAGATCCTCAAGGGGGGTGACGATTCGGTGACCCAGTTCTTCGCCGGCAAGACCCGGGAGCCGCTGGGCCAGCAGTTCCTGCCCATCGTCACCAAGGCGACCGAGAAGGTGTCCCTGGCCGACAAGTACAACGCCGTCGCCAAGAAGGCCGGCGGCTTCGGCCTCGTCAAGGGCGACGAGGCCAACATCCAGCAATACGTGACGGCCAGGGCCCTGGACGGCCTCTACCGCATGATCGGCGAGGAAGAAAAGAAGATCCGCCAGGACCCGGTGGGCACCGGCAGCGCCATCCTCAAGAAGGTCTTTGGCGGGCTCGGCTAGAAGCCGTGGGCCTTGTGCCACTCGGCCAGTGACTGGTCGGGGTATTCGTCGAAGCGTGGGTCCCTGGCGTGGCCTTCCACTTCGACCCAATTCGCCTTCGAGCCCACCATGCAGTGCACATGCTCGGGGGGTGTCGGCAGCGGGGTGTCGACGGCGCTGGCATGCGGATGCACGAGTTCGGGCCAGGTCGGGTCCCACAGCCACAGCGCGCTGCCGCATTTGACGCAGAAGTAGCGCCGCGCGCTGCTCTTGTGCCTGCCCTTGCCGGACTTGTCGGCCAGCTTGGCGCGGTAGATGCGCAGATGCCGCTTGCCCTTGACCTTCATGGTGTGGGTCAGGGCGCCGAGGTTGATGGCGAAGCCGCCGGCACCGGCCGTCTTGCGGCAGACGGAGCAGTAGCAGCGCATGAAGGGAGCGGGTGAATCCGCTTCGACGGAGAAGCGGATGCTGCGGCAATGGCAGGAGCCTTCGAGGTGCATGGGGGCGGCCTTTTGGCGAAAAGCGTGCAGGTGGCCATGATGGCCGACAATCCCGCCCCTTGCTTGCCAACCGCTTTGCGATGAATTCCGATCTGCCCGATCCCGCTATTCCGTCTGACAGCCCGTCCGACGACACGGCCGCTGCTGCCGCTGCGGCGCCTGCGCCCGAAGCCAAGCCGGCCGAGCCCGCCGCTGCCCCCGTCGACGCCACCGCAGAGCTCAAGGCCCTGTTCCCGGCCCTGTTCACCGGCAAGCCCAAGCCCGTCAAGCTGCGCATCCAGGCCGACATCCAGGAGCGCGCCCCCGGCAAGTTCACCAAGGCCCAGCTCAGCGCCTTCCTGCGCCGCTACACCGGCGGCACCGGCTATCTGATCGCGCTGACCCAGGCCAAGACCCGTTTCGACCTTGACGGCCAGCCGGCCGGCGAGATCACCGAGGAACACCTCAAGGCCGCCCAGGAAGAGCTGGCCCGTCGCCGCGGTCTGAAGCAGGAGCGCGAGCAGGCCGACCAGGAGCAACACCGCCTGGAAGCCCAGCAGCGCCGCAACCGCGCCCAGCTGCTGTGGGATTTCGAGCGCACGACGCTGACCGAAGCCAACTTCTGCGTCCTCAAGGGCACCACGCCCGAGGAACTGCCGGGTCTGCTGGAGATCGCGCGCAAGGAGCGCGCCGAGGCGCCGCCGGCCCCGCCGCGCGAAGCTCGCCGCGATGGCCCGCCGCCGCGTCGCGACGACCGTCGCCCCGGTGGCGGTGGCCGCCCGGAAGGTGGCCGCCGTGAAGGTGGACGTCCGCCTCAGCGCCAGGGCAAGCGGCCGGATCAGCCGCGTCGCGATCAGGCCGCCAAGCCTCAGCAGGCGCCCAAGCCTGAGCCCACCGCCGAGGCTCAGCCTCCCAAGGATCAGGCCGAGTAATCAGGCCGAATACCGCTGCTCCAGGTAGGCGAGCAAGGTGCGGATGGTCTGCGCCTCGCCGCCCACCGGGCGGCCGGCGCGCGGCGCGTCGTTCCAGGCGAACAGGTCGACGTGCAGCCAGTCCTGCTGGGCCGGCAGGAAGTCTTCCAGGAACAGCGCCGCGTTGATGGCGCCGGCCAGCGGGCTCTTGCCGGTGTTGACGATGTCGCCGATCGTGCTTTCGATGCCGGCGTGATACGGCGCCCACAGCGGCATATGCCAGAGCGGGTCGTCCAGCTTCAGGCCCAGGTCGACCAGATCGCGGGCCGTGTCCATATGCTTGGCGAACAGGGCCGGCAGCTGGGCGCCCAGGGCCACACGGGCAGCGCCGGTCAGCGTCGCCAGGTCGATGACGAGGTCGGGCTTGCCTTCGGCGGCATAGGCCAGGGCGTCGCAGAGGATGACCCGGCCCTCGGCGTCGGTGTTGCCGATCTCGATGTGCAGGCCCTTGCGGGTCTTGATGATGTCGCCGGGCCGGTAGGCATTGCCCGAGATCGAGTTCTCGACCGCCGGGATCAGCAGCTGCAGCCGCACCGGCAGCTTGAAGGCCATGATCAGCGTGGCCAGGCCCAGGGCGTTGGCGGCGCCGCCCATGTCCTTCTTCATCTGGCGCATGCCTTCGCCGGGCTTGATGTTCAGGCCGCCGGTATCGAAGCAGACGCCCTTGCCGACCAGGGCCAGCTTGGGATGCTTGGGGTTGCCCCAGTTGATCTCGATCAGACGAGGTGAGCGCGTGCTCGCGCGGCCTACGGCATGAATGCTGGGGAAGTTCTTCTTCAGCAGGGCGTCGCCGACGGTTTCGGCGTAGCTCGCGTCGTATTGTTTGGCCAGGGCCTTGGCGGCGGCGGCCAGTTCGGCCGGGCCCATGTGCTCGGCCGGCGTGTTGACCAGGTCGCGCGTCGCCGCGATGGCGGCGGCCAGGGCCAGGCCGCGTTCGGCGTCGGCGCCGCCCTTCAGCACCAGCGTCGCCGGGGCGCGCCCGGCCGGCTTGTAGAGGTCGAAGCGGTAGCCGCCCAGTTCCCAGGACATGGCCGCCACCTCGGGCAGCAGGGCCAGGCCGGCCTCATCCAGCTTGTAGACGCCTTCGGGCAGGGCCAGGGGCAGGGCGCTCAGCGCAAAGGGGTGGGCCGAGTGGGCGACGCCGGCGAACACCTGGGCCAGGCGGCCGTCGGCGCCGGGCACCAGGGCGTGGCTGTCGGGGGCGCCGACGAAGCCGACCGTGGCCAGCCAGGCCCGCGTGGCCTCGGGGAGGCCGGCAGCCAGGGCCTGGAAGGCGGCCCGGTCGACGACGGTGATGGGGGTGGCCTTGGCCGGGAGGGTCTTCTTCAGCTGGACGGTCATGGCGGGGTCCTGGATTTCCAAAACCGGCATTGTCGGCACAGCCGGTGACCGCAGGCCAGATCTGCAAAGAAGTGTGTTTTGGCTGTCAACCGCCGTTGCGGGGCCGCCGTTGTGCCTCCCAATCGCGCCGCTCTCGGCGTGAGACGGCCCCCAAAAGGCCAGACAGCATCATGAAGATCCAGCCTCGCACCGAACACCAGCCGCGCCGCCTCCCCCTCCCGGAAGCTGCCTGGAGTGCCGAATCCGTCGAAAAGGGCCGCAAGCACGAGGCCTTCGACACAGGTTTCTACAGCGGCGAGCGTCGCGGCCTCGCCCGCGCCCAGCGCTTCGACCGCAAGCGCTAGTTCCCCAGCCCCCTCCTCTCAGCCCACCGTCCACCCCCCTGGACGGTGGGCTTTGTTTTGGCCGATCGGGAAATCCTGCCGGAATCGCGGGGCCGACAACGTCGAGAATCCGCCTCCATGAAAGCCGCCCGTCGCTCCATCGCCTTCTTTTCCGGCCTCCTGCTGTATTGCTTCGGCGCGGGTGCGGCCATGAAGTACGCGACCACCGGCCTGCCGCGTCAGGTCTATGCCCAGCTGGGCGGCCGCAACAGCCTGCAGGTCATGCTGGGCGAGGCGCTCGCCATCGCGCTGCTGCTCTTTCTGGTCTCGCTGATCTGGGGCTATCTGACGCTGCGGCCGCAGCGCCGCCGCCACCGGCCCTATCTGGCCTGGATGATGTCCGGCGTCGGCGTGGGCTGGGGGGGGTGGTTGATCTTTGGCGCCTTCAGCTTCGCGCTGAAGCCGCGAGCCTACTCCGCACCGCTGCAGAGCATGCTGCTGTCGTCCAACGCGGCGCCGCTGTTCGGCGCGCTGAACATCTTCGGCGTCGTCCTGGGCGTCTGGCTGGCGGGCCGCCTGGCCAAGCGCCGCCAGATGAAGCTGCCGAGCACGCGCACGCGGCGCCGTGCGGGTGAGGAAGAGGCCGCCGACGCCGGCACCGACAGCACGGTGTCGACGATCGCGCCGCACTCCGTGTCGCCGCCGGCGAACTGAGCCTGCAGCCATGCCCCGCGCGGTCTGCCCGCGCTGCGAGCGCCCGGCAGCGACCTGCCTGTGCGCGATGCTGCCCACCCCGCTGGCAGTGCGCACCGAGCTGGTCGTCTTGCAGCACCCCGACGAGGCCGGCCACGCGAAGAACACCACCGCTTTTCTGACGTTGGGCCTGAGCCCGGCCGCGCGAAGGCTGCGCGGCGAGGTGTTCGACCCGGCCCTGGCCGGCCCCGGCACCGTCCTGCTCTACCCGGGCGAGGGCGAGTCCGCGCTCCCGGCTTGCATCGATCGCCTCATCCTGCTGGATGGCAGCTGGCGCCAGAGCCGCCGGTTGCTGGCTGCCAATCCCTGGCTCGCTGCGCTGCCCCGCCTGGCGCTGCCGCAGACCCCTGGTCGCTATGCGCTTCGCCGCTCGCACCGTCCCGGCCAGCTGTCGACCCTGGAGGCGGGCCTGCATGCCCTGGCCCTGCTGGAAGGGGCTCCGGAACGCTTTGCACCGCTGTGGTCCGCTTTCGACGCTTTTGTTCGAGCAGGCCTGTCACGGCGGGGTGAAAGCGGTATGGCCTAGGATTTCGGGATGTTCTCGTTGCTGCGCCCCTTCCTTCCGGCCCTGCTGGCCGCTCCGCTGCTCGCCCTGGCCGCCCCGCCCGAGGCCGCCACCGAGCATGTGCAGGCCCGCCTCGTGTCCAGCCAGGCCACGGTGGCGCCGGGCCAGCGCTTCACGGTGGCGCTGGAGCAGAACATCAAGCCGCACTGGCATACCTACTGGCTGAACCCGGGCGACTCCGGCCAGGCCACCACCATAGCCTGGACGGGCGCCCAGGCCGGTGCCATCCAGTGGCCCACGCCATCCATCCAGGCCATCGGCCCCATCGTCAACTACGGCTATGAAGGCCGTGCGGCGCTGCTGGTCGAACTGACGGTGCCGGCCGACGCCAAGCCGGGCAGCCGCTTCAAGCCCGCCGCCGCCGTCAAATGGCTGGTCTGCAAGGACGTGTGCATTCCCGAGGATGTCAGCCTGGGTCTGGACCTGCCGGTCGCGGCCGAGGCCAAGGCCGGCGTCGACGCGGCCCAGATCGAGGAATGGCGCGGTACCATCCCCAAGCCGGCAACCTTCGCCGTGCAGCTCAAGGCCGCGCCCCAGGGTGTGCGCCTCAGTGGCCCGACGGCAGGCGTGACCAAGGCCTATTTCTTTGCCGACACCTGGGGCGCCGTCGCCCACAGCGCGCCGCAGGCCCTGAAGGCCGAAGGCAGCGGCTGGGCGCTGGACATTCCCGCCGGGGACGAGCCCGTGGCGGCGGGCAAGCCGCTGTCCGGCGTCGTCGTGTTGACGACAGCAACGGGTGAGCAAGCTTGGGCGGTCTCTGTGCCCATGCCCGAGGGCGCCGGCAAGGGCCCGGGCCCGGCCGACCTGAGCGCGCCCGAGGCCGGCGCCGCGCCCGCGGCCACGCCCGCGCCCGAGAGCGACCTCGGGCTGCTGCCCGCCCTGGCCCTGGCCCTGGTGGGTGGCCTGATCCTGAACCTGATGCCCTGCGTCTTTCCGGTGCTGTCCATCAAGGCCCTGGCCCTGGTGCGCGAAGGCAATCACAAGGCCGAGGGCCTGGCCTACACGGCCGGCGTGCTGATCAGCTTCGCGGCCCTGGCTGCCGTGCTGATCGCGCTGCGCGCCGGTGGCCAGCAGGTGGGTTGGGGCTTCCAGTTCCATTCGCCGGTCTTCGTCCTCACCGTCAGCTATCTGCTCTTCCTGGTCGGCTTGAACCTGTCGGGCTTCTTCGATGTCGGCGGCAGCTTCACCGGCCTGGGGTCCGACCTGGCGGCCAAGCAGGGCCTGGCGGGCAGCTTCTTCACCGGCGTGCTTGCGGCCGTCGTCGCCACCCCCTGCACGGCGCCCTTCATGGGGGCCGCGCTGGCCTTCGCGCTGTCCCAGCCGGCGGCGGTCATGCTGGCTGTCTTCCTCGCCCTCGGTCTCGGCCTGGCCCTGCCCTTCCTGATCCTGGCCTTCTGGCCCGCGGCGCAGCGCTGGCTGCCGCGGCCGGGCGCCTGGATGGACAAGTTCAAGCAGTTCCTCGCCTTCCCGATGTATGTGGCCGTCGTCTGGCTGCTGTGGGTGCTGGCCCAGCAGGCCGGCCCGGACGGCGTCGCGATGGCCCTGGGCGGCCTGGTGCTGATCGCCTTCGCGCTGTGGCTGCGTCGCGCCAGCCAGGGCGTTGTCAGCGGCGTGGCCGCGCTGGCCAGCCTGGCACTGGCCCTGGGCGTGGTGCACTGGATCAAGCCGGTGGCGGCGGTCGAGGTGCGCGCCGAGTCCAGCATCGAGGCCTACAGCGCGGAGCGCCTGGCCGAATTGCGTGCGCAGAACAAGCCGGTCTTCGTCAACATGACGGCGTCCTGGTGCATCTCCTGCCTCGTCAACGAGCGCGTCGCGCTGTCGCGCCCCGAGGTCAAGGACGCCTTCGCCAAGGCCGGTGTCGCCTATCTCAAGGGCGACTGGACCCGCGAGGACCCCAGCATCACCGCCGTGCTGAAGGCCCATGGCCGCTCCGGTGTGCCCCTCTACCTCTACTACGCACCGGGTGCCGCCGAGGCCCAGGTGCTGCCGCAGATCCTCACCCCCGGGCTCATCGTCGAGGCCCTTTCCTCATCCACCGCGCCCCCCGCCTCTTCCAGGAGTTCGACATGACCTTGCTTCGCCGCAGCCTGCTCGCCGCCCTGATCTCTTTGCCGGTGCTGGCCCACGCCACCGCCACCGTCGACGCGCCGGCGCCGGCCTTCACCGCCACGACGGCCGATGGCAAGACCGTCAACCTGGCCGACTACAAGGGCAAGACCGTGGTGCTGGAGTGGACCAACCACGACTGCCCCTTCGTGAGGAAGCACTACGGCAGCGGCAATATGCAGACCCAGCAGAAGGCCGCGACAGCGCAGGGCGTGGTGTGGCTGCAGGTGATCTCGTCGGCGCCCGGCCAGCAGGGCTTCGTCGACGGTGCGGTGGCGCAGAAGCTCAACACCGATCGGGGTGCCGTGCCGACCGCGACGCTGCTTGATCCCAAGGGCGAACTGGGCAGGCTCTACGGCGCGCAGACGACACCGCATATGTACGTCATCAAGGCCGATGGCACCCTGGCCTACAAGGGCGGCATCGACAGCATCGCGACATCCGACAAGGCCGACGTCGCCAAGGCTGAGCCTTATGTGACCGAAGCCCTGGCGGCCGTGGCCGCGGGTCGCAAGGTCGAGAAGGCGTCGACGCGGCCCTACGGCTGCTCGGTGAAATACGCGAGCTGATCTGGCGAGACGGCTTGGCGCCGGATGGCGCCGGGTTGGCATCTTTGGTTGGAGGTTTGGCGCACTTTGCGAGTCTGACGCGCCGGGCAGGGCTGCACACTGAAGGTGTCGCCGGTCCCCGGTATTCGCAAGGAATTTCATGAGCATCGCTCTCGTCACCGGCGCGTCGTCCGGCATGGGCAAGGACACCGCCAGGCGCCTGCTGCAACTGGGCTACACCGTCTACGTGGCCGCCCGACGCGTCGAGCAGATGCAGGACCTGCAGGCTGCAGGCGCCATCGCGCTGAAGATGGACATCACTCGCGACGAGGACATCGTGGCCGCGGTCGAGCAGATCACCCGCAGCCACGGCGGCGTCGACGTGCTTGTCAACAACGCCGGCTTCGGGCTGTTCGGCGCTGTCGAGGACATGCCGCTGGAAGACGCCCGCTACCAGTTCGAGGTCAACCTCTTCGGCATGGCGCGGCTGACCCAGTTGCTGCTGCCGGCTATGCGGGCCAAGGGCGCCGGCAAGATCATCAACCTCTCCTCCATGGGCGGGCGCATCTACACGCCGCTGGGCGCCTGGTATCACGCCACCAAGCATGCCGTCGAGGGCTGGAGCGACTGCCTGCGCCTGGAGCTGGCGGCCTTCGGCATAGCCGTCGTCGTCATCGAGCCGGGCGTCATCGCGACCGAGTTCGGTGAAGTCATGCTGGAGCCCCTGCTCAAGCGCTCCGGCAGTGGTCCCTACCGTGCGTTGGCCCAGGCCGTGGCCCGCGCGACGCGCGAGTCCTATGACAAGCCGGAGTCGCTGTCGCCGCCGTCCGTCGTTGTCGATGCCATCGCCAAGGCCGTGCAGGCGCGCCGGCCGGCCACACGCTATGTCGCGGGCAAGTTCGCACGGCCGCTGATGTTCGTCCGCAAATGGTTCGGCGATCGGGCCTACGACCGCCTCATCCTCAGCCAAGTGAAATGAGCACGCCGTCGCCCAAGCTCTTCCTGGTCGAGGCCGGCTGGGCGACGCTGATGCGTGACCTGGGCCTGCGCCCGGCCGACGTGCTGCGCCGTGCGGGCCTGCCCGATGACCTGCTGAGCCGGCCCCAGGCCGGGTTGGACACCGCCGGCTATTTCCGGCTCTGGCAGGCGCTGGAGGAGGCCGTGGGCGATCCGCTGTTCCCGCTGCGCCTGGTCGATGCCCTCAGCACGGAGGTTTTCTCGCCGCCGCTGTTCGCCGCCCTGTGCAGCCCCGATCTCGCCTCGGCGCTGCAACGCCTGGCACATCACAAACGCCTCGTGGCGCCGATGGCCCTGGACCTGCAGCCCGGCGCCGACGGCAGGCTCGCCGTGCGCCCGCGCTGGCTGGCGGTGTCGCAGGGGCCGCCGCTGTCGCTGCTGGTCGGCGAACTCGCCTTCTTGCTGCGCCTCGGGCGGCTGGGCACGCGCGAGCCGCTGCCTGCCTTGCAGCTTTGCCTGCCCGCACGGCCCGAGCCGCTGGCCGATTTCGAAGCCTGGTTCGGTTGTGCAATCGACATCGGTGGGCCGCCGGCCATCGCCTTTGCGGCGGCCGATGTGGAGCGCCCCTTCCTGACGGCCAGCGACGCCATGTGGCGCGTCTTCGAGCCCGAGTTGCGCCGTCGCCTGGCCGAGCTGGATGCGTCGGCGACCGTCGGCGAGCGGGTGCGCGCACTGCTGCTCGAATCCCTGCCCGGTGGCCAGTCCGGCATCGATGCCGTGGCGTCGCGGCTGGCAATGAGCCGGCGCACGCTGCAGCGTCGCCTGGGCGAAGAAGGGCTGAACTTCCAGGCCCTGGTCGCCGACATCCGCGCCGGCCTGGCCCGCCACTACCTGGCGCAGACGCGGCTCTCGCATGCCGAGATTTCCTTCCTGCTCGGCTTCGAGGATCCCAACTCCTTTTTTCGCGCCTTCCAGGGTTGGACGGGCTCCTCGCCGGAACGCTGGCGCCAGGACTCAGAACACCGATAGCCCCGTCTTCGCGACGAAGAGCTCCAGCGCCCGGCGGCCCAGCAGCGAGTTCCCCGTCGGGTCCAGCGCCGGCGACCAGACGCACAGGCTGAGTCGGTCGGGCACGACGGCGACGATGCCGCCGCCGACGCCGCTCTTGCAGGGCAGGCCGATGCGGAAGGCGAACTCGCCGGCCGCATCGTAGGTGCCGCAGGTCAGCATCAGCGCATTGACGCGCCGCGTCTGCGCCTCGCTCAGCACCGGCGTGCCGGCCAGCGGATGCCGGCCATCGCGGCACAGAAAGCCGGCGGCGCAGGCCACCTGCTCGCAGCTCATCGCAATGGCGCACTGGTTGAAGTAGACGTCAAGCACCGTGGCCACCTCGTTGTCCAGCGTGCCGAAGGCCTTCATGAAATTGGCCAGCGCCGTGTTGCGGAAACCCGTGTCGGCTTCCGACTGCGCGACTTCCGCGTCGATGTGGACGGCTTCGCCGCAAAGCCGGCCCAACAGCGCCAGCAGTTCGACCTTGGCGTCGCCCTGCGAGACCAGCCGGTCCGCCACGGCGATCGCACCGGCATTGATGAAGGGGTTGCGCGGGATGCCGCGCTCCGACTCCAACTGCACCAGCGAATTGAAGGGGCTGCCCGAGGGCTCGCGGCCGATGCGATCCCACATGGCCTCGCCCAGGGCTCGGATGGCCAGCGTCAGCGAGAACACCTTGGACATGCTCTGGATGGAGAAGGGCGTGGCGCTGTCGCCGGCAGCGGCCGTCTCGCCGGAGCAGGTGCGCAGCGCGATGCCGAACTGCAGCGGCGACACCCGCGCCAGCGCCGGGATGTAGCTGGCCACCTTGCCGCCGGCCGTGGCCAGCTGCGGTCGCAGTTCGTCGTTGATCTCGTCGAGCATGAGCTGGAAGTCCATGAGCGGCATTCTGGACTCGACAATGACGGCCCATGCAAGCCCTGCTCGATGCCATCGCCGCGACGGCGGAACTTCCTCAAGACGCCCGACGGATCTTTCATGGACGCGGCGGCCTGTACCCCGGCTGCGAGCACCTCGCGCTGGATGCCTATCCACCGCTGCTGCTGCTGACCAGCTTCAAGCCGTTGACCGAGGACGAGCTCGCCGCCGTTGCCGCCGCGCTGATCGCGCGCTGGCCCGATGCTCCCTGGATCTACCAGTGCCGCGGCGAGGGCGCCGAAACACGGTTGATGGCAGGCGCCGTGCCCGAGCCGCATGTCGTCACCGAGGCCGGTGCGCGCTACATCGTCCACCTGCTGCGCGGCCAGAACCACGGTCTGTTTCTCGACATGGCCGAGGGCCGGCGCTGGGTGCGCGAGCACGTGCAGCCGGGCGCCAAGGTGCTCAACCTGTTCGCCTACACCTGCGCCTTCTCGGTCGTCGCGCTGCAGGCCGGCGCGGCCGAGGTGGTCAATGTGGACATGGCGTCAGGGGCGCTCGCCATCGGCCGCAGCAACCATGAACTCAACGGCGTGAAGGCCGGCGCCAAGTTCCTGGCCCACGACATCTTCAACTCCTGGGGCAAGCTGACGCGCGGGGGCCCCTACGACCTCGTCATCTGCGACCCGCCCAGCTTCCAGAAGGGCAGCTTTGTCGCGACCAAGGACTATCTGCGGCTCGCCCGGCGCCTGCCGGCCCTGCTGGCACCGGGCGGGCAGGCGCTGCTGTGCCTGAATGCGCCCGAGCTGGGCCTGGACTTCCTGCGCGACGCCGTGGCCGAGGGCGCACCGGAGCTGCAGTTCGTGGAGCGGGTGGCCAATCCCGCGGCGTTCGCCGACGCGTCGCCGGACCGCAGCCTGAAGGTGGCCGTCTACCGCCGCGTCGACGCGGGCCCTACTTGATCGACAAGCCGTTCAGCAGCTTCTCGCACTCGGCCTGGTATTTGTGGAACAGCGACTGCGCCGTGTAGCACATCAGTTGCACATTGCCGTCTTCGTCGGCGTAGTAGTAGGACGAGAAGACGAATTCCATGCCGCTCTTGTTGGCGGCAGCGAAACGAACTTCGCCAATCTGGTGTCCGGAGAGCTGCTTGGACTGGTCGATCAGCGTGGTCGTCGTGAAGCCGCCCGACGACGCGTTGCTGAAGATGGCGGCCTTCAGCGACTCGTTGCTGGCCGGCAGTTCGTCGGCGATGACCATGGCGTAGATGGGCAGGTTGCGGTGCTGGAACAGCCGCTTGTTGGAGGCCTCGCCGTCGCGCTTGGCGGTCAGCATCCACTCGGCGGTGTTGAAGTTCAGCGTGATCTTCTTCACCGACGTCTGGTAGGGCGATCCGCCTTCCGTGACGGTGGCGCTGCCCGGACGGGCCTTGGCATCGAAGCGCCATTTGCCATCCGCGCCCAGCAGCACGCGGCGTCCGTCTTCCGTGACGGCGCGGATGTCCTGGGCCGACGCGAGCGGCGCGATCAACAGGGTGGCCAGAGCGAGTGCGGCGGACAGTGCGGTTTTCTTCATGGTGTGGGATTTCGGAGTACGCGGAAAACGGGCGCGATGTTGCCACGGGGACCGGACCGGCCCCGGGGGGGATATTCACGAGGCTGAGGTCAGCGCACGGGGGGCAGCGCCTAAAAGCTCACGGGCGAGTCCATTGCGAGTCGATGCGCTCGTCGCCGGCCATGCAGAATCCCGGCATGCCGCCGCGATGTTCCTGGCCCTTTGCCCGTCGCTTGATGGTCGCCGCCGCCCTCTGCATCGCCGGCACGGCGCCGGCCGAGCCGCCGCTGGTGGGCGATGCCGACGGCGACGCCGGCGCGCTGCGCGAGCTGGCCCGGCAGGCGGCCCAGTTGGAGGAGCGTGGCCAACGCCAGCAGGCCCTGCGCCTGTTGCGAGAGCTGGCGCGGCGCACCGATGAACAACGGCAGGCCGAGCGCGCGCGCATGGCCGTGGCGCTGCGCGAACGCTTTGCCAGTGAACGGCAGAGTCAGCAGCTGGAGCGGCTGCGGCTGGAGGCCGAGCGGCGCGACGCCGAACGGGGCACCCAGGTCGCCGCCCAGCGGTTGACGGTGGCGCTTGGCGTCACGGCATTGCTGGCCTGTGCGGTGCTGGCCCAATGGCTGCTGCTGTCGCGCCGCCGGCTGCGGCTGCTGCGCGGCAACCGCGCGCTGCTGCAGGAGCACAGCTCGCGCGATCCGCTGACGCAGCTGTTCAACCGCGGTCATGCGCAGCAGGTGCTGGACGGCCTGCAGGCCCGGGGGGTGCCGCAGGGCGCGATGCTGTTGCTGCTGGACGTCGATCACTTCAAGCGCATCAACGACAGCCACGGCCATCCGGCGGGCGACGCCGTGCTGCAGGAGCTGGCCCGACGCCTGGGCGCGCTCGTCCGCGATGGCGACCTCGTTGCGCGCTGGGGCGGAGAAGAGTTCCTGCTGCTGCTCAAGCCGGGCGCCAGCGATGCCGGCGCCTTGGCATTCATTGAGCGGCTGCTGTCGACCGTGGCCGGATCGCCGTTCGTTGCCGGCACGGCACAGCCGCTGGCGGTCACCGTGTCGGCCGGCGTGGTGAGCTGGCCGGCATGGGCGCAGCAGCCCTGGGCGGATGCGCTGGCGAGCGCCGACGCCGCGCTCTACCGCGCCAAGGCCGGTGGCCGCAACCGCGCCCTGCAGGTGCAGGTGGACGGTCCCGACGCGGCCCCGCGGTGGATCGAGGTGCTCGGGCCCGCGCCGGCTGGCCGGGAAGGTGACGCATGAGGCGCGGTGACTGGCAGGGCTGGTTGCTCCAGGCCGGGTGTTGGGCCCTGCTGTTGGGCGCGCCGCTCGCTGTGGCGCAGGACGACGCCGCGCGCACGGCTGCCGTGCAGGCGTTGCTCGACGACTTCAACCAGCGCGGTGCCGGCCCGGCCGACGAAGCCTTGCAGCGGCTGCGTGACGCCGGCCCGCCGCCGGACGATGCGCCGCAGGCCCTGCGCCAGCGCTACTACGCCGCCGTGGCCGCTCAGGCGCGCGCCGTGCCGGACGCCACAGCCCTGCGCGCCTCGCTTGCCGTGCTGCAGGTGATGGCCGCCCGCGAGGGCTGCGAACCCTGCGCCACCGAGTTGCTGCTGGTGTCGTTGTACGAGGCCCTTGGCGAGCACAACTCCCCGCGCATCCGCGAGCTGCTGGCCCAGCTGGCGGCCAAGCCGCCCGTCGGCTCGCCCAAGGATCGCTTCAACGTTGTCTATGCCCAGTCACAGGCGCTGGAGCGCCTGGGCGATGCCGCGGCCGCGCTGCAGGCGGGCCTGGAGGCAGCTCGCCAGGCCGCCACCAGTGGCAGCCCCATGGACAAGCTGCGCAGCCTGAACCAGCTGTCCAGCGTCCACATGCTGAGGCGCGACTTCGGTGCCGCGCTGCAGAATCTCGACGAGGCCATGGCTCGCGCCCGTGCCATCGGCAATCAGCAATATGTCGTCTCGCTGCTCATTGACCAGAGCTATGCCTACGCCTCCACTCACGACCGTCGGCGCGAGTTCGTGGCCCTGCAGGAGGCCTTGGGCCTGGCCCGGCGCATCAAGGACGAAGGCTCCGAGCTGGTGGCCCTGAACAACCTCGCCCACTACTACAACGGCGACCCCGGCACGCATGCCAAGGCCTACGCCCACGCGCTGGAAGGCGAGAAGCTGGCACGTCGTCTGGATGACACCGTCATGGTGGCCTTCACGCGGGTGAACCGTGGTGTGGCGATGGTGCACCTCGGCCAGGCCGAGGCCGGCATCGCGCTGGCGCGCGAGGGCGTGGCCACGGTGCAGGGCTTGAACATGCCGCTGGAGGCCACGGACCTGCTGGAGCAGTTGTCGATTGCCTATGAGGCCGCCGGCCGCTACGGCGAGGCCATCACGACGCTGCGCGAGCAGCAGCAGTCGCTGGAGCAGGTCGCGCAGCGCCAGAACGACACCGCTGCCCAGGAGCAGCAGAGCCGCTTCGACGCCGACCGCCGCGCGCTGGAGATCGAGCGGCTGGAGGTGCAGCAGCAGCGTGACACGGCCGAGGCGACCGCACGCGCACTGCAGCAGCGTGCGTGGGGCGTGGCGGCGTTTGCATTGCTGCTCGGCGGAGTCCTCATTGGCCGCGGCCTGATGCAGGTGCAGCGGCGCAACCGCCGCCTGCAGGTCGCCAATGACCAGCTCGACGCTCAGGCCAGCCGCGACGCGCTGACCGGCGCCTTCAACCGTCGCCACGCGGAGCAGCGCCTGGCCGCCGAGCCGGCGGCGGCCATGGGCCTGGTGCTGCTCGATGTGGATCATTTCAAGCAGGTCAACGACCGTCACGGGCATGCGACCGGCGATGCCGTGCTGCAGGCCGTCGCGCGGCGGCTGCAGGACGGTCTGCGCGGCAGCGACGCATTGGTGCGCTGGGGCGGCGAGGAATTCCTGCTGATGCTGCCGGGCTGCGAGGCCGATGCGCTTGAAGGGCCGGTGGCACGGGCGCTGGCGCGGCTGGGCGGCGGGCCGGTGACGCTGCCCGATGGCACGACGCTGACCGTGACGGCATCGGCCGGTGCCAGCGTGTGGCCGGCGCATGCGGGCCAGCGCTGGCAGGACGCCGTCGGGTTGGCCGACCAGGCCCTCTACCTGGCCAAGCAGGCGGGCCGCAACCGCGCGGTCTGCGTCATGGCGCTGGCGGACGGGGCTGCACGCGACGCGGCGCGCCACGAGCGGCTGCGCACGGCATTGTCCGAGGCAGGCGCTGCCGGGGACGCCGTCCTCGCCACGGTGCCCGGCCCCCAGGGCTGAGAGGCTCAGGAGAGACGGCTCAGCTCGGCCAGCAGCTTGGCGCGGGCTGCCGGGTCGTTGACAGCCTCGGCGAGCCGGTTGAAGAACACGGCCCGGCTGTCCGTGCCGGCGGCGGCACGCTTGATCAGCACCTTGGCGATGGGGCCGACGTACCTGCCCAGCACGACCTGGGCCTTGTCCATGACGGCTTCGTTCAGCGGGCCGCCAATCATGGTGCCCCCGGCAGAACCTGCGGTGGCGCCCTTGGAGCTGCCGTGAGAAGAAGGCGAACCGGCCGTGCCACCGCCCGCCGTGCGGTGGTGGTGGCCGCCGGTGACCAGGCTGGCCTGGCCCAGGAAGGCGTCGCGGGCACGCGGGTCGGTCACCTGCTCGGCGAGCTTGTTGTAGAGCTCGTTGATGTCGTGGCATTCACGCGCGGCGCGGCGCACCAGCACGCTGGCCAGCGGGCCGACATGCCGGGCCAACGTCATCTCGGCCTGGTTGAGCTGGGCCTTGTCCCAGTGCGAGGGCGTCGGCGCACTGGCGGTACCGACCGAGCCCACCGAACCGGCCGTGCCGGGCAGAGAGGTGCCCGACAGCGACTGCGGCGCATGCGTCGGCGTGGCCAGGGGCTGGGCGGGTTTGGCGCGTGCCGGCGCCAGCATGACGGTCTTTTCCCAGGACGAGTCGTCGATGACCTGGCCGATGCCGGCGGTCAGCGCCTGCTTGAATTCCTCGGCGGTGGCATAGCGATCGTCCGGGCGCTTGGCCAGGGCGCGGGCGATGATGGCGTCGAACCAGCCGGGGCGCTCCACGCCTTCCACCGTCGACGGTGGCTGGGGCATGTCGTTGACGACCTTGTACATCAGGGCTTCGGTCGTGCCGGCAAAGGGCGCGCGGCCGGTGAGCAGCTGGTAGAGCACGACGCCGGCGCCATAGATGTCCACGCGCCGGTCCATGGGCTTGCCGAGGAACTGCTCGGGCGCCATGTGGCTGGGCGTGCCCACCATGTAGTGGGTCTGCGTGAGGTTGGTGCTCTCGATGCGGGCGATGCCGAAGTCGGCCACCTTGAGCCGCCCGGCCGTCGTCATGATGATGTTGGCGGGCTTGATGTCGCGGTGCCAGACGCCCTTCTCGTGGGCGTGGTCCAGGGCATCGAGCAGCTGGCTCATGATGCCCGGGATGTCGGTGTCGGTGAAGCGGACCTTGGCGCTGAGGTAGCTGGCCAGGGACCTGCCCTCGACGAACTCCATGGCGATGTAGGCGACGTTCTCGTCGCGGCCGAAGTCGTAGACGGCGACGATGCCGGGGTGCATCAGCCGGCCGGCGGCCTGAGCCTCGTTGCGAAAGCGCGAGGCCGGTGCGCCCGGGCTGTCGTCGTCCGCGTCGAGCTGGGTGCGAATGGTCTTCAGCGCGACGGTGCGCTGGATGTCCGGGTCGAAACCCTTGTAGACGACACCCATCGCGCCTTCACCGAGAACCTCGGTGATGCGGTACTTGCCCAGCTGCGTTGGGTGCTTCTTGTCGCTCATGCAGTGGAATGACTCAGGAATCCAGCAGCTTCATGGCCTGCACCACGCTGGCGCGCATGCGGGAGAAGGAATCGGACAGGGTGGCGATCTCGTCCTTGCCGCTGGCCTGGAACTCGGGCGCGTCCAGGTCGCCCTGGCTGACGCGGTCGGCCAGGGCCGACAGGCGGGTGACAGGGCGCACCACGAGCATCCACACCATCAGGTTCAGCACGATGCCGACGGCGACGAAAACGCCGATCAGCGAGGTGATGAAGACCTTGAAGGTCTGGTCGGCGCGCTGCAGCGGCACGCCCAGGGGCACGGAGACGATCTGGGCGCCGATGACCTCGTTCAGGTTCCAGCCGAAGCCGTTGGCCGGGCCGTACTTGGCGACCATGGTGGCCGGCGCGGCCTCGACGCTGCTGTGGCAGGCCAGGCAGGCGGGGTCGGTGATGCGCAGCGGGCGGGCGATGTAGAGCGACGGGCCGGCGGGGGTGTCGCGCACGCCCGTCGTTTCCTTCAGGTCGGCGGCGCTCCTGAATTGACCCACGATGTCGACTTCCCAGCTGGTGGCGCGGTCGCGCGGATTGGTCGGGTTCAGCGTCGCCTCCTTGTAGGCGAACTCGGGGTGCTTGGCCAGCAGAGTGCCCAGGACCTCGGTGGCTGAATAGCTCGGCACCGTCTGCGGCAGGAACTCGTTGGTCATCTGGGACACGAGCAGCGGCTTGATCTGCGTGTTCGTGTAGGCGCGCACGGCCAGCGCCTTCTCCATCAGCATGCGCGCGCTCTCGACGACCTCCTGCTGGGCGTTGTTCTGCAGCAGATTGCGGGCGATGTAGCCGCTCAGCGCAATACCCAGGCTCATGACGAGCAAATAGACCAGATTGAATTTGGCGAGCAGTTTCATGGTGAATTTTTCCCCGAGGGCGGCAATGGTAGTGCGCCCATGAGGCTGAGTGGCTTCGTGCTTGCGCGCGGTTCCCGGTGCAAATCCACAAAAGAAAGGGCGCCCGATCGAAATCGGGCGCCCTTTGAAGGCTGGTCGGGTCATCAACCCTTCACGCAGACCACCTGCTTGAGCGTGTGCACCACGTCCACCAGCTCGCGCTGGGCAGCCATGACGGCGTCGATGTCCTTGTAGGCCGCGGGCGTTTCATCGATGACATCCTTGTCCTTGCGGCATTCGACGCCTTCGGTGGCGGCGCGGTGGTCGGCCAGCGTGAACTGGCGCTTGGCGTCGCCGCGGCTCATCACGCGGCCGGCGCCGTGGGAGCAGCTTTCGAAGCTCTCCGCGTTGCCCTTGCCGCGCACGATGTAGCTGCGCGCGCCCATGCTGCCCGGGATGATGCCCTGCTGGCCCTGCTTGGCGCTGACGGCGCCCTTGCGGGTCAGGTAGACCTCCTGGCCGAAGTGGACCTCCTTCTGCACATAGTTGTGGTGGCAGTTCACCGCCTCGATATGGCTCTGGAAGTTCTTGCGGATGACCGTCTTCGCGGCCTCGATCACGCGCTTCATCATCAGCTCGCGGTTGATAGCCGCAAACTTCTGCGCCCAGCTGACCGAGCGGACGTAGTCGCCGAAGTAGCGGCTGCCTTCCTCGAAGTAGGCCAGGTCGCGGTCCGGCAGATTGGCCTGGTGGCGCAGCGCGTCCTGCTTGGCCAGCTCGATGAACATCGTGCCGA
>CBHWBD010000002.1:0-87611 GCA_966111775.1 uncultured Comamonadaceae bacterium | reverse complement strand
ATGTTCCTGCGCGACAACCGCGAGGACAGCGACTTCTCGGCCTTCATGTCGGTCTGGTTCTTCGAGGAGCAGAAGCACAGCCTGGTGCTGATCGAATACCTCAAGCGCTTCCGCCCCGACCTCGTGCCCACTGAAGCCGAACTGCACGAGGTGCGCTTCGACTTTGACCCGGCGCCGGCGCTCGAGACCCTGATGCTGCACTTCTGCGGCGAGATCCGCCTCAACCACTGGTATCGCCGTGCCGCCGAGTGGCATACCGAGCCCGTCATCCAGGCCATCTACGAGACCCTGTCGCGCGACGAGGCCCGTCATGGCGGCGCCTATCTGCGCTACATGAAGCGCGCCATGGCCAAATTCGGCGACGAAGCCCGTGCCGCCTTCGCCAAGGTCGGTGTGCTGATGGCCAGCGCCCGCCGCACCGCCCAGGCCCTGCACCCGACCAATCTGCACGTCAACGCCAAGCTCTTCCCGCGCGACACCATCCAGAGCCGCCTGCCCGACCCCGAGTGGCTGGAGCGCTGGCTGGACAAGCAGATCCAGTTCGACAGCGTGTGGGAGAACAAGGTCGTCGAGCGCATCCTGCACAACATGAGCCTGCTGATGGACCGCAGCTTCGCCACCGTGCAGGAGCTCAACCGATTCCGCAAGGAAATGGCCGCCCGCATCGTCAACCCGTCCTCGGGCGAGGGCCTGGCGCCCGCCTGACAACGCAGGGCGCAGCCAATGAAAACGGGGCCTCGCGGCCCCGTTTTGCTTTTGGGTGGCCAAGCGCTCAGGCGCCGCGTGCCCGCTTCATCACCACCAGCGCGAAGCCGGCGGCGGCCACGGCGGCCCAGCCCAGGAACTGCAGCGAGGCCAGTTCGGCCAGCGTCTGGCCCAGGTCATGGGCCATCCAGGCCCACAGGCTGTCACCGGACGACATCAGCGCCGACTTCAGCACATGCTCGTCGCCCACCAGGGTGTGGTTGAGTCGCGCGTTCCACTCGCCCAGCACCTGCAGCGGCCAGTCGATGCTGTAGACCTTGTGCAGCACCAGGGTGACGACGAAGCCGCCGACGAAGACCAGGGGCACGCCCAGGCGCTTGAGCCAGGCCGAGGCGGCCATCAGCACGAAGATCATCGGCGCCAGCCACAGCAGCAGCGGCACGGTGCCCAGCAGGCCGCGCACCAGCAGCGGCAGGGCGGCGGAGATGACCTCGCCCCAGTTCACCGCCATGGCCTCGGCAAAGCCTTCCTTGCTGCCCAGCACCGACATCGCAATCGGCAGGCCGAACAGGGCGCCCACGAGGGCGCCGCCCAGCGGCGCCAGCCAGGCGTGGGCCAGCACCGTCGCCGCCACGCTCTCGCTCGGGCGGCCCGGCAGGGACAGCCAGAACTCGATGGAACGGTCCTGGGCATCGCGGCGTGCCAGGCCCGGCAACTGGAACAGCGCCACCAGCAGGCAGACGGCAAAGACGGCGCAGGCGCTCAGCAGCAGCATGGCCAGGGCCAGCAGTTCGCGGTGCTCGGTCGGCAGGCCCTGCACATGGCCGAAGGGCAGCATGGCCAGGAAGAGGATGGGCGGCGCGAAGGCCGCGATCAGCCAGCCGCGCTTGTGCTGCATCCATTCGCGCAGCAGCAGGGTGGGGATGTGGTTGTTCATCATGTGTCCTTCAGGCTTGCTTGCCGTTCAGCGCCGGGTTGCGGGTCAGCGCCATGAAGAGGTCGACGAGGCTGGGGCGCACGCGCTGGCCCAGGCTGGTGATGTGCTCGGGCGGTGCGCCGTCGAACAACGAGGTCGTGCGGCCCTGCTCGCGGTAGCGCAGCAGCGGGTGGGCGGCGGCCATAGCCTCGGCGGCGGCCGGGTCGTGGTTCAGGGCCACGAAGCGGCGGTCGATGTCCTCCAGGCTGATCGACAGCGCCACGCGCCCCTCGTCCAGCATGATGACGTCGCTCAGCAAGGCCTCCACCTCCTCGACCTGGTGGGTCGAGATCAGCACGCTGCGCTCGCCGTCGCACCACTCGTCGATGAGCATCTCGTAGAAGCTCTTGCGCGACACCACGTCCAGGCCCAGCGTCGGCTCGTCCAGGATCATCAGCTTGGCGTCGATGGCGGCGATCAGTGCCAGGTGGGTCTGGGCCACCATGCCCTTGGACAGGCTCTTGATCTTGTCGTTCTCCCCGACGCTGGTGCGCTTGAGCAGGGCGCGGGCGCGCTCGGCCGAGAACTTGGGTTGCAGCCGAGCCATCAGCGTGATCAGCTCGTGGACCTTGGCCCAGCGCGGCAGCACCGCCACGTCGGGGATGTAGCTCAGCTCGGTCAGCAGCTGCTGGCGGTGGTGCGTCGGCTCCAGGCCCAGCACCTTGAGTTCGCCCTGCACCGGCAGCAGGCCGACCAGGGCCTTCATCAGCGAGGTCTTGCCGGCGCCGTTGTGGCCCAGCAGGCCGACGACGCGGCCCTTGGGCACGGCGACGGACACGTCGTTCAGCGCCGTCTTCTTGCCGTAGCGCAGCGTGATGTTGTTGGCTTCGATGAGGTTGGTCATGTCGACTCCCAGTTCAGATCCTTGGCGGTCAGGCCCAGCCGCTTGAGCTTGGCGCGCAGGGCCGGCCAGTCCTTCTGCAGGAACTGCTCGCGCTCCTGGCGCAGCAGGCGCTCGCGGGCGCCGGTCATCACATACATGCCCAGGCCCCGGCGCGACTCGATCAACCCGTGGTCGCTGAGCGCCTGCAGGGCCCGCGTGACGGTCAGCGGGTTGATGACGTACTGGCTGGCGAGCTGGCGCACCGAGGGCAGGGCCTCGCCTTCCGAGGGGCTGCCGTCGAGCAGCTGCACGGCCAGGCGGTCGGCCAGCTGCTGGTAGATCGGCGCCTGGTCTGTCCAGGTGGGAGTCATGGGAGCTCCGGGGTGTGTTGCTGATGTAGCACACCATATCTCCACCCCCGGTTGCGACCTAGCGGGGGGCGACAGACTGCAGATTTTGGGGGATGAGCCGTATCTCTCACTGTCGGTTCTCACTCAAGGCTGAACGTTTTGCATTCAACCTTGAATCATGTGAAAGCTCGTGCCCGGTACTACCTGGAACGCAGCACTGCGCGTTTTCCCAGAAGGGGCATCAACAAGGATTTGAGCCAGCGCCGAATGACTTCAATGGACCGCAGCTTCTGCGGTTCTTGCTGGGACGCCTGCCTGACGTCAAAGAGTGGGTCTCCAGCCTCTTCCGGAAAGTGGTGCGGGCAAGGGCTGTCCGATATAAAGGCGAAGCTCTTGCTCGGCGTGAGGGTGCCCTTGTTGCCGTCGTACTCAAGGAACGCAGACGGACGGGCGCCGGCATGCCAAGGGGAGATGAGCTGGGTAAAGAGGCCGACGGCAGTTGAAGCCAAGACGCCGTTGGGCCACACGACCTGTGGCTTGCCGCCTGCGGCGCCGTAGTTGCGCGCTTCCTGGGCCAGCGCTTCGTCGGTCACCAGACCCATGCAGCGCAGGCAAGGGCTGCCCGGCGTGATCAGGACGACCTGGCCAGAGATGAGGAAGCCGGCGCCCACCTTGTGGACATCCATGCCGATGTCGATGTACGGGATCAGGAAGCGCTGGCAGAACTTGTCGAGTTGGTCCTTCGCCGCCACGGCGTCCAGGCAGCCGATCAGCACGTCGCAGGTCTGGAGGTCCTTGGAAACCTCTTGCCACTGCTTGGAGTGCGCCCCGATGTTGGCCTCGGCCACGACGGCACGGATCACCCGCTCGGCGATGTCGACCTTCAAGGTCTTGCGCTTCACGTCGTCCAGGGTTCCGCTGACCAGACGGTTCAGGTTCGTCTCGTCGATGATGTCCGGATCGACGAGCACGTAGTTGCCGACGCCGAGATGGGCGAGCTGCTGGACGACATGAGAACCGCCGCCGCCCAGGCCGATGATGCCGACCTTCGCGCGCTTCAGGTCCTGCTCGCTCGTGGCGCCGAGGAAGCTTTGGCGGTCATGCTTGCTCATAGCGATCTCCGAATTTTTGGATCGAACGTCCCACCTGCGTGAACCCGTCGACTCGTTGGGGCTTAGCGCTCTTTGCCGTCCACACCAAGCCCTGGGCGCTCGTGTTGCTGAGCACGAGCAGGCCATGGGGCGAACGCGGCAGCGCGTTGAAAAAGCCGGGCACGAACTGGGCGCCGCTGACCAGGTCGGTCCTCGAGAAGGCCGGCACGCCGCGACCGCCGTGGGTGTGGATGTGCAGGAGCGCCGACTTGCCCGCGTACGCCACCTCGATGGCCTTGCGCATTGCGTCAGACCCAATCTGGGCGCCGACCGTTGCGCTGGGCTCGTAGTCTTCATCGGCCACCGGGTGGTAGCCGCGGCAGAGGAGCAGGATGTCCCCCTCGCGCGAGCGCGTAGCGCCCGCGGTGAGGAAGCCCACGCGCTCGAAGGCAAACGGGTGCCGGCGATGCAGGTCGGTTCGGACCTGCTCCATGAGCGCCTCGGTGATCTTGATGTGGATCTTCATCGGAACGCCCTCAGGTGGTTCATCAGGATCTGCACCCAGGGGAGCGCGGCCTCGATGCCTTGCCACGAGCAGGCGTACCAAGTGCGGCCACCCAGCGTGTGTGCGGTCCAGTTGTTCGCGCTGCCACCAGGGATCTGGCGATCCAGGAAGAGCCGGGTCAGGTAGCCGGAGTGCTCGTGGGGGTGGAGCAGCGCATCGCAGACTACAGTGCCGCTGCGCGTCTCGACCTTGAGGCCAGGCAGGAAGGCCAGCAGGCGGCCCCCCTCCTGGAACGCTTCCGCGCTGGGCACGATGGCCTGCAGCGCGCTGAGCTGCGCGGCGCTCACGACGACTGCCCCCGCGGCGGGTGCGACGCGAAGTGCATGCCGGCCTTGAGCTTCAGCTCCTGCCCGGGCTTCAGCTCGACCATCTTGCCGTCGACCCACAGGTCGAGGATGTAGCCCGCTTCGACCTTGAAGATGGCGATCAGTTGCTCGGTCGTGTAGGTGCAGTCACAAGGTCCAGGGGAATTGGTTCGCAATTTCCCACGGGGTGTTTCAGATCAAAGGCTCTGAATGCGGGCATCTGTTGCGCGCCGTCCGTGCGGATGAGGTCACTGAGCTGGGTGAACCTCCAGCGCATGGCGTTGATGAACTGGCCATGCCCAAATAGCAATGCTGGCCGATTCGCACAGAGGTTTGGCCGGTACAAGGCGTTGATTGCCTGATCTACGCGGAGGATGAACGCCGCGAAGCTCTCCGCGCCCGCTCCATCGACGTAGGTTGCGTCAGCCTGAGCCCAGTAGGCCTCAACCCACCCGCGACGCTGGTCCGCGGTTGTTCCTGCGCACCTCGAAGGGGCCAGATAGGTGAACTCGTGGATGGGCCACTCTTCATGCGGCACGTGCGGAAAGCGCCGCAGCGTCGGCGCGGCAGTGGCTTGCGCCCTCTCTGCCGGCGAGACCACGATCAGGCCAGGCTCGTGCTCCCATCGCAACGCCACTTCCTCAGCTTGGCGTCGGCCCTGCTCGGTCAGGGGGATCGCCAGAGGGTCAGACGTTGCCGCGCCAGCGTTGGCCACGCTCTGCCCGTGGCGACAGCAAATGACTTTGGTCAATGGGTACTCCGTGACGCCTCACGCTTGGCGAGCATCAGCGTAACTGGATCGTCGGGATCGGTGGCCCACAAGTCCTGCCCTGTCCATACGGCCTCTGGCGGCAACGTCGGATGACCGCCACGGCTCAGCATGTTCAGGGCCCATTCGTGGCACCAGCGACCGTGCTGTTCATATCGCGCTTCACCTGGCGCTGGCTCAGCTTGGCCGAGCAGCCACGCGTCCTTGTCAATCAGACGGATCGGGTTGAAGGCGAAACGATAGTCCCAGCCCAAATCTGGCGTCAGGAGGCGTCGCCCCATGGAAACCCACTGCCAATGGCTATGTGGCGGCCTGCCTGTGAGGTAGAGCCTCACAGCGAGGGTGCGCGCTTTCGTGAACGCGACGACGACCTTCATGTAGTGCCCAGGCGGAAATCCGAAGCGGATGCCATCGAGATCGGCCATCGGCATGATGCGCGCCTCTATGAGTTCGGCGAGCGCGCCGGCCACGCCGCCGCGAACGAACTGGGGGCCAAGTAGCACCAGCATCCGCCAGAGCTGTTCGCTCCACCCATACGCTGCCTCCCGGTCGTCCTCCGCGTAGGCCTGGCGCAGCAATAGAACGACCGCGCCAAAGGTGTCGAGGCTGGCGCGATGCTCCAGTGCGTTGGCGAGCGTCTTGTTGAACAGCTTGCGTGGCGCGACGGTTCTTGAGGGCCATAGGCCATGCCGGCTGATTAGCTCCTGAATCGGCTCTGTCAGCTGCAGCAGGAGTCTTCTGATCTGGTGTCGCGTGAGTGGGCCCGGCGATAGGGCTGGCCAAACCGGGCTGCGCAGGCAGCCGTTGGCGCCAGGGCAGATCTCCTGCACCGAGGCGAGGACGGATCTCGGCTCGTTCTGGCCCTTGAGGTACTTCGACCACTTGTTGAGTCGGTACGGATCGCCGTTCTTGTTTTGCCGAAATGCGCCTGGCTCGAAGTGGCGCTCAAGCCCATGGGCCTTGTAGATGCCCGTCGCGTGGCACAGGCCGTAGGCCCAGTACACGGTCTTAACCGCCGCCGTGAGGTCGCGACGCGAAACGTCATCGACGGACGCGAAATTGGCTCTCCGCGCGAATTCCACGAGGGAAAGTTTCGCTGAATCAACGGCTTGCATACCTACGCGTGCGAATGGTGATGGCCGGTTGCAGCGCCGAAGTTACTCGTCGACTTTGAACTACCGAGTTTCTACGATGCGCTGCACACGACGAGGCTGCGCATGAGGAAACCAGACACGACGCTGGCGAACGAGATGCAACGACAGATGCTGATGCAGTACGGGCCGCTACTTGGCGGCTCCGCGCTCTACCAGGCGCTGGGCTTCCCTTCGGCCGCTGGCATGCGTCAGGCCGCACTCCGCAATCAGGTTGGCGTGAGGCTCTTCAGCATCGAGAACAGACGTGGCAAGTTCGCGCTGACCCGTGATGTCGCGCATTGGCTGGCTCAGTGCGCAGCCGTGTCAGACGGGCCAGAACAAGGTCAGCAAGGCGAGGCCCTTTCGTCGGCGGCCGACGCGATGCCGGCCGGCGCGCGCGCCGCTCGGCCCGATGCCCTTGAGGCGAGCTGCAGCTGAGCAGCAGCAGCCAGATCCACCGCGCAGAAAGGAGCCTGCTACCGAGCGCAACCAACTTTTCGTGCTCAGAAACGACAAAACCCGAGGGCAACCTCGGGTTTTGCGTCCGACCCTAAGGCCAGATCAAGTGGGGACTTGGTATGGCCAGTATGGGCCGCGTGCTCTAAGGCGTCAAGCCTCGGGGTAGCTGGGCGAACTCATCCCTTCGTTTTGAAAGGACCGCCCATGCGGAAGCCCAGTCTTCGGCACGCCTGCCCACGCGTGCCCGTCATCCTTGCGCCCTTATCGCCCCTCCTGGTGGCTCGCTGCGTCCGTCGTGGCGAGGTGGTGCCATGACCGCCCCCGTCCGTCGGCTCATCAAGCCCACGACGCCGCGCACCGTCCACGTGCTCAACATCCGCTCGCTCGCCGCGCCGGTCCAAGCAGAGGCCTCGACCGAGGCCGACTTCGTGCGCTTGGCCGCGCTATGTCCAACGGTTAGGCACATCGTGGCGCAGCCCTGCACCCTAGAACTCGGCGGCAAGAAGTTCACACCGGACTATCGCGTCGAGTGCCAGAGCGGAGCGGTGTCGTACTGGGAGGTCAAGCTCGAAGCGCGCTTCGACA
This sequence comes from uncultured Comamonadaceae bacterium, assembly GCA_966111775.1. Taxonomy (GTDB): domain Bacteria; phylum Pseudomonadota; class Gammaproteobacteria; order Burkholderiales; family Burkholderiaceae_C; genus Pelomonas. Next base: position 79,850 of record CBHWBD010000002.1, on the reverse strand, counting down.
AGTACCGGGCTCAGTTCAACGAGGCCGCTGCACACCTGCACGCCGAGGGTGCGCGCTTCTACGCCATCTCCAACGTGTCGCTGCGTCGGCGCGACCAGCATCGGTACGCAGAGCTGCTTCACCGCTACGGCAAAGCGCAGCCACCCGTCGAAGTGCTCGAAAGAGTTCTGGCCGAAGTCCGTGCCCATCCAGAGGGCTACCCCATGGCGACGCTGGCCATGCGTGCCCTTGTGCCGCATGAGCTGATCTATCACCTGATCGCCCGTCGGCAGCTGACCTTCAAGAACCGCATCGGCGCCAGCGACCTGCTGACGCTGCCTCAACACATGGAGAAAACCGATGACCTTTTGCTTGCGAGCTGGCTTGATGTTTCGCCGTGGCGCACGGACGCTGGAACTGGTACGCGAGCTGCCCAACGGCAAGGTGGCGCTTGAGGACTGCGAAACGCGCCTGCAGACCATCTATTCCAAGTCGGATCTAACGCGGCGGGTATGGGACGGCCGGATGGCCCTCGTGGATCAGGGTGGCGGCGCGGATAGGGATCGGGCCCCGCAGGTTCAGGTGATTGCCACATTGAAGCCAGAGGTCAGGAAGGAGTTGGAGCGACGGCTTGCCTATGTCAGCGGGCTGATAAAGGCCCATGTGTCCCTTGGCATGCGCCGAAAAATAGGCCGGGTAGTCGACACAGTCGCGGCCCGAATTGGCGATCTCAAGAAGCCGTCGACATCGACGGTCATGGGCTGGGCGCGCCGATTCCAAGAGGCAGAGGGCTATGCGGGCGCACTCGTAGACAGGAGGGCCTTCAGCAAGGCGCCGCCGCGGATTTCCGAGGTGATGGAGGAGATCCTGGCAACGGTGTTGCGGCGCGTCTACTTGACCCGTGACCGCAATTCGCTGGTCTTCACGCTGGCTGTCATTCACGACGAGGCCAAGCGCAGAGTTCGTGCCGGTCAACTGGAAGAAAAGGACGCACGCATCAGTCTCGCGACGCTGAGCCGACGCGTCGCAACCCTCGACAGGTACCGGGTCATCGAAGCTCGCTACGGACCAGCCCGGGCTCGGATGGTTTGTCGGACGAGCATGGATGGCGCGGCGGCTGAGTACCCGCTGCAGCGTGTGGAGGTGGACCACACGCCACTGAACTGGGTGGTCGTCTGCGACAGGACCGGCCTGCCGCTTGGGCGGCCGTTGCTGACAGTCCTCGTCGACGCTTACTCAGGCTATGTCCTCGGTTTCTACGTCAGCTTCTATGGGGCGGGCCTGACCAGTGTCTCGGGTGCTCTGCGCAGTGCTATCCGTTTCAAGGATGAGGTGACCCAGGGGTTGTCGTTGAAGCACCAATGGCTGGCCGCAGGCATCCCAGACCATCTCATGCTCGACAACGGTTTGGAGTTTCACAGCCCGGTTTTCCAGCTGATGGGCTGGGAGTTGAGCATGGACCTTACGTACTGCCGGGTCCGGACGCCGTGGCTGAAGCCGCACGTCGAGCGCTTCTTCTCGACGCTGGACACGCTGACGGCCATCAAGGGCCGTATCCATAAGCGGGTGGCGAACGTTGTTGAAATCGACCCGATCAAAGGGGCCGCCATGATGTTCTCGGACTTCGTGCGCGGAATGGTCAAGTTCGTCGTGGACGTGCATCCGTTCCACATCAATCAGCGCAAGCTGGCCCGGCCCTATGACCTGTTTGTAGACGGCATTGAACGCCAGCCGCCGGTGCACTTCCCGCGCGACATGGAAGCCTTGCGCATGGCCTCCGCGTTGTCGAAATCGATGACGGTCGGGCCAGGCGGCGTCGAGCTGCGTGGTCTGCCGTACGGCGGGCCAGAGCTGAATGACATGCGCAGGCATATGGGCAGGCCCTTCAAGACGCTGGTGAAGTGGGATCCTGACGAGATGAGTCAGATCTGGGTGCAAGACCCGGTGACGGCGCAATGGGTTGGCAGCGCATGCCGGTGGCCAGACTACACGCGCGGGCTGAGCTGGAATCAGCATCTCATGATCAGGAGGTATGCGCGCGAGGAGCTCAAGGGCAAGGGTGCCGTCGAGTACCTCGAACGGGCCCGCTTGGAGCTGCACAGCCATTGGATGGAATCCGGCGCATGGAAAACCAGCTCTGACCGAAAGCTGGCCGCAGCCTTCGCGGGCTATTCGTCGGCTCGGGTACTCGGCAACTTTGAGGCAACGGCAGCGCATAGCGAAGCAGCGCTGCCCAGCCCGCCTCCAGCCGCGGCAGTGCCTTTGTGCGCCGCGGACTTCGAAACCGTCGACCTGTACTGAGGGCCGCCATGTCGCTTGATGTGATCGATCCCTCTGACGACTGGAACGATGAAGAGCGTCAGATCCGAGCACGCCAGATGGCCATGTATTCGGTCAAGGCGCTCAGCGTCGCGCGCGAGGTCACCCGCAAATACATTTTGTTCCCTGACCTCAAGGCTGTCTTAGCGGCCTTCGATCGCGCCTGTCAGCTCTCGCGAGAGTTCGATATTCCTCAGGGAGTGCTGCTGACGGGCCCGCCGGGCTCATCCAAGACCAGCGTCGCCGACTATTTCACGAAGTCGTTGCCATCGATGCCCGGCGTCGTTGACGGCTTCGGCGCGGTCTCGCTGCGCCTTCGGCCTGGCGCTTCAGCGGCGCTCGTCGTCTCCCAGCTACTCGATGCGCTGGGGCACCCGTTCATCAACGTCAAGCCGGACCGCGTCGCCCCCATGCGAGACATCGCATTCGAGGCGATGCAGCAAAAAGGGACGCGCATGGTCTTCGTTGACGAGGCGCAGTGCCTAGCGCTTCGAGGCCGCGGGCGTATCGCGGATGATCGTGACACATCGGCTGCAAACATCCTGCGCGAGTTGATGGACCGCGGCAAGGTCGCACTCGGGATCTTGGGTGACCTACGTCTGCAGAGCCTTGAGCATGTGGATCGCGCGCTCGCTGACCGGGTGTCGGTCCGTATCGCCCTTGAGCATTTTGGCAACGACGCCAGTTGGGCAGCATTCCTAAGAGAGCTTGCGCGTGTCCAAGCAATCGACATGGCAATGCTGGCCGAGCCAGCAGTGAGCAGCGCGACTCACGCTGCCACGCTGGGCTGCCGACGTGCAGTGAAGAGGCTGGTGACCGAGGCCGTGCTGATCGCCGTCGATGCCGCGTCGACCAGCGTGACGCGTGAGCACCTACGCCTGGCCTTTCATCGAACCAACGGCCCCGGCGACGTGCTGCCGAACCCGTATGGCAATGTCTGAACATCGCCAACTCCCAGTGCAGCTGCAACTCGCGCCGGCTGAATCCGGGCTCGGATTTGTCTTGCGGGCGTTCCGTGCCAACGGCGTTGCGTTTGACCGTGGCATTCAATGGCTCGGCCTTCAGCGTCATAGGCCAATGGATAGACGCGACATCCGAGGGATCGCATGGGCGCTCAATGTCGATGCGGACTTGTGGGGCGAGCGCATGGTGATCCGTGACCCTGGCGCCAAAGGATGGGTGCGACTGGCCGGCCAACGCTTCAGACGGCAGGTGGTGCCGAACCGCCTGTACGCCAAGCTGTGCCCTCAGTGCGTCCGCGAACACGGCATCCTCAGGTTGAGTTGGCTGCTGCGAGCTACGGTTGGCTGTCCCTGGCATGGCTATAGCTTGATCTGGTCTTGCCAGCGCTGCGGCCAGGGCATCGGTTGGGACAGGCCGGATGTGGATATCTGCCGCTGCGGTTATCCCTTCAGGCCATCTGCAACCGTCCACCCATGTGAACGCGCGGTTCAGGCCTGGCTCTGTTGGTTGGAATCAGTGGTCAGCCCGAAGATTCGGCCCGCCATCGCCGCTTCCTCGGAGCCAGTGGGTGCTCTGCCGGCAGCGATCACCCACCTCAGCGCTGATGGCGCGTTCAGGGTCATCGAAGCGATGGGGATTCGAGCCACGTCGGACAGCTCCGTCCGAACGGCTATGTCCAGGTGCACGGCGCCCTTGGCGCTCGGCACAGTGCTCGCGCGCGGCTTGGAAAGGCTGCGAGCGATCGAGGCCGATCCAGCGGTCGCTCCGCGCTTTGCACCCACAACGCATCAGGACGCCCTGATCCAACTGGCCAGCGACTTTGCGTCGCGGGAAGACCATGCGTTGGCCTGGTGGCTGCTGAGCGCGTTTCAAAGCGCAGTGGACCCTGGACCAACCAGAGCCGGGCGCCGGCCCAAAGGGCAACTTCCGTTGTTCATCGCATGACCACTGCACAGGTGCTGTCGATTTCCGTGCCGGAGCCCTCCGAGGACGAGGCACCCAGTGCCTGGCTCAGCCGCCTGGCACTTGCTCAGGGGTGCTCGCTGCCCGAGGTGATGGACTTTCTGGGCATCCGGATTGATCGGGACCCGGATCTCCAGCTCCACGGGCTCGCACTGTCAGAGATGCGGCGGAAGTGCAGCCTGCCACCGAGCGCGTTCATGCTGGCTGACCGCACGATGACCAGGATTGCAAGAGCTGGCCTGGGCATTGAGCTCCTGCCGAATGACGGTGGAAAAGGCAGGTTCCGCTTCTGTCCGTTATGTCTGAAGAGTCGTAGGCCAATGACCTTTCCCATTCAATGGCGCTTCGAGGATTGGCGATGCTGCCCTCTTCACAATTGCCTGATGGCGAAATCCTGCCAAACCTGCCGGCGCATAGTGGCCCATCCTGTGGATGTGGCCAGTTCACCGGCCGGACGAAAAGGGCATGCGTCGCAGTCGCGTTGCCCGCGCTGCGCTGCGGAGTTGGGAGATGCGGTTCCGTTTGATCTCAGCGCACGACGCCTGGCGGGATGTACCGCCCTCGAATCACATTGGCTGTGGGTCGGAGTGGATATGGTCAGGGCGTTGGGTCTTCCCATCTCGCAACGATTGGCGCCAGCGGGACTGCGGCGAGCCTTTGAGATTGACTGTCTTCCGAAACAGAATCAATGGCGCGTGCTCGAAGCCCAGTTGAGTTTCAGAAACTGGCCAGACCGGTCGTCGGTGCCTGATGATCGCGCCGCCTCCGCCTATCGGCGGAAGAACTGGATCGGACAAGTCTTCGATTTTCGCTAGGGAACTGAAGCCCGCTGCGCGGGCGCAACACGGCAGGACCGTTGTACGCCTAATTTCTCAATTGCAGGCATTAGCATGAGGACGAGACCAACTTGGAAGTGCACATGCAGCCTCGCATCACGATCAAGCATCCCGATGGCGACATCGAATTGGTGGTGACCCACCCTCGTGGCCTTGTTTCCGATCTAGCGGCGGAGCGCACGACCTACGGCATCGTGTTCATCAGCGCAGCACGAGCAGACGAAATCTACCGAGACATGGACGTAAGCAACGTGCCCAAGCTTGCGTACATCGTTGAACACCTGCGGGGCGGAGAGTACGAGCTGCCGTTGCTTGTACGCCATAGCGCGGAGCACCGATTTCACGTTCGCAACGACGCGCATGTTCTCGCTGCACTCGTAGCCGCGGGCGTCGATCCCGTGCCGGTCGTCGTCCATGTTGCGGAAGCGCAAGAGGTTGAGTCAGCGCGCAGCACGACGGCGGAGCCCGGCTAAGTTCCTATTGAGGACGCTTGGGCCGGGACGGACGTTGGTAGCCATCCATGCATCCCTTCCTTCCACCCGCGACCGTCGATGGCGGCCAAGGCCGCTAGGACCAGCGACGTGACGTCGTGGACCGGTAAGCCTGTCCGACTCTGGCTCGGTCGGACAAGTTCAGGTGTCGAAGGCGACTTGCTGGCAACACTGTATTTATCAACAGAAAAAACTAAATCTGTGGTAATCTGCGCTTAAGGACGCTACAGATAGTGTCCTTCGCCCTGGCGGCGAGTCGCCAGATAGCCATCTGGAAGGCTTATATGAGCAAGAACAACCTGTATGTGGAGCGTCGCCCGCAAGGCGATTACGCCGTCCGCAAACCAGGCTCGGAGCGCGCCAGTGCTGTCGAACCCACGCAAGCTAAGGCGATCGAGCGGGCTCGTGAACTAAACCCGAACGCGGCAGTGCATGTCGAACGGGTAAGGCACACATCCGAAGGGTCGCCGGACAAGTGGCGCAAGCCTTGACTGAGTTTTGCGCGCGGGAGCGCGCGTCCTCAGCGGCCTATCTTGGTGAGCCGCGGCTGACTCGTTCGGTGAGCCGTGGACGGCAGCCCCTCCGGCCGACCTATCCGTCACTGGCGAGCTTGCATCCAAGGCGGCGTTCGGAAGCAACACCGCGGGTTGACGCGGAGCGGGTGACGCGGGTGAGCCCCGAGAATTGAGGGCCATGCAGATACCCGATGTCAGCTCGCCAGCCAGAGCAGCTGCCGTTCGGCTCGAGGAAATGATCCGGCACAAGCCGACGGAAACGGGCGCTTTCATCGATAGCGCGGGCAAGACCTTCTTGAAGCGCATCGGCAAAGCTGACCGGTTGCGCTTCTCAAGCGCTGAGCTTCGCAGCGCCAAGGGAATGACGTTCACGCACAACCATCCCGGCGGCTAGGTCTCTAGCCGTCTGACGGGTTTGCGTCAGTGTGGTCGCCAACTCGAAATCGATCTGCGGTCAGCGACTCCAGAAACGCAACCAAGTCCGCCTTTTCCGAATCGAGCAGGATCAGCGGGCGACCGCTTGATCTGCTGCGGTAGTAGACCTCGAGTTCCACTGCGTCTGCGAGTGTTGCTATTCGACCGTCGTGCATGTAAGGCGCGGTCAGCGCGACATTACGCAAGCTGGGTGTTTTGAACCGACCCAAGTCCTTCGGGTCCTGTGTGACGACGAAGCGCCCCAGTTCGGCGAGCGCCGGCTGCTCAATGACAGCTCGGCTGTAATCGAGCCCCTTGGCGCTCAACGCCAAGAAGGTCTTGACCATGTCCGTCTTGCTCATAGCCTGTTCTCGACTCGGCGCTACGACCTCATGAAATCCGTGATCGGTCATCAGCACAGGCTCCCGCCTCCCGACTTGGTGACACTCGATGCAGCCGGCGCGGCCTGAGAACAGAAGCCAGCCCCGCCGCGCTTCAGCCGAGATGGCCCGCTCATCCGAGCCGAAGAGATAGCGCTCAAAAGGTGTCCGGCCATCGCTCAGCGAGCGCTCGTAGACCGCAAGTGCGGTGCGGACGGTCTGAACTTCGCTGCCGTTGGGGAGTCGGGAGTTGTAGTCGTCCAGCCGCCCTAGCAGCTGCTGGAGCGCGTGCTCGTCGAGCAGCCCATGCTCTCCCTCATGCAAGAGAGGGTCAAGCGCCTGGTCTTCCAGTCGCGCGCGACGCCCATCCCAGAACAGGCTGGCCTGATCGCTCACCCTCAGCAGGCTTGGTGTGTTGCGTGTTCCCTCTCTCCCGAACGCACCGACCGCGACACGTCGTCCGTCCTGGAAAGCCTTCGCGGGCTGATGGCAGCTCGCACATGATGTGCGGCCGTCGGCACTGAGCCGCGTGTCGAAGAACAGCTTCTCGCCGAGATCGCGCAGATCCTTTTGAACGGCCGCGGCGTCGTTTGCACGACCACTGCTCGGACAAAGCCAAACGGCGAGGGCGAGCAGGGGCAGTGCGGCGGTGACCATCCAGCTTTTCATGCTCGTCTTATGCCGTAGAGGCCTCTAACTTAAACCCCTAGCTGACCAGTGAATATTCTCGATTCTTGCTCCCTAGTTCGAGCTGCCATCCTGCTAGCGGAGCCACCTATCCTGCGCCCGCAAGAACTGACTGACAGATTGCTTTTCGGGGGGCGGGATGGTCGATTCTCTGTGTGCACTTTTGTTCGCGCGTTTTCGACTGTTCTTCCGCCGTGGGCTGCAGACATTGGTCATGGGTCTTTGCAGCTTGCTTTGCCTCGGAAGTGCAGTCGCAGCTGACGTCATCCACTACTACGATCCGCTTGGGCGCCTTGTAGAAACGGTGGGCCCCGATGGCAGCAGCGTTCAATACGCATACGACGCTGTCGGCAACATCACGTCCGTCCGCCGAAAGACTGCTGGCACGCTCAGCATCAGCGGCTTCATTCCTGCCTCGGGAGATGTCGGCACCACGGTAACGGTCATGGGATCGGGTTTTGATGCGGTTGTGAGCAACAACGCCGTCAAATTGAATGGGCAATCCGTTGCGGCGCAGACGGCCACGACAACCAGTCTGACGTTCCAGGTGCCTCCGGGAGGCACTACCGGTCTGATTCAGGTGACCAATGCCAACGGCACCGCTCAAAGTGCCTCGCAGTTCGTTGTGGCTGCGAGCAAGGCTCCCAAGCTGACGAGTTTCGCGCCAGCGATCGCGCCGCAGGGCACGCCGATCACTCTCTCGGGCACCAATTTCCAGACATCGGCCATTGCCAACAAGGTGCTGTTCGGTCGCACGAATGCAGCCGTGGCGAGTGCAAATTCGACAACCATCTCAGCACTCAGCCCCGCAGGGATGCGGGCCGGCAAGATTTCGGTAACCACTCCCTATGGCGTGGCGACTGCCACGACTGACTTTTACGCCGTGCCGCCTGGCAGCGTAGCGGCCGATGTATCGCTGACCGCCAGGATGACGGTTGATGGCCCGACGCAGGCGGTATCCCTCGCGGCCGGCAAGAAAGCGCTGCTCATTTTTGACGGATCCGTGGGGCAGGTCATCAGCATCGGTGAAAGTGGGTTCTCCGGAACGACATTGGTGTCGACGCTCTATCGCTCCGACGGCAGGCAACTCGCGACAGATACTTTTGCCTGGAACGGTGCGGTGCGGGTAGATACACCTCTCACCGCAGAGACCTACACGATCCAGATTGCCGCAGCCTCAACTGCATCTGGTAACGTCAACATCACACTTTCCACAGACTTCGTGGGGACGCTACCCACGAGCGGAGCTGTGGTGCCGTTTACGACTGCGAAGCCGGGGCAAAGAGGGCGGTACACCTTCGCTGGCACTGCGGGGATGAACCTGGTGCTGAACAGCACGGGAAGCACCTTCACTGACAGTGGGGACCTGAAGGTTTTCAATCCCGATGGAACGCTGCTGAATGCGGTCGCCATCGGCAGCCTTCTCTACTCCACCAACTTGCCCGCCACTGGCACCTACACGGCGACCGTCGAACCCTATCGCGCGTCCACAGGCACAGTGAATCTGAGCCTCACGCTGTCCAATGATGTCAACAGCGCCATTGCAATTGACGGGTCTGCCGCGGCTGCGGCGCTGACTGCAGGACAAAGGGGCAACTACACCTTCACGGGTACGGCTGGCCAGAACCTGGGATTTGGCTTTACTGGGCTGAGTGGCGTACTCCCGACGTTCAGCATTCTCAAGCCGGACGGCTCGCAACTTTGGACGCCGCAGTACCCCAGCGCCCGAGGCAGCTACAACCTGACCACGTTGCCCGTGAACGGCACCTACACCTTGAAGGTCGTGCCCGGCGACGTGTCCAGCGCTATGAGCGTGAGCTTGTGGCTGTCTCGAGAACTGACCGGGACGCTGATATCAGGCGCGGCGCCCACCACGTTCAGCACCGCGCGTCCGGGACAGAACGGTCGCTACACATTCAGTGCAACGGCCGGGCAAAACCTGGTGCTCAACAGCACCAACAACACGTTCAGCCAGCCGGGGGTCATCACCGTCTTCAATCCTGACGGAAGCCAGTTGGATGTCACCACATTCGGAAGCGCTATCTTTTCGCAGAACTTGTCCACGACCGGCACCTATACGGTGTTCGTCGATCCGGACGGCGCGACCACTGGCAGTGTGGGCCTGAGTCTCAACCTGGCCAATGACGTCACCGGTTCCATCGTCGTCGACGGGGCTGCCCTGCCGGTGACGCTGACCCCCGGTCAGCGCGGCACGTATACCTTCGCCGGCACGGCCGGCCAGAACCTTGGACTCGGCTTTACCGGATGGAGCGGCGGAGGCCTGCCGACGTTCAGCATCCTCAATCCCGACGGATCGCAACTGTGGTCTCAATGGCCCGGTCGGGGCAGCTACAACCTGCCGGTGCTGCCGGCGACGGGGACCTACAAGTTCAAGGTTGTGCCCAGTGACCCCACCAGCGCCATGAATGCGACCTTTTCGCTGTCGCGCGACCTGACGGGAGTGCTGACATCGGGCGCAGCGCCCATCACATTCAGCACGACGCGTCCTGGACAGAACGGCCGGTACACGTTCACCGCGACGGCGGGGAAGAACCTCGTGCTGACCAGTTCAAACAGCACGTTCAGCCTGCCCGGGTACATCAACGTCTACAAGCCCGACGGAACCCTTTTGGATGGCGTTGGGTTTGGTGGCGTCCTCAACTCAAACAACCTGCCCGTTACCGGTACGTACACGGTGTTCGTCGATCCGGACGGCGCAACCACGGGCAGTGTGGGCCTCGCCATCACCGTCAATTGATCGGCGTCAACGGCCGCATCCAACACGTCAGAAGTCAGGAAGGATCAGCCCATGATGAGCCTGGTCAGCGAACGCTGGAATAACTCGATGCGTCCTGGATCGTTGAGGCGCATTGCGCTGGCAGCAGGGATGATGGTCGGTGCGGGCTTCGTGGGTCTTGGATCGACGCTTGTCATGGCGGATCAGCGCCCGGCTGCGGCGAGCGAGACCACGGCGGCCCGCGGCCAGGCGACGACCGTGCTTCCGAATGGGCTGCTTTTGCTGACGGGCGGTGCGTCCAGCAGCCAGCCTGCCGCAACTCAGGCCATGCTGAAGTCGCCCGACGGGACGGTGATCGAGCTTCCCGGATTGCAAGTGGCTCGAGCAGGACATACGGCAACGCTGCTGCCTTACGGGCGTGTCCTGATCGTTGGGGGTGCCGGACCCAAAGGCGCCTTGGTTCAGGAAGTGGAGGTCCTCGATCCCAATAGCGGGACCTCCGAGGTCCAACGGCCTTCGGGATTGGAGCCAAGGGCCCAGCATCTGGCCACGGTGCTGAGCGATGGCCGAGTGCTTTTCGCCGGCGGTGTCGACGCGAATGGGCAGTTCGCGCATGAAGTTGAAATCTTCGATCCGAAGACCGGCGCAAGCGAACAACTTCCAGTCCGGCTGCAAGGAGCGAGTCGGCCTGAAGCTGCGAACCTCCTGTCCGACGGAACCGTGCTGTGGACTTGTGCGGCAGTTGCCAAGCAGGACTGCGTTCCTCAGCTGTATGACGGGCAGCAAGGCGCCATCAAGGCCGTTCCTGCCCCAGCTGCGGGCGCTTTGCTGGCGAGCTTGGCAAGCTCGGACGCTGGCCCACGTCTGATGGCGTCGACACCTGCCGATCAAGCGGGCGAAGTGCAGGTCGATGCGAGCCTAATGCTGCGGCTCAACGGCCGCATGGATATGCGCAGCCTCTCGGCGGCAACCGTGACTTTGATGGGGCCGGGCGGTGAAGAGCCGGTCAAGGTTGTGGCTGTTGAGGGCGGGCTACTCGCTTTCGTCACACCGCAGCAGCAGCTGCTTCCCGCCAGCTCCTACAGCCTGTTCGTCAAGGGCGCCCGTAGCCCTGCCGGAAAGGAAATGCCGCTGCTGGCCCTTGGCTTCAAGACACAGTCGCTGCAGGGTTCGGACTCTCAGGGGCGTGTCGCGAACGCGGATGCCGATGGCGCGACCGATCAGCTGGGGCTCACCAGCGCGTCTGCAGACTCGGCTCGAAATGCAATCTCCTCCTACGTTGCGGCTGAACGAGTTGCAGGCGGCGAGGACGCGACCGAGGACTGGACGCCAAAGGCTAGCCATCGGCACGGCGCATGGCTCAGCCAGCGGGGCTATCTCGCACGGCGGAGCCTGCCCCAACATTCAGCACTGCGATCGATCATCGTGGAGCGCACGCCTCTCGTCGCCGATCCGGCAGCGCTGGTGACGGCCCGTGTGGCTTCGCGTGAGACAGATCAGGATCGAGGGCCGACTTGGCAAGACATGCAGCGGGCCTACAGCGACCAGACTCAGCCCGATCGCATGAAGGCGTTGAGCGTCAAAAGTGCTGCTGCAGATTCAACCAGCCTCACCGGCCAACTACTGCGCCTGAACGGCTTGCCGCTGGCGAAAGCAACCTTGAGCATGGGTGGTGTGTCGGCCAAGACCGATGCGAATGGTGAGTTCACGCTGCAGGGCATTCCTTCGGGTCAGCAGGTGCTGGTGATTGATGGCAGGACTGCCAATACGAAATCGGCGACCTACGGTCGTTTCGAGCATCTGGAAGTCATTGAGCCTGGCAAGGCGAACCTGCTGAAGTACACGGTCTGGATGCCGAAGCTCGACACGCGTCATGCAGTTCGCATCGATTCGCCTACGCGGCGCGACACGGTCATCTCCAACCCCAGCATGCCGGGGCTCGAGATCGTCCTCCCAGCCGGTACCGTCGTTCGCGACACCGAAGGCAGGATCGTCAACGAGGTGACGCTCACGCCCATTCCCGTTGATCAATCGCCCTATCCGATGCCCTATCCCGGCGTCCCGCTGCACTACACCTTGCAGCCGGGCGGCGCCGTCATTCAGAGCATCGACGGCAGGCCAAGGGCGGCGGTGGTGCACTACCCGAATTACACGACCTTCGGGGCAGGCACGCCGATGCAGTTGTTCGACTACGACCCCAAAGGTCGTGGCTGGTATGTCTACAGCGCAGCACAGGTTTCGACGAATGGCCAGCTCATCACGTCGGATCGTGACTTCCTGATCTATCAATTTGCGACCACCAGCTATTCCGCGGGTGGCCCTCCGCCACCGCCACCGCCGCCGCCCAGTTGCGGCGGTGGTGGGCCAGGTGCCCCGCCACCGCCCGGTGGCGGTGGCGGCGGAGGTGGTGGTGGCGGCAAGGGCGCGTCTAGCGCGGGCGGCGGCGGCGGTGGCTGCGGCGGTGACCCGGTCGATCTGTTCAACGGCAGCTTCCGACAGACTGAGCGCGACCTGTTCATTGACGACGTCATTCCCATCGATGTCCTACGTGACTATCGGGGCAATGGTGGAGCAGATGGTGTGTCGCCGCTGGCGAAGTCATTCGGCACCGACACCACGAACCAGTACGAGGTCTACCTCTACTTCGATCCGAGCTACAAGCAGATCCAGATGGTGATGGCTGACGGCACGCGGGTGAGATTCGACAACCCGGCAGGCACGGACTGGAACTCGTACCACACGATGGTCTATCAAAGCTCCGCCGAACAAGGTGCCTGGCGAAACGCCACCATTGCGCTGGCACTTGCCAGCTCGCCGTACAACTTCATCTTGAACTTCCGCGACGGGCGTCGATGGGGCTTTTCGAACATTTCGGCGCGCTTGGTCTGGATTGAAGACCGGTTGGGCAACCGGATGACGTTCACGCGCCCCAACGTCAATTCGTACATCAGCCGCATCACCAGCCCCAACGGCCGATACGTCGACTTTGCCTACAACGGCGCGGGTCTCGTGAGCTCGATCACCGACAACATCGGCCGGCAGTTCACTTACGTGTACTACACGGGCACCAACAACCTGCAGACGGTTACCGACCCGAACTCGAAGACCCGTATCTATGAGTGGACGGCCGCCAACCGCCTAAAAAAGGTGACCGATCCCAACAGCAAGCTGGCGATCTCGAACACCTACGAGGTCGTCAACATCCCCGCCGGAAGTTGCAGCTCAGGCACCAGCAGCCCCGCGCTGAACAACTACGAGACGGGTCGCGTTCTGAGTCAGACGTTGGCCGACGGCTCAAGTTTCGGCTACGGCTATTCCAGCGTTGCTACGCAGTCACCTTGCATCGGCGGCACGGTGACCGTGCCGCCTTCTACGCAGACCGACGTGACAGACCGCCGCGGCACTGTGCGCCGCGTGCAGTTCGACACCCTTGGGAACGTCACAAAGAACACTTCGGCACTGGGTCTTGCTGAAGAGCAGGTCACGAACTATGTCTACACCAGCAACCAGCTGACGAGCCAGACCGACGCGCTGAATCGGCAGACGGCCTTCGAATACGACACCTTGGGCAACCTCACCAAGGTCACTCGCCTGGCAGGCACAGCTAACGCGGTGAGCTACACCGCCACGTATGACCCAGTTTTCAGCCAGCCGCTGACCATCAAGGACCCGCTGAACCACGTCACCACCCTCCAGTACGACTACCGGGGCAACCTGTTGTCCAGCAAAGATGCGCTCAGCCACATCACCAGCTTCGCGTACGACGACCAGGGACTGCTCACGAGCGTCACGGATCCACTTCTCAAGGTGACTAAACTCGGCTACGCCGGCGCCGATCTCACCAGCGTGACGGATCCATTGAACCGCACGAGCATGCGGCTCACGGACGCCGTGGGCCGGGTCACGACCACCATCGACCCATTGGGCAACACCACGGTCAATACCTGGGACAGCCTCAATCACCTCACGCAGATTACGGATGCACTGGGCGGGCTCACCAAGTTCGGCTACGACAACTATGGCCAATTGCTGAGCCACACCGACGCAAAGAACCAGAGCACCGGCTACACGTACTTCCCAACGGGCCAGGTCCAGACCAAGACGGATCCACTGCTCAAAAGCGAAAGCTATCTCTATGAGCCTGGCGGCCGGATCAAGCAACGTACGGACCGCAAAGGCCAGGTGAGCGGCGTCACGTACGACAGCTTGGGTCGCACCAAAACCATCGGCTTCGGTGCCACGTCGGCAAGCCCTACTGCCTACACCAGCACCGTCAGCCTCACCTGGGACAAAGGCAACCGCCTGACGCAAATCGTTGATACCCAAGGCGGCGTGAGCAAGACCATCACGCGCGTCTTTGACGATCTGGATCGGCTCAAGCAAGAGAGCACGGATCAAGGGGAGGTCAACTACACCTACGACAATGCCAGCCGGCGCACCAGCATGACGCTCAAGAATGGGCCGGCTGGCAGTCAGGTTGCACAGCCCAGTCTGAGCTATACATGGGATGACGCAGACCGACTCACGCTGATCACCCAAGCCGCCGGGGCCAGTAACGGCAACCAGGCGCAGACCGTGGCCTTCCAATACGACGACGCCAACCGGCCCACCAAGACGACCTACACCAGCGGCATGAGCGTGAACACCACGTACACGGACGCAGGTGAGGTGAAAACGCTGAAATACCTCAAGGCCGACAACAGCGTCATCGCACAAGGGGGCTACACCTACGACGCCGCAGGCCGGCGCATCAGCGTCAGCGGCGACTTGGCCAACTTCATCGGCACGCAAGGCCCGGACATCACGGATGCTGCCTACAACGCTGCCAATCAGCTGACCACCTGGGGCGGCAAGGCCTTCAGCTACGACTTCAACGGCAACATGACGGGTGACGGAGTCACCACCTACACCTGGGATGCGCGGGACCAGCTGACTGGCGTCAACAACACGATGACCAATGCCAGCTTCACCTATGACAGCCAGGGCCGGCGGGTCTCGCGCAAATTGGGTGCTGCAACAACAGCTTTCAACTACGACGGGGACAACTTCATCCAGGAGTTGGACGCGGCCGGTAGAAGCGGCAACATCACGGCTAACTTGATCACCGGTGGCATCGACCAGCACTTCATGCGACAGACCACCGTCGGCGGTCAGCCCAGCATGAGCTGGATCATGACCGAGGCCAACAACAGTACTGTCGTCCAAACGGACGGGCAGGGCGTAGTGCAGAAAACCTTCCAGTACACACCCTACGGAAGCCCTGTCTCTACCACCGGCACCAGCACTGACAGTCAACGCTATACCGGGCGAGAAGATGACGCGACAGGACTTTACTACTACCGGACTAGATATTACAGGCCCGATGCTATGCGGTTTATCAGCGAAGACCCCATCGGATGGTCTTCGGGTCAAGTAAATAATTATGCTTACGTTGATGGAAATCCTGTGTCGGGAGTCGACCCTACTGGTCTCGCGCAGTGCGACATCGATGCCGCGGTGACTATCGCGAATGGGCAAGGAGTCAAGACAGGGGAGGGGCCACCCGCCGTTGATATTCCTGCAGCGTCATTCAAAAACGGGCATGCCAGCTTGAGGAATCAGGGGAATTCTGTGAACATCCCAGGTAGAGACGGATTAATACATTTGAATAAAGGGTTTCTGAAAGACAACTTGTCTCCCGCGGAAAGCAAGCAAATATTGAGTACGGTTTTTCACGAGGGACTGCATTTCACCGAACCGTGGATGCTGCAAGATTCAGACAACAATTATGACCATGCGTTTATAGTTCCCGAGGCGAAACGGTTAACAGAAAAAAATTTGGTGAAATACGATAAGCTTAGAAAAAAGCTGTGCGAATGTGGAGGGTAAGTAGGATGTTTTTCAAATCCCTGCGTTCGATGGTCATCGTTGTCATTGGCACTCTGATTTCGATGGCGTCAAATGCGCTGCCATCTGCCGATAAGGATATGCGCGCATATTCGATTTCCTGCCTGGGCGGGAGGGGATATAGCTTGCGCCATTCACACGCCAGCGTTTCAACGGGAGTGCTCGGGGCGTTTCTGAAATCGGCGAAAAGTGATGCCATCGCTGTTGAAATTCAAAAAAGATTTATCGGAAACCGCGGAGTGGATGACGAGGAAACGGAACTGATCGGATTGGAGTTATCTGGCAGATTCGACTTCCTTGTCGGCCAGGGGCTTGAATTTTCACCTGAGCGTGTGGAATTCGCTCTCTCCGATGCTGCGGGTGCCGTGGGTGGGGCTTGGAAAGCAAATGCCAAGTTGTCGCGCTTGGTAACAACTCGCTTGAGTGACGGCGCGATATTGCTTGGCGGAAGCATATTTGTCACAAATGCTGAGCATCCAAATGAAGGGGCGGCTACTGTGAAAGTCTCTTGTTTCATTCCTTCATACTGACGGCACCTGTTTGGGACGAAACAGCCGCTCTTTGGGCGGCTTTTTCACGTCTGAAGTCGCTGCTTGCGTTGACTTATGCATGCCGGCCAGAGTAGCGCCAGATTGCCGTTAGGACATGGCTAAGTCTTTGCGTTATTCCATGGTCGCCATCTTCTGTCGAGGGACGTATCGATCATCGCCGGCGTCCGGTTTGTTGGTTGCACCCTGTGGACGGACTTCCAACTGGCAGTTCAACAGCCTGATGGTCGGATGCTTGCCAACGTCGAGCATGCTCTGCGCCAGGCGTCGGTGGGCCTGAACGATTTCCGACGCATCGAGGTTCTGGCGCCAGCCAGGAGCCAGTATCGAGATCGCCAGATGCGCCGGTTGCTCCAAGCAGGAGACACCCTCGCGCAGCATTGGGTCGAGCGAGATTGGCTGCGGCGCGTTCTGTCGGAGCCGTTTGGTGGGCCGACGGTCGTCGTGACCCACCACGCGCCTTCGAGCAGTTCCGTGGCGCCACGGTACGCGTCGAGCTGGATCACACCTGCATTCGTCAGCGACCTTCCGGAAGATCTCTTTGCTGTACCTTCATTGTGGATCCATGGGCACACGCACTCAACCTTCGACTACGAGCGAGGGAGATGCAGGATCGTCTCCAACCCGCGCGGATATCCGGCGAGAGATGGGGTATTCGAGAACAACCAGTTCAACGCCGGCTGGGTCGTTGAAGTTCCGGCACCAAATGATCAAAGCAAGCATGGAAAGGGGACGACCGATGCGTGAATTCGATATCCGTACAGTGGGCAGGCACTGGAGTGCCGAGGAAACGACGCTGCTTCATGACGACCTTCCTGGACATCTGGAGATGGTGAACGGCATGCACACCTCCGTGCAGGCCGCACGCTTCGGCGGCCGCGCCCTGTCCTATGGGCAGATCGACAACTCCAAGGAAGTCTGACGTGGCGCGCAGTAGGCGATGGATTGCCGCCTCGCAGACCGTGGGTCGCCGGTTGTATTTCCCGGGACATTCAGCCCCCGAGGCTGAGGAAAAGTTCAAAGTTGAGCGCAACGGAAAGCCGAAAGTTCAGACTTGAGTGAGATACGGGTTCAAAGCCCGCCGACTATCGTGGCGCCAAGTGGTTGATCAGAGCCGATTTTCAGTTTTGAGTTCAGCGCAAACCGACACTCACTGAGCTTGATGTCGGTTTGCGCAGAACTTGGAACTGTTTGCGCTTAACTTGGAACTCAATCGTGCACGCCATCCCACGCGGCCGCCTGTCGCGATTGCACGCAGGACGAGCACCTGGCTCGTCTGTTGAGCTACCTGGGCTGTACCGTTAAGCAGATCAGGGACCATCACGCTTCCCGCATTCGGATGCGGGGAATGACGTCCTTTCAGTCCTGATAAGCTGCGTACTTAAAATCTCTTAAATAGTGATCTTCGATAGAGTCGGCCGCGTCATCGCGGCCGACTACCCCTCGAACAACACACAGCATGGACAAAGAATCTGTAGGCCCTCTACTTGAGGTGCAGGAAGAGGCGGGACAGGGAAGGGTAAGCCCCGCGTTTGGGTATTTCGGCTCGAAGCACCGCTTGGCGAGCACCATCTCCGCATTGCTGCCTCCTCACAAAGCGTGGGTAGGGAGCACGGCTACACGGTGGACGCCAACTGCGCTGACTTTCATGAAGAGCTTCTGTCCGTCAGCAACAGCGCAAAGTGCATGGTGTTGATCAGCGGCTACAAGAACCCGCATTCGTCAACTGGTTCATGGAGGCAAGGCCGCAGTCCCCGGCAGAGGCAAGCGCCCGCCGCCAAATGTGTTCAAGAACGCGCAGGTCGAAGCCGCTGCCATGGCGCTGGTCTGGGCGCACTATGAAGAGCGCGGCTACGAGCTTGAGGACGTGAGCAAGGCCAATCTCGGTTGGGATTTGGAGGCCACAGCCGGCACGCTGACCCTGCGGATCGAGGTGAAAGGCCTGTCGGGCAAGGTGGCTAGCATCGAGCTGACCCCGAACGAATACAAGGCCTTCCAAAAGACTACGCTCGACTACCGGCTTTGCATCGTCACTAACGCTCTGACAACCCCGACGCTCGCCGTTTGCACGTTCAATCCGGTCAACGGAGCCTGGACGGTTGAAGCCGGCAGCAACCTTCGCCGCATCGCAATCAAGGAGCGTATCGCTGCGAAGATTGTGCTGGTGTAGCCGAGTAGTCGACAGCAGCTATGAAACTGTCTATGGATCGTCTGCACGCCGAGCGCATCGCGAAGGAACTTAAGTTTCCCGAGGACTTCTTTGATCCACCCGACCCGCGCCCCGATGAGTGGGCAGATAACCCCGACTTGCGCAGGGCGGTGGAGTGGTTCAAGACCTTCATCCCGCCATCGCAATGGCAGCAGCGCCGCGACCAAGCGGCGCGCCGTCTGTATTTGAGCGCGTTGGGCATCGGCGCCGGGGATGGGCGTTTCTTCGATGCAAAAGACGGTTTTGGCTGGTACTTGTTCCTGGCCGAGGCATTGCTAGACCACATTGGCAACTACGACTACGTCTTCGGATCCAGGGTCATCCCTGTCTTCCAGGCCATCGGACGCAACCTAGATCTGCTGTTGCAGGTCAACGGCCTTGCTCCGCGCGTACAGCGCATGGTGAGCAAGGAGCGCAGCCAGCCCAACGGCGGACTCTTTGAGCTGCTCGTAGCAGCTTGCTACCGGCACGCCGGTGCCAGCGTCGCTTTCGTCGAGGAGCAGCCAGGAAAGGCGCAGACGCACGACATGGATGTAACGCTCAATGGCCACACCTGGGCCGTCGAGTGCAAACGCATGGAGGTGCCGGAGTACGGTGAGAGCGAGCGACTACAGATAGGCCGGCTATGGTCCGGCGGCTCAGAACTTCTGGCAGGGCTCAAACGCAACACCTTGTGCAAGTCCAGCTTCCATGTCGAGCTCAAGACGGTTCCTACGGACTATCTCAAGGGCAAAGCCCTTGAGTGGCTGGCATCCGGGAGGGAGCGCTTGTCATGGAGCGACGCCACCTCGGCAGGCAGCATTGCCACGCTGAACTTGCGCCCGCTCCAGAAGGTTCTGAGCACGGATCTGGTGCTAGGCAGCAGCCACCGAATCCTGGAACTGTTGACCGGTCAGTATGTTCGCAACGCCAAGTACCAAACTCTGCTGCTAACGAAACCTAGCCACAACCCGAGATACATCGAGGGGTGCGACTTTGCCGTTGTTCTGAACTGGGAAAGCTTGAGCGAGAGTGCTGTGCAAAGCAAGGCACGCGACATCCGCAAGAAGTTGTCAGAAGCGAACGAACAGCTGCCCGACGGTCGTAAGAGCATTGTTCACATCGGCTTCGAGGCTGTCGAGGGCGACAAGGTCGAGCGACTACGCCACGCAAAGATCATCGCGACGGCGGGCCAGTTCGATCCAGGAGACAAGCAGCTGGAGTACATCTATTGCCACTATTTCGTGCCGGAAAGTCCGCCAGACGAGTGCTGGGCCTTTGATGAAACAACGCAGTGGTGCGCGATCAGGCCCACCCAGCCTCGCCCCTTGGACAGTTGCTTTCTCGTGCTGCCGGCGGGAACCCACAACCGCGCAGGGCCGCACTGGCAAGACTAGATTGTGAGAGGGCCTGCGCAGTCACGCGCAACTCGCTGAGCTGCCCATCTGAGCCAGCCGAGGCCGCGCGGGTCGAATCTGCGGCGGCAGCCTTAACGCAATTGGTGGCCTTCCGCCTCATCAGCTGATACGCGCTCCACGCGCTTGCGCCGCTCGATGCTTCTGCGAACGATCGCGACTTCCCGATGGGCGCCGCGTACTGCGCCCACTAGAGGCGCGAAGTAAAGACGCAGAACGTCCAGGAAGATTTGCTTGTGGCTTAGCCGGCGCATGTTCTGAGGAGCTGGGCGGGTCCAACCAGGATATGACATAGCCGAGTGCAGGTCACGTCCCTATCCTGGCGGCCATGCGGAGCGCCGACCGGCACCTTGTTGATGATTGACCGCGCCAAGATTGCCATAGAGGATCTACCGACCGTCGTCGCGCCAGCACTAGCTCGTCTGGTGAGCTAGGTGCGGCCTATCCTCAGAACAACTGCTGACCCAGGGGCGCGAGATCCATCGGGTCCGCGGCATCCCCTTGAACGCCGATTCGATCTTTCTCTATGAGCGCGCCGTTGTTGCCTCAAGTCCTGCTGCGGCAGGATCGATCACCGCAAGCCGACCTGGATCTCGCTACCGAAGGCGTGCTGCGCTACGTCTGGGCTAGCGAGTGGGGCGACATGCTCATTGAAGCGAGGGACGGCGTGGCTTACGTCAACGGCCAGCGCGTCGATGCGGCGCCTGCGCCGGCCACCTCCGCATCCATCGGTGGCGACGATGGCGCTGGCCAGGAAGGTTCCAACTTAATCGCTACGAAGAACCGATAGTTCCAAGTTAGGTGAGACGACGATGCCAAACTTGCTGACCGCTTCACAGCCATCATGTTGATTCAACGTGGATTTTCTATTTCAGGCTCACTGCGACCCGACACTTGAATTCTTCGCACTCAACGTGGAACTCAGTGCACAGCGAACCGGAAGTTGATGGGTCTCCTCACCGCGTCGAAGGGGCGAAAACACCCTACACCGCCGGCAGGCGCTGGCGCGTTTCGCGCCGAGAGTCAGGCACGCAACGCACACCCGAATCCCGCGCGGCGTCAGATTGCACTCGCAGACAACAAGCTGCGTCCTGCGGGGCAAGCCACTGAAGGCGGCCACCCTACATTGGCAGCAATGGTCGAGAGGCCAGACTTGGCGGATTGCCCCCGTCCGCCCCCTGAATCGATAGCGATTGGTTTCAGTTAGATGAGCGTCAGCAGCCCCATCCACTCCAGCAGATCCGCTTCATTGGCGAGTGGCGATGGCTATCTTCTCCAGAGTGAGAGCACGCTTGTCCAGGCGGTTACCTATGCCATTGAGCGCAGCGCTGCGTTGGGTGCCAGCGAGGCCATCGCCATGGTCAGCGAACAGGGCGGGATCACCCTCGCCGTCGCTGGCGGCAAGGTCGAGAAGGCGGTGCGCGAAGGCAATCAAAGCCTGCGCGTCACGGTCTATGCCGATGGCCGCACTGGCGTCGCGTCGACCGAATCGCTCAGCCGCAGCGCCATCGACCGGGTGGTTGAACAGGCGGCCGCCATGGCGCGCCAGCTTGAACCCGATCCGGACGCCGGCCCGGCCGACCGCGCGGCCTTGGCATGGGCAACGCCGGACGTCCCTCTCTTTGCGCCCTCTGTCCAGAACGCAGAGGCTCTGACCGAGGCCGCCCTGGCCATCGAGGCGGCCGCCCTCTCGACCGCCACCCGTGATCAGCTACGGGTTTCGGAGGCTGGTGCCGCCAGCCAGGACATGCGCTTTGCGCTGGCGACCAGCCAGGGGTTCTGCCGGACGGGCAGCGGCTCGATGCAACAGCGCTGGTGCCAAACCATTGCTCAGCGTGGCGACGAAATGCGCCAGGGCAGTTGGTCATCGACAGACCGCCGTCTTGACGGCTTGCTGCCCGGTGCCGACGTCGGCCGCATCGCCGCCGAAAAGGCGCTGGGCATGCTGGGCGCCGAAGGGCTGGCCACCCGCCGGGTGCCGGTGCTGGTCGATGCGCCGGTGGCCTCCAGCCTGGTGCGCGACATGTGCGGGCAGCTGAGCGGCGCTGCGCAGTTCCGGCGCATGACCTTCCTGCCCGACGCCGTGGGCAAGCAACTGGCCGCCTCGCACCTAACGCTGCAGGAAGACCCCTTCGAGCCCTATGGCCTGGCCAGCAGCACCTTCGACAGCGATGGCGTGCCGGGCTCGCGCCGTGCCGTCGTGCGCAGCGGCGTGGTCGAGGGCCTGTTCCTGGACACGCGCATGGCGCGCAAGCTGGGGCGGGCCTCCACCGGCAACGCCGGCGGCATGCGCAACCTCACCCTCACCAGCACCACCACCGAACCGGGCGACAACCTGGTGGCCATGCTGCGCAAGCTGGGCACCGGCCTGTGGCTGACGCGCTTCATGGGCGGCGGCAGCAACCCGGCCACCGGCGTCTATTCGCAGGCGGCGGCCGGCTTCTGGGTCGAGAACGGCCAGGTCGTGCGGCCCGTCCATGGCTTCACGGTCGCCGGCAATCTGCAGGACATGCTGAAGGCCATCGTCGCGGTGGGCACCGACGTGCACCGCGAGGGCGCGATCCGGGTCGGCTCGATCCTGCTGCCCGACATGCAGATCGCCGGACGCTGATCGAGACCCCATGCTGAAAGAACCGATTTCCATGCCTCTGACCGCCTCCCATCGCCTGACGTTGGCTCAGGACCGGCTGCTTGTCGCCAACGACCTCGACATTCGCAAGCTGCAGCAAGGCCTGTCCGGTCTGTGGGCACGGGGCGCCGATTACGGCGATCTCTATCTCGAACTGACGACCCGCGATGCCTGGTCGCTGGAACGCAGCAAGGTGGCGCGCGCCGCCTTCTCGATTTCGCAGGGCGTGGGCGCACGCGCCGTGACCGGCGGCAACACCGCGTTTGCCTACTCCAGCAACATCAGCAACAAGGCCATCACCGCCATCACCGCCGCGGCCCGCGCCATGCAGGCCCATGGCCAGGATGCCGGCGCAACCGGGCGGGGCGTGGAGATTGCCCCGGTGCCCCGTGATTCGAGTGCCTACGCCACCCTCGAGGCGGCGGGCGGCATGGACAGCGTCGAGAAGGTGGCGCTGCTGCAGCGGCTGGACCAGGTGACCCGCGCCGTGGATCGGCGCATCACCGAGGTCTCGGCCCAGTTGTCGGTGGAGGATTCGACCATGCTGGTGGCGGCCACCGACGGCACGCTGGCCGGCGACATCCGGCCACTGGTGCGGCTGGACCTCTCGGTCGTCGCCGAAAGCAGCTCCAAGCGCGCGTCGGGCTCGGCCGGCGCTGGCGGGCGGTTCGCGTTGAGCGAGATCACCGAGGCCGGGCTGGAAAAGATGGTGCAGAAGGCGACGTCGATAGCGCTCACCAACCTGGAGGCCAAGCCTTCGCCGGCGGGCGAGATGACCGTGGTGCTGGGCTCGGGCTTCCCCGGCGTGCTGCTGCACGAGGCAATCGGCCACGGGCTGGAAGGCGACTTCCACCGCAAGCGTGAATCGGTGTTCAACGGCATGCTGGGCGAACGGATCGCCGCCCCCGGCGTCAACGTGTTCGATGACGCCACGCTGCCCAAGGCCCGCGGCTCACTCAATGTCGACGATGAAGGCGTGAGCGGTCAGCGCACCCTGCTGATCGAGGATGGCCGCCTGGTCGGCCTGATGCAGGACAAGACCAGCGCCCGGCTCATGCGCGACACCGCGACCGGCAATGGCCGCCGCCAGTCCTATTCGGACCTGCCCATGACCCGCATGACCAACACCTTCCTGGAGAACGGGCCGTATGACCCGCAGGAGATCATCGCGTCGGTGCGCCATGGCATCTATGCGGTCGAGTTCAGCGGCGGCACCGTCGACATCACGTCGGGCCAGTTCAACTTCTCGGCGGAGAAAGCCTTCCTGATCGAGGACGGCAAGATCACGGCCCCCATCGAAGGGGCCACGCTGATCGGCGTTGGCAACCGGACGCTGAAAGCCATCTCGATGATCGGCAATGACCTGGCGCTGGATGCCGGCGTCGCGAGCTGCGGCAAGAACGGCCAGATGGTGCCTGTCGGCGTGGGCCAGCCGACGATCCGGATCGACAAGGTCGTCGTCGGTGGAGCGGAGGGTTAGGTCATGCGTGCAAAGACGGAAGTGCCGGCAGCGCGCCACAGCCAACTCCTGATCATCGGCTCAGGTCCGGCGGGCTACACGGCGGCGATCTACGCCTCGCGCAGCGCCCTGGAGCCGGTGCTGATCGAAGGGCTGCAGCCCGGTGGGCAGCTGACCATCACCACCGACGTGGAAAACTGGCCCGGCGACACCAGCGTGCAAGGCCCCGAGCTGATGACTCGCATGGGCGAGCATGCGCGGCATCTGGGTACCGAGGTCATCCATGACTACATCGTCGAGGTCGACCTGTCCCGGCGCCCCTTCGTGGCTGTGGGCGATGCCGGCGCGCGCTATACCGCCGACAGCCTGGTGATCGCCACCGGTGCCAATGCGCGCTGGCTCGGTCTGGACAGCGAAACCCTCTATCGCGGCAAGGGCGTTTCGGCCTGCGCGACCTGCGACGGCTACTTCTTCCGCAAGCGCGTGGTGGCGGTGGTGGGCGGCGGCAACACCGCGGTCGAGGACGCGCTGCACATGGCCAACTTTGCCAGCGAGGTGTTTCTGATCCATCGCCGCGACAGCCTGCGCGCCGACAAGACCAACCAGGCCCGCCTGTTGGCCAACGAGAAGATCAAGCCGATCTGGAACGCCGAAGTGGCCGAAGTGCTGGGTGACGGCAAGAAGGTCACCGGCCTGCGCCTGAACCACCGCCTGAGCGGCGAGACCTCGACCCTCGCGCTGGACGGCCTGTTCGTGGCCATCGGCCACGATCCGGCCACCAGCCTGTTCAAGGGCCAGTTGGCGATGGACGAGGACGGCTATCTGCTGGTGACGCCCGGCTCGACCGCCACCAGCGTCGCGGGCGTGTTTGCTGCTGGCGACGTGCAGGACAAGCACTTCCGCCAGGCCGTCGTGTCGGCCGGCATGGGCTGCATGGCGGCCCTGGAGGCCGAGCGCTTTCTCATCGACGCCAAGGCTGGCGCCAGCCAGCCCCAATGACTCCCTGAGTGCCGCCCGCCATTGGCGCGCGGCGCCCCTGCACAAAGGATCAACACATGTCCCTTCTCAAAACAACCACCGTCGACCGCTTCGAGGACGATGTGCTCAGCTCGTCGATTCCGGTTCTGGTTGATTTCCACGCCACCTGGTGCGGCCCCTGCAAGGCCTCGGTGCCCGCTCTTGAAGACGCCGCGCGCGAGTTCGAGGGCGAGATCGCCTTCGTCAAGGTCGACAT
The DNA here is from genome assembly GCA_966111775.1 of uncultured Comamonadaceae bacterium. Lineage (GTDB taxonomy): Bacteria > Pseudomonadota > Gammaproteobacteria > Burkholderiales > Burkholderiaceae_C > Pelomonas. Next base: position 54,207 of record CBHWBD010000002.1, on the reverse strand, counting down.
CGAACAAGAGCCCAAGCTCGCCGAGGCCTACGACGTGCGGAGCGTGCCGACATTCATCCTGATCAAGGACCGCGAGCCGGTGGAGCGCTTCATGGGCCAGGCCTCGCGCGGCAAGCTGGCATCGGTGCTCGAACCCCATGCCGGAGGCAGCCAGTGACCGCCCGTGTCGCCTTCTGCGCCTTTGGCAATGAAGCCAACAAGCAGGCCCTGAGGGCCGAGATCCGCGCCAAGGGGCCGGTGTATACCGCATGGCTGACCCAGGCGTCGATCGAGGGCGACTTGACGCCGATCTCGCAGGACCATGGCCTGCACCCGGCACTGGCCCGGCTGTTGCCCGCGCTCGGTGACTTTGGCCAGGGCGACGAAGCACCCGCGTTCCATGACGCGCTGCTGGCTGCCATTCCGGTCGGCGCCGAGACGGGCAATATCGCGCGCCGGGCGGTGCTGCTGGCCTGGACGGACCCGGTCTATGGTCGCGCCCAGCGCGTCGAGGCGGGCCCGGTTCGCGAGGCCTGCGAAGCGGTCATCGCCCTGGTGCGCCAATCCATGGCCACCTCGATCGACAAGCAGGCCTGGCGCGCCGCCCGCGCAAAGCTGGCACAGGCGCAGCGGGAAGCACCCGCCCCCGAGAAGATCGTCGATCTGGTGCTGTCGCTGGCCTGGGATCTTGAGCAGGCCCCTGGCGCGGTTCAGGATGCGATGGTGGCCTGGACGGCGCAGCTGTCCGCCGAAGCGGATGCAGCCGACGAGGATCCGTTCACCGAGGCCGAGGCCGCGTTCTTCAAGTCCACCCTGGACCGCATCAATGAAGAGATCATCGCCACCCTGAGCGATGAGAGCGGCGGTGACGACTTCAACTACGAAGCGTTCCTGGAAGAAGCGAACCGGCGTTGGGCCGCTGATCCGGTCGCACAGTCGCTCAAGGTGCGATCCCTCGCCAGGCAGGCTCGCGTCAAAGCCAGGCTTGCCATCTGGCGAACCGTGGTGCAGCAAAAGGTGGTTGATGACGCCACGACGCTGGTCGTGTAATCCGGCTGTGTCCAGCTAGGGTCCGGCGAGCAACCGGAACGATCACGGAACGTATGTCAGTGACGCCTTCGCTCATTGCCGCCGTCTTCAACGACACGTTTCGCGGTTCCCGCGAGGGCGAGGGCTGGCGCATCAGCAGCGTTCAGCGTGACATCGCCACCGTGCACCGTCTGGTCACGGGCGCCTTCGCCTGTTCCATGGAAGGCGGCGCGAGCGCGGATGGCCGGGGCTTCTGCACTCACATCACTTTCCTGCGTTCCGGAAAGCTGACGGTGGACCACCAGGGACATCAGCGCAGGCTGGTGGCTGGCGACATCTTCGTGGCTTGCGGATGGCAGCCCATGGCCCTGGCCGGGTCGGGCAAGGTGGACATGCTGGTCATCACCTTGCCGGGCTGGTGGTCGATGCAGCGGTTCATGGACAAGTTCCAGATCCTGCCCGACCTGTTCATCGCCAAGGACTACTTCGCCGCCCCGATCATTGCCGACCTGGCGCAGTTGATCCTTGAGCTCGACGAAGGCGACACGCTGGCCATTCCCCAGGCATTGACGATGCTCGCAGACCTGCTGCGCACGGCGCTGGCGGCCGGCAAGAAGGCGGAAAGCGTCCTGCCGCGGGCACGCGGGCGCATGGGCGAAATCCTGTGGTTCATCGCCCAGAATCTGGATCAGCGCGGCCTGTCGGCCTCAGACGCTGCAAAGAACCTCAAATGCTCGGTCCGCACGATCTACAACACCTGCGCGGCCCATGGCACCAGCTTCAGTGCCTTGGTCACGGAAACCCGACTGGTCTCTGCGCAGTACCAGCTCATCCGGACCAATGACCGCATTTCGCAGGTGGCCTATGAGGTGGGCTTCTCCAGCCTGTCCCACTTCTCGCGGCTGTTCCGGGCGCGGTTCGGCGTCACGGCCAAGACGATGTGCGCGGGCAACCGTGCTGAAGTCATCGCGAGCCGCCAGGCCTGAGCAGGTCGCGACCAAGACGTGAAACGGCGCCCGCGCCGCCCAAGCTCCTGGACGGCAGACGCGGGCGCCGCCGCCGATGGTCAGAAGTGCTTGCGCACCGACAGCGTGTAGCGACGCAGACGCGGATCAAGATAGGACGTCGGGCCCACACTGTAGGCAATGGCGCTGCTGATCGTCGAACCCTGGTTGTTGAACACGTTGTTCACGCCAAAGCTGATATCGGTGCCGCGCAAGGCGCCGCCGAAGAATTCATAGCTCACGTAGACGTCGTGATACACATGGCTTGGCACCTTGCTGTCGCCCTGCCACGTCTCCCACTGGCTGCAGGAGAAGGCCGACAGCGTGGACTGGCAGGCTCGGTAGCTGTCGTAGTACTGGGAATTCCAGCCAGTGCTCCAGGCGTTCATGCTCCAGTCGACTCCGATGTTGCCGCGCCACTTCAGCGGGCCATCGGAGAAGCCGGCACGATCCACCGCCGGAGCCCCCGCCTGCACGCTGCGGCTCAACTCTTTCGTGTGGGTGGCCGCGGCATGGAGGCGCCACTGCCCCAGGGCCACACTGGTGATGGCGTATTCGGCCTGGAAATCGAAGGCGCGCAGGCGGGTGCTGGCCACGTTGAACAGGGTCGAGTCGATCTGCGTGATGGGCCCCGGCTGCCCGCCCGAACCTGGCTCGCGGACGATGCGCCCCGGGAACGCGGCTTCGTTGTCGATAAAGAAGTTCAGCGGCAGCTTGCTGACCTCATCGGTCTTGCGAATATCGGTGTAGTCCACCGAAATGCGCAGACCCGGTACGATGCGCGGCGTCAGGATCAGGCCCATCGAGGTGCTCTTCGATTTCTCCGGCTTGAGCGATTCGCTGCCACCGCCGAGTACCGTCAGCGGCCCGGGAATGAGCGAGTTGCCCAGCTTCGGATCACGCAGGTTGAGCAGTGAGATCAGGAACGACGGGAACAGGGCCGGCGCCGAACTGCGGATCTGGCCGAGGTCGGGCGGCAGGAAGCCCGTGCCACGGCTGGTGCGCAAGGTGATATCGCGCGTCGGCGCATAGCGCAAGCCCAGCGTGTGGCTGGTCGATCCAAAGCTGTTGACCGACGGCGTCTGGGGCAGGAAAGGCCCGCTCGCGCTGTCGACCTCGATCGACGAGCCCGAGTACTCGGTCCGGTAGCCATCGTGGCGAACCGTGGCCATCAGCTCCAACAGGTTCACGAAAGGCAGGTCATTGCGGGCCGAGATCACCGGTGCGCGCAGCTCCAGATATTGCGCATCCACCTGGCGACGTGCTTCAGGAGTCCAGTAGAAGGTGCCCGCACCGCCAATGTCACTGGTATTGACCGAATCGTCGCTGCTTTCATTGCGCCGTTCCAGAAGCGCAGTGGCGGTCAGCTTGCCGCCTGGCAGCTCCACGACCGGGCCGCTCAGCCGCAACGACAGCGTCTTGAGCGTGTTGCCCACGTCGCCCTGCTGCTTGAAGAGCGTGAACAGCGAGTCCGGATTGCTGAGCGGCGAGGCGGCAAGATCGCGGAACACCGCGCCCTGAAGAGTGTCGTCGGCGGCCGGCGACGAGGCGCCAAGGGCTGTGCTGTTGGTGCTGGAAGTGGTGCTTCGCAGCCAGCCATAGTCCAGCACCGCGCTCCACTGGTGAGGCAGGCGCGCAATGACGCCGGCGTAGACGCGGGTGTTCTTGAGCGCCTGACTCTGCACCAGGCCACTGGGCACGGTGAGGTAGGACAGCACATCCTGCTGGAAAGGATTCACCGTGGAGCTGGCCGGCACGTACTCCAGGAGCTGCGTGGGCATCGAGAGCGCACTCCTGGAGCGGTCCTGCGCGAAGTCCACATAGGCTTCGATACCGGACGCGAACTCGCGGCGCGCATTGACGGCGAACGTCGTGGTTTCAGGCACGGACCAGATGGGAACCCCAGTCTTGTCGAGCTGCAACTGGCCCGCCTTGTCCGCCAGTGCCGCGCCGCCATCGCTGGCCGCGCCGGTGTACTTGCCGGGAACGCTGGTGAAGGCCGAAGCCAGCCACGCACCGCTCTTGAGCTGCAAGGGCAGGGTGGAGCAGCTGAAGCCGTCCTCGGTCGAACAGAGGTTGGCGCCCCCCAGCAATACGCTGGGATCAGTCGGGTCGGTGCGCAGCTGCTGTTGGGCGCCCCGACGGGCGAAACCGCGCTGCGATGACAGCAACACACCGCCGTCGGCATGCGAGGCCGAAAACAGCACGCGAGTTTTCCCGTCTTCCAGCGAGAAACCGCCGCTGACACCGACGCGGTATTGGTTCACAGCACCATCGAAGGCATTGCCGTAGCTGGCCTCGACCTCGATGCCGGAATAGTCCCGCTTCAGGATGATGTTGATCACACCACCCGTGGCGCCACCCCCATAGATGCCGCTCGCCGTCGCCGGCAGGATCTCGATGCGCTCGATCTGCGATATCGAAACGCCGTTGAGGTTGGCTTGCTTGAAGGAATCGCCCGTCGAGATGCTGGGCAGACGGCGTCCGTCGACCAGGATCAGCGTCTGGTCGGAACCCAGGCCGCGCAGGTCGATGCGTCCATTCGGCGACACCTGCGGACCCAGCTGCGAGCTCGTGTTCTGCTGCGCATTCATCGGCAGATAAGTCTGCAGGAAACCTTCGATGGTTTGCGCGCCGCTTCTGGCGATCTGCTCCGCATCGAAAACCACATAGGGCTGGATGTCATCGCGGTCGCGGCGGATGTCCACGTTGAGCGTGCGCTTGCCGCGCACCAGAATCGTGGGCATGACTTCGTCGACGGTGCGTCCGTCGATCTCGGCCTTGGCCTTGACCGTGCCGGCCTGATCCTGAGCCTGCGCCGTGCCGCACAAAGCCATCCCCATGGCCAGATTGCTCAAGCCCATCAGCGCGCGAAGACGTGCGCCTTTAACGACAAATCTCATCTGCTTCATCCTCTGATGCGGGTTGGTTGATTGGCGAAACGCTGGCGCGGCCTTGCTCAATCCTGAGAAGCTGCTGGTGAAAGGCCGCGACGCTTTCACGGTGAGCCACGGAGATGAGGGCCGCCTTGGGCAAATGGGCGACGATGGTTTGATAGACCTTGGCTTCCGACTCGGCATCGAGTGCGCTGGTGCCTTCGTCAATGAAGAGAAAGTCGGGCTGGCCCAGGATGGCGCGCGCTGCCGCAATACGCTGTTGCTCGCCGGGCGACAGGATGCGGCTCCACGGCTGATAGGCGTGCAAATGCGGAGTGAGGCGCTGCAGACCCAGCGTGTTCAGCAGTTCGATGTATTGCTCATCGGTGTAGTGATCGGCCCCATGCGGATAGGCCATCAGGCTGGCAATCGAGCCGTTGGGCATGTGGTTGCGCTGGGGCAGGAAAGCGACTGACGCGTTGGCGGGAAGATCGACAGACCCGCTGCCATAGGGCCACAGCCCGGCAATGCTGCGCAACAGCGTGCTTTTGCCGGCGCCCGAAGCCCCCTGTACCAACAGGCGCGACCCCGCCGCGATTTCCAATTCGCCGAGCGCCACCATAGGCTTGCCATCCGGGAAGCTGATGTTCAGATCATGGGCGGCAAGATGCGGCGTGGGCTTTTCGCTGATGACGATGCCGCTGCTGAAGGACTGCTGAGACAGCGCCTCGTTCAGCAGGCGCAAACGCGCGATGGATGAGCGCCAGGTCGCAATCTCGGCGTACTGCGAAACGAACGCGCCGATGCCGTTGTAGACCTGGCTGAACGCGCCCCCCACGATCTGGATATCACCGATCTGCATGCGCCCGTCGAGCACGAAGGGAACGCACAACAGATAGGGCATCAACATCAGCAGGATGTCGGGAAGCCCGGTCGCAATCACGATTCGCATGTTGGCGACCGTATAGGTGCGCCAGTTCAGCACGATCAGCAGGAAGGTGTCGGCCAGCCGCCGGCGCTCAAGAGGCGCCGCGCGGACAAAGGCGATCGATTCGCCGTTTTCCCGGACTGCATGCATCTCGGAACGGAACTGCGCTTCAAGCCGCTGGCGAACGACTTCGGCTCGCGTCAGCAGTGCGCCCACCCAATGCACCAGCGCGGTCATTGCCAGCGCAAAGCCAAAGGCGACATAGACCAGCAGGCCAGGGATGGGCTCCGTCATCCCGATCGCCGGAATGACCACCGGTGGCGAAAGCCGCCACAGCTGGGACGTGTAGAGAAACACGCCGAACAGCGCGCCGAGGATCGACACGCCGATCAGGGTCAGCTTGTCGACAAACTGGTAGACGTCTTCCTGGATACGCTGCTCGGGATAGTCGAGTTGCGCACGCCGTTCCAGGTGGAAGAAGCGGTTGCCGTTCATCCACCGGTCCAGCAGCGTGGTGGTCAGCACGCGCCGCATGCGCATGCGCAGTGTCAGGCGCGACCAGGTGCCGATGGCAGCCAGGATCGTGGTCACGGCGCCGAACATCAGGATCTTGGTGATGATGTCGGGAATGGCTGCGGCATTCTTCGCGGCCAGCGCGTTGATGATGTCCGCAAACGCCAGCTGCATCTTCAAGAAGAAGGACATCGCCAGCCCGCTGTGAGCGAACTGGTAGGCAATCAGCAGCGAGCCCATCAGCGGGTCCGCCTTGACGTATTGCGCGATCAGCGACGCGCAGTACCGAATGTCGGCCCGCAAGGACTTGCCACCGCTTTCCTGCGGCATTTCGGTCTTCACTGCATCGACTGCGGAAGGGTCTGTGATGGCGACGTCAGTCATGCCTTGCTCCCCGCACCCTCAATGAGCCTGAGCAGGCTGTCCATCTGCCGGCGCAGCACGCTGTCCGATGCTGGCTGGGCTAAAGGCTTGGCTGCGTTGAAGCGAGCTTGCGTCTGCTCTTGCATGAACTCGATCACCTTGGATTGCGGATCGCGCTGCAGCAGTGTTTCGGTTGGCAATTGCGACAGCTCGGGGTTGCGCTGCGCGCGGCTCAGTTCACGAAGGCTGACCATCGACTGCACCAGGATGTCCCGGTCCTCGCTGGAAAGGTAAGGGGCGATCAGGAACTGGCGCCACTCCTTCATGAAGAGCTGGAAGATCGGCACGAATTCAGGCGCCAGCCCGCGCGCCGGCCAGGCCAGGGATTCGACCAGCTCCGACAAGGCGTAGCCCCAAGGGTCGCTGGGGTCTTCGGAGGCCCGCAGCGCATCGCCCCGCAAGCTCCGCCATTCCTTGGGCGGCACCTGCACGCCGCTCAGTTCGCGCTCCCACAAGCCGAGAATCCGTTCGGCGCATGCGCGCACGGCCGGGGGCACATGGGCCACCATCGCGAAATCAGGCGCCAGGACGCCGGCCAGGAAGCCGTGCATGAAGCGCGGCACCACATCCCCCAGATCGGCGCCAACCGGAATGGCCTCCAGCCACTCGATGGCAAACGCCATGATGGCCTCGCCGCCCCGAATGACAAGGCCGAAGGGCGCGCTCTTGTCCTCGCTGAACACTGCGCCTCCGTAAACCAGCCCTTCGCACAGGATCGCCAGTTCGACCGGCAAGCCGGTGCGCTCAATGAACTGCTCCGGAACCTGCGTTTCAGCCAGGGTTCCCGCCAGCGAGACCATCCCGCCATCCGTCCGCCATTTCAGATAGGCCAGCGGAAAGGACTGCCCCTGCGTCCACCTGGTGCGAACCCGACCGACCATGTCCGCCTTGCGAGCCGGATCGCCGTGGAATGCGCAGTAATGCGTGGCGCCGCTCATGCCTCGCCGTCCTGATCGAGGAGGGCATCGAGCTCGCTGGCCAGGCGGGTGCGGCTGCGATCGTGCAAGGTGGCCGAGGCCTCGCCACCTTTGGCCAGGACCAGATAGGGGATACCTTGAACGTTGAACTTCTCAGCCAGTTCAGGGCATTCGTCGATGTTGACCTTGACGATCTTCAGGCTGCCTTCGTACATCGGCGCCAAGGCCTCAAGGGTCGGCAGCAGGGCCATGCAGGGACCGCACCATGGGGCCCAGAAGTCGATCAGGACGGGAATCTCGCTGCGCGCCACTTCGGTCTCGAAGTTCGCATCACTGACGGGAGTTACTTGTGCACTCATTGCTGGAGCCCTTGCTGTGATTGAGGTGCCGGCGTGACATGAGGCATCTGGCGCAAGGCCGCCGCGACAAGAGTGCCCCGCACAAGCTTCACCAGGCTGCCGGGGTTCAAGAGTGCTCTTCCTATGCTCACGAAAGCTCCTCGGATGTCACTTGACTGGGACAGGGATCAGGCAGGAATCGCTTGGCCGCGTCGATCAATCAAGCCTTTGTTTCCGTTTGGAGCATAGGGATCTACGTCGTCCGACGATTGCCCGACAGGACCCGGTTTTTTGTCTGACAGTGCAAATTGCAAGCGGCACGATGGGGCTTCGAACGTCGTGCAATCTTCGGCCCGGTACTGCTGCGGATCAGCGAGTCAGCTCCGTACTTCGGCGTCATCGAAGCGCGGGACGGTGCGGTCTATGTCAACGGCCAGTGGGCCGATGCGGCGCCCGCACCGGTCAAAGCTGCATCGTCTGGAGGCCAAGGTTGCAGGCGCCGAAAGTTCAAAGTTGAGCGAAACGAAAAACCGATAGTTCAGACTTGAGTGAGACAGGGGTTCAAAGTCTGATGACTCGCGGAGAGCCATGTGGTTGATCAGCGCCGACTTTCAGTTTTGGGTGAGCGCAAACCGACACTCATCCAGGCCGCTTGAAGCGCGGCCACAAGCGCGTGACCAGCGCGGCTGCGTCGGCTTGCTCCTCGAGGGAGTAGGGCGTCTCGGGCGGCTTCGGCAGCACCAGCCCGGCCGTGGGCGGCAGGATGCCTTTCAGGACCAGCAGATCCATCAGCTTGGTGTACGCCAACTGCTCGACACGCGACTGGCCCAGCTCCTGAAGCGCCAACAACGGGACCGCCATCTCCTGCCCGTGCTCCACATCGGCGCGCAAGCCCTGCAGCGCGCGTTCACGCTCGGTCGGGCTGCGGGTCTCCAGGCTCAGACTGTCGTAGTACGCCAGCCCGGCTCCCGGCACCTTGGCATCCAGGGCACGCGAGACCAGCACTTGGTGCTGGGCCATCAGATCGGGGGTGAGGGTCTGGCAGAAGCGCTGGTTCTGGCGCTCGCTGGTGATCACCTCTGCCCGCTTCTCGGGCGGGAGGACGAGGCGGTACTTGGGATGGCTGCCGTTGATCATGGATTCCACGTCCCTGTCGGGCCGGCAGCTGGCGATCCAACGCGCCGCCTCCAGGGCCTGGCGCGGGTCGCCGCTGTCGAGGGCGCGCTGCACATGGGGGCCGAAGCCCTCGGAACCGATGCCCGTCACCACGTCACCCCTCGGTGCAGGGGGCGCTGGGCGTGGTGCCGGCTGCGGCGCTGGCGCCGGCGCGGCAGCCGGGCCTGGGCTGGCAGACGGCTCAGGCGGTGGCAGGGCGAGGTGATTGCTGCCGGACGTCGACGCGGCCGGCGCGGCAGCTGACGGCACCGGCCCGGCACCCAGCCAGTGCCATCCCGCCCAGGCCAGCGCCAGGGCTGTCGCGCCTGCCGCCCAACTCAAGGGCCTGCTCATGCGACCAGGCGCGCGCAATGGCACTGCGGGGGGCTATGGCATTGAAAGACGGGCGGCTCGACGCGGGCTTGCATGGAAGACGGTGATCCCTCGGGGGCGCCGGAGTATCACGCGACGGCGGGCCCCTGCGGAAGCGGGCCGGCATGAGTCCCGTTGGAAGCTACTACGTCACGTACCGCCACGATCCCTGCATTCACCCCGCAGAAGGCCGCATTTAGACTCGCGCCATTCCGAGATGCCGCCATCCGCCGGTGGCAACGAGAAAAGGGGAGCGGATCGTGCTCGAACAAAAGATCAACGAAGTCTTCGGCGATGGTGCGCCGAGTCATTTCGGCAGCGGCTGGTGGAGCGGCATCCTGTCGGCCTTCTTCGGGCTGCTGGCGCTGGGCGCCGTGATCTGCCTGCACTTCCCGCAACTCCTGACCTCGCCCGAGCTGCGGCCGCACTACCCGATGGCGATCATGCGCGGCGTGATCCAGGGGGTCATCGTGGGCGCGCTGGTCTTCGGCGTGCTCAACGCCATCCTGCGACGCAAGAAGATCCTGGGCCTGACCGGCATCACGCTGGCCCTGCTGGCCACGCTGTGGGGCGGCGCCAGCGTGCCCATCAACGGCGAACTGCACGACGGTCCGGCCATCGGCCTGGACTGGTTCCTGCTGGACATGCTGCTGATGACCCTCATCTTCTCGCCGATCGAGGTGCTGTGGCCGGCCTATCCGAAGCAGAGCGTGTTTCGCCCCGAATGGCTGCTGGACATCAAGTACTTCCTGTCCACGCACCTTCCGATCCAGATCACGTCCTTCCTGATCCTGCTGCCCGCGACGCAGCTCACGACCTTGCTGGGTGTGCCCGCCATCCTGAATGCCATGGCGGCCCTGCCGTGGATCGTGCAGTTCTTCCTGGCGATCCTGGTGGCGGACTTGTGCGAGTACGCCGTCCATCTCGCCTTCCACAAGATCCCGTTCCTCTGGCGCTTCCACGCGATCCACCATTCGTCCAAGGGCCTGGACTGGATTGCCGGCTCGCGCTCGCACCTGGTCGACGACGTCATCGTGCGTGCCTTCATGCTGGTGCCGATGATGTTCATCTTCCCGCACGACATGATCGTGGCCTACCTGTTCTTCGTGACCATCCACGCGACCTGGGCGCACTGCAACTTCGGCCCGACGGTGAAATGGCTCGAGCCCTTCCTGATCCAGCCGCGCTTCCACCATTGGCACCACACGTCGCAGAAGGAAGCGCTGGACAAGAACTTCGCCATCCACTTCCCGTGGATCGACCGGCTGTTCGGCACGCACTACCTGCCCGCGGACGGCAGCTGGCCGCATACCTACGGCCTGTACAAGGAAGAGCTCCCGGCCGGCTTCTGGGCCCAGGCGCTGTATCCGTTCCGCGCCCGGCCCAAGAAGGCGCTGAAGGCGAAGTCGCCGGCCTGACGATCTCAGCCCGCGCGGCGGGCGCGACGCCTGCCGCTTGTCCGCGTCAGAAACCCACGGCCGGCAGTGTCACGTCCTTCGGGATCTCCATACCGGTCCGCGTGGCCTTCACCAGCCCCAGCGCCTTCATCGCCTTCGCCGCGATGAAGCCGAAGTCGTATTCGCCCTCGACGTGGCTCAGGCGCAGAAAGCCCGGCGCGTGGTGGTGGTTGTTCTGCAGGCAGGCGCTGAAGGTGATCGTGACCGGCAGCCATTCGCCGATGTTCATCGCGTTGTCGCGCTCATCGTCGTGATGCCGGTAGCCGAAGCGGCGGTCGTGCGTCCAGAAGTTCTGGACCATGTTGATCCACAGCGCGAACACCCGGAACATCGTCCACATCACCACCGCGAAGGCCCAAGAGCGGGTGAGCACGGCAATCAGCCACAACTGGCCGGCGGTCGCCACGATGATGAACGGCCAGTTCGACACCAGGCGGAACGGCCAGGTCTTCAAGATTGCATCGTTGGCGACGTTGTCCGTGGTCGGATACGGGAACATGCACAGCCACAACGTGCGCCACAGACCGTCGGAGGCCAGCTTGTTGGGGTCACCCGGATGGTCGGAAAAGCGGTGGTGCAGCCGGTGCCGGTTGACCCAGGCCACCGGGTCGATGTAGACGAAGAACGCGTTGTTGACGACGGTGATCGCCTTCACGAACCAGGGCTTGTAGTCCAGCGCACGATGCGCGATGCCCATGTGGATCACGCAGGAGAGGTAGACGCCGCCGATGAACCACGTCACGAGGAAGTAGACCGCCGCGACTGCCAGTCCACCCCAGGGACCGAGGGCGGGCGGCGCGACCGCGACGCAGGCCAGCCCGTAGACGACGATCAGCAGATAGCCGATAACGTTATAAGACTTCATCCTCGCTCCCCAAGCGCCTATCTTGGCGGACGATTCTAGGAGCGAGGTTCCCGTGCGGCGGGTTCAGAAATTCCCGCGTATGGGGCCCGCGCCGGGCGTCGGCGGCGCCGGCGCGGCGGCCTCGCACAGAGGACGAAATCCTCTTTCCTTGCAGCCAGGTTTCCAGACTCAAACTCGGGTTGACCCTGATCGCGGGCCTGAAGAAAATCGCGGTTCCTTCACTGACGGCATTGCCATGACCCCAGCACCTAGTTGCTGGCCTTCGCCGTCCAGTCTGTAGCCATCGCCTTGCGGCGCGGCTGCAACCCGGGCGGTGGAGGCTCTGACGACCTTCCATTTCCCGGGACAGCAGGCTTGCTGCGTTCGGCTTTCTGCCGACCAGCCTTCTCCCCGGACACCTTCGTGACCCTGCGGCTCCCAGAAAGCGCCGCATTCTTCCGCCGTGCGCGTGGCACGGCGGCGGGGAGACACCCGTGCAACAACTCATTCTCCGCAACGCTTTCCTGTTGTCCCGGGCCTTTGCGAACGCCCGCGACCGGCTGCCCGACACCAAGGCCCTGGCCAGGCGCCTGGGTCCCGGCCTCATCACCGGTGCCGCCGACGATGACCCGAGCGGCATCGCCACCTATTCGCAGGCCGGGTCGCAGTTCCGCTTCGGCCTGGTCTGGACCCTGCTGCTGACCACGCCGCTGATGATCGGCATCCAGATGCTGTCGGCCCGCATCGGTTGGGTCACCGGCCAGGGGCTGGCCGCCAACATCGCCAAGGTCTGCCCGCGCTGGCTGACCCTGGGCCTGGTCGCGCTGCTGGTCGTCGCCAACACCATCAACATCGCGGCCGACATCGGCGCCATGGCCGAAGCCGCCCGCATGCTGGTGGGCGGTTCGCGGGTCTTGTTCATCGTCGGGTTCGGCGCGCTTTGCGTGCTGGGCCAGGTGTGTTTCTCCTACGAGCGTTCGGTGCGCATCCTGAAATGGCTGACGCTGGCGCTGTTCTCCTACTTCGCCGTCGTCCTGGTGGTGCAGGTGCCGTGGCGACAGGCCACGGTGGAGTCCTTGCAGCCCTGGGCCTTCTTCCCTGTGGATGCCAAGTTCAGCGACTACGCCGGCATGGTGGTGGCCGTGCTGGGGACGACCATCAGCCCCTACCTCTTCTTCTGGCAGGCGTCGCAGGAGGTCGAGGAGATCCAGACCCGGCCGCATGCGGCCGAAATGCGGCTGGTGCCGGCCTATGCACAGGAGCACCTCTTCCGCATCAAGCAGGACACTTACATCGGCATGTCCTTCTCCAACGTGATCGCGCTCTGCATCGTGCTGGCCACGGCGGTGACGCTCAACCTGCACGGCATCACCAACATCCAGACTTCAGGCCAGGCGGCCGAGGCCCTGCGACCGGTGGCGGGCGAGTTCGCGTTCGCGGTGTTTGCGCTGGGCATCGTCGGCACGGGCCTGCTGGCCGTGCCGGTGCTGGCGGGCTCGGCGGCCTATGCGGTCAGCGAGGTCTTCGGCTGGAAGGCCAGCCTGTCGCATGGCTTCCATGAGGCGCGCGGCTTCTACGCCATCATCATCGCCGCGACAGTCATTGGCGCACTGATGAGCCTGTTCGAACTGGATCCCATCAAGGCGCTGGTCTGGAGCGCCGTCGTCAACGGCGTCATCTCGGTGCCCATCATGGTGGTGATGATGTGGATAGGCCAGTCGCGCCGCGTGATGGGCGAGCTGACGATGTCCAGCCGGCACCGTGTGTTCGGCTGGGCGGCCACCGGTGTCATGGCCGTCGCCGTCGCGGTGATGTTCATCACCGCCTGAGGCTTCTGGCGCTCTACTTCTTCGGCGCCGAGGCGGCGTCGCCGGCAGCAGGGGCGTCCTTGACCCAGGTGCCCTTGGCCGCAAGGCAGGCCTTCTTGGTCTTGGCCGTGTCCATGCTGCCGTCGGCCATCTTGCAGTGGTGGTTCTGGCGGCTGCCGGCGGCGAGGGCCAGAGAGCTGCCCGTGACAAGGGCGGCGGAGACCAGCGCGATGCGCAGCAATGTCGTGGATGTCATCTTGGATCCTTGGATGTGTTGGCCAGGGGGCGAGCCACTACCGGCTCGAGAAAACTCTACTGCGGCGCATGCCGCCGATGTGTGTCGCAGTGTTGCGCAGCGAGGCTTGATCCTTGCGCCAAGCCGTCGACGCTCCAGAAGGCCCGCGCGCCTCAAGGACTGTCGATGGCGGCGTCGATGGCCTGCAGCAGGTCGCCCTGATCAAAAGGCTTGGCAACGCGGCTGAACCACGTCGCGGAATCGTCTGTGCCGGCCTGGGCTTGAGCGCTGGCGCTGATGGCAATGACGGGAATCTTCGCCGTTCGCGGGTCCTGCGAGAGCAGCTCGAGCGCCTGCCGGCCGCTGAGTTCCGGCATGCTGTTGTCCATCAGGATGACGGCCGGCCGATGCGCGATCGCCAGGGCGACGCCTTCGCGCCCGTTGGTCGCCGTGACGAGCCTGAGATCGGGCCGCCGGGCCAGCTGCGCCTGCACCAGCTCATGGCTGGGCCCATCGTCATCCACGAGCAGGACCGTGCTGTGGCCTCGCTGAGCTCGCGCACGGTCTGGCGCCAACGCGACAGCATCCGCAGGCTCGAGCTCGGGCGTGCTCTCATCGAACACCAGGTCCACCCAGAAGCTGCTGCCGACCCCGGGCGAGCTGCTCACGCCCATCCGCCCTCCCATCAGGTCGACCAGCTGCCTGGCAACCACCAGGCCCAGGCCCGTGCCCTCGACGGCATGGGGGCCTTCCCGGTTCAGGCCCAGGCGGTTGAAGGGCTCGAACAGGTGGTTGATCTGGTCTTCACTGAGACCGTGCCCTGTGTCGCGTATCTGGATGCGGACATGCTCCTGATCGACCTTGCCGACCTCCACGCTCAGCTCGCCATACGGCTTGTTGTACTTGACCGCGTTCGAAAGCAGGTTCAGCAGCACCTGCTTCAACCTGCGCTGGTCGGCCACGACGACCAGGTTCTCGTTGAGCATCGGAAATGCGGTCTTGAGACCCCGGGCCGCAGCTTGCGGCGCCACCATCGCCGCACACTCGGCAAGCAGGGGCTGCAGTCGCCAACGCTGCAGATCGAGCTCGACCTTGCCCGCCTCGATTCGAGCCAGGTCCAGCAGTTCGCCGATCAGGGACAGCAGGTGTTCGCCGGCCTTGTGAATATGCGTGTTGAAGACCGCCTGACGCTCCGCA
Source organism: uncultured Comamonadaceae bacterium (assembly GCA_966111775.1). Classification (GTDB taxonomy): domain Bacteria; phylum Pseudomonadota; class Gammaproteobacteria; order Burkholderiales; family Burkholderiaceae_C; genus Pelomonas. The sequence goes on along the minus strand of CBHWBD010000002.1, from coordinate 39,132 downwards.
GGGAGGCCGTGTGCCGGCGTCGAGAGCAGCTGCGAGAACCCGATGATGGCGTTCAGCGGCGTGCGCAGCTCATGGCTCATGCGGCTGAGGAACTCGCTCTTGGCCCGATTGGCAGCTTCGGCGGCGAGCGTGGCAAGCATCAGTTCGCGGTTCGAGGCCTGCAGCTGCTCGGTGCGCTGCGCCACGCGATGTTCCAGTTCTTCGTTGACGCTGCGGACCATGAACTCCGCCGCCTTCTGGGCCGTCACGTCCTGCAGGGTGCTGAACCAGCGCGCGCCCCCCACGCCGGCCGCACTGCCGATGGGCTCGATGACCTGGGCCACCTGCAGGGCCTCGCCGCCGGGCCGCACGAGGCGGTATTCGGTCTCCACCTTGGTGCCGCTGCGGTAGGCCTGCGCGAGGGCGTCGCTGAACTTGCGGCGGTCCTCTTCGTGCACCAGCCTGTCCCTCCAGTCCTGGTTGCTGAGCGGCATGCTGTCGGCATCGCAGCCCGCGAGGGCCGGCAGGGTCTCCGACCAGTTCTCGAACGAGCCGTCGGCGCGCGTCACGACGTGCGCCAGCCGGGCCAGGACCTGCGCTCGGCGCAGCCCAGCCTCGCGCTCGCGCAGCGCCGCCTCGGCCAGCACCCGCTGGGTGACATCCAGCGGCGCAACGAAACGTGCGGGGCGGCCTTGGTGCAGCAATTCGTGGGAGGTGATCTCGACGTAGATCAGGCTCCCATCCCTGAGCAGATGGCGCCACACGCCGCTGTTGAAGCTTTGGGTCGGGGTGAGCTTGACGGATTGCTCCACGGCCTCGACGTCCTCCGCAGGTCGGATATCCCGGAGGGTCATCGACAGGAATTCGTCGCGCGTGTAGCCGTACTTCTGGCACGCCACCTCGTTGACATCCAGGAAGGCCAGCGTCTGGAGGTCGTAGATCCACATCGGGACGGGATTGGCCTCGAACAATTGCCGATACCAGGCGGCGTCCGAAGCATTCGTCGCCGCAGCGTCGCCCTCCGGCGCAGGCGCCCCGGGCGAAGTGAACGTCGTTTTCGATCCCCCTGAGGACATGCGCGCCCTGAGCTCCTCTTGCCGCTAAGGCTGCGTCTGAGCGCAGCGCTCTGACTCTAGCCATTCCCGGCGCCGGCAGCGTGCCGGCAAGCGTAAAAGTCCGTGGCATGCGGGCTCATCTGGTGAGCCTGCGTCCGGCCACGATGGCGCCATGACAGCAGCCCTCGACCACCCCTCCCCGCCAGTACCCGCCAATGCCGACAACGGCATCCTGAGCCGGGTTCCCGGTCAATACATCGCCCTGGCCAGCAAGTCCCTGCCAGACCCGGCCTGTGCGGTCGACGATGAAATGTGCGTCGAAATAGACGCCGCCTGGGCGGGGCGCGTGCGCCTCACGTTCAGGAAGCAGCGCTACAGCAGGCCCAAGGGCAAGATTTCCTACGTCTCCTGGCTGTGCCGCCATGCCGAACATGTCGCGCCGCCTTGAGGTCTGCCGGATGCACTCGCCCGGCCTGTTTTCAGTCGACGATGAACTCTTCGCTGCCCATGCGGTGGCTGCCGTGGAAGACCTGATGGCCCGGGCCACGCCGCTGGGCTTCGGTCTGGGCCTCGGCGACATGCGCATGGAAGCTGACGAAGTCGCCCGGGATCTGCTGCTTCACGCGCAGCACCATCCAGCCCTTGACCCAGCCCGGATGCAGGGGGTCTGCCTGTCCTGTTTCCATGTCATCTCCTGGCCTGCTCCTGATGACGCCAGTTTTCGCCGACTGGAAGGCTTTGTCTGTAGGACGACGCGAGAGCGTTCAGGCCTGGCGCAGGCGCAGGCGACTGCCCTCGGTGCCGCGGGCCACCACGCTGCCGATCTCGGCCGCGGCGCCAAAGCCGTGGCGGTGGAAGACCTCCAGCACCTCGTCCACGGCGCCGGCATCGCAGGACACCAGCAGCCCACCGCTGGTCTGGGGGTCGGTCAGCAGGGCGCGGTCGACGGCGGAAAAGCCGTCGGGCAGCAGCACCTCGGCGCCGTAGCCCGCCCAGTTGCGCCCGGAGGCGCCAGTCACCATGCCGGCCTCGGCGAGTTCACGCACGCCAGGCAGCAGGGGCACGCGGTCCCAGGCGATCTCCACGCTGGCCTGGGCGCCGCGCGCCAGCTCCAGCCCGTGGCCCGCCAGACCGAAGCCGGTGACATCGGTCATCGCATGCACGCCCGCCAGCGCGGCCAGGTCGGGCCCGGGCGTGTTGAGCTGGGTCGTCGTGGCGAGCATCTGCGCATAGCCCTCGGCCGACAGCGCCTCCTTCTTCAGCGCCGCCGACAGGATGCCCACGCCCAGCGGCTTGCCCAGCACCAGCCGGTCGCCGACGCGCGCATCGGCATTGCGCTTGATGCGCTTGGGATGCACCACGCCCAAAGCGACCAGGCCGTAGATGGCTTCGACCGAATCGATGGTGTGGCCGCCGGCAATCGGGATGCCCGCGGCGCTGCAGACCGATTCGCCACCCTGGAGGATCTTGCCGATGACGTCGACCGGCAGCACATTGATGGGCATGCCCACCAGGGCCAGGGCCATGATGGGCGTGCCGCCCATGGCGTAGACGTCGCTGATGGCATTCGTCGCGGCGATGCGGCCGAAGTCGAAGGGGTCGTCGACGATGGGCATGAAGAAGTCCGTCGTCGCGATCAGCGCGATGTCGTCGGTCAGCTGATAGACCGCGGCGTCGTCGGCGGTCTCGATGCCCACCAGCAGCTGCGGCGGCGCCGGGAAGTTGCGGGTGTTCTTCAGGATCTCGCTCAGCACGCCGGGAGCGATCTTGCAGCCGCAGCCGCCGCCGTGGGACAGCGAGGTCAGGCGGGGCACGGGCGGTGTTGTGGAGGTCATGATGCGGTCTAGGGCAGAGAAGCGATGCGGCGGGCCAGGGCCTGGATGCCGTCATCCGACAGATCCTCGCATTGCAGGCGCTGGGCGTCCGGCAGGCCGGCCAGATGCCGGCCCTGCGAGCGGGCATAGAGGGGGTCGTAGTGCTGGGCCATCAGGGCCTCGAACAGCGGGGGCAGGGCGCCTTCCAGCGCCCATGCCTGCCATTGCGCCAGCACTTCCTTGGGCAGCAACTCGCGCAGCGTGCCCAGCTTGTCGGCCAGGCCTTGCGGGTCGTCGCCCAGCCAGGCGTAGTCGTGCAGCAGATAGGCCAGGCGCGCGGCGGGCGTGGCAGCGATCTCGACGACCGGGCTTTCGCGCAGGCGTTGCAGCAGCGGCTCCGGCACCGTGATGCGGCCGATGCGCCGGCTCTCGGCCTCGACCCAGACGCGCTGTCCCAGGTCCAGGCCGGACAGGGCCTGCATCAGCTGGGTCTCGAAGCCCTTCTGTGACGGCTGCGGCCGGCCGGGCACGGCACCCAGCACCGAGCCGCGATGGGCGGCCAGGTCTTCCAGGTCGAGGATCTGCTCGCCCTGCTCGCCCAGGGCCTGCAGCACCCGCGTCTTGGCGCTGCCGGTGGGGCCGCACAGCACGCGCAGCTGCAGCTGCGGTGCCCGCAGCGCGATCTGCTCGATGACATGGGCCCGCCAGGCCTTGTAGCCGCCCTTGAGCTGCTGGGCGTCCCAGCCCACCAGCCTCAGCCAGTTGACGAAGCTGCCGCTGCGCATGCCGCCGCGCCAGCAGTAGATGAGAGGGCGCCAGTCCCTGGACTTGTCGTGGAAGAGGCCGTCCAGGTGGCGGGCGATATTGCGCGCCACCATGGCGCCGCCGATCTTGCGCGCCTCGAAGGCAGAGGTCTGGACATAGGTGGTGCCGACGATGCGGCGCTCCTCGTCGTCCAGCACCGGGCAGTTGATGGCGCCGGGGATGTGGTCGAGGGCGTATTCGGCCGGCGAGCGCGCGTCGATGAGGACGGTGAACTCGCCCAACTCGTTGACGGTGGTGGGCTTGTGACTCATTGCCGCTAGGTTAAGGCAACCCCACGCGGCCCCGGGATTTCGGGCGCGGCCAGAATCCCTGCAGGGCACTACAGAGGAAGTTGAATGGCCTGGATCATTCTCGTCATTGCCGGCCTGTTCGAGGTCGGCTGGGCCATCGGCCTGAAATACACCGAAGGCTTCACCAAGCCCTGGCCCAGCGCGGCGACGGCCGCCTGCATGATCGTCAGTCTGTGGCTGCTGGGCATCGCGATGAAGTCGCTGCCGGTGGGCACGGCCTATGGCGTCTGGGTCGGCGTGGGTGCGGTGGGCACGGTGATCCTGGGAATCGTGCTGCTCGGCGAGCCGGCCAATCTGGCGCGCCTGCTCAGCATCGGCCTCATCGTGGCCGGCATCGTCGGGCTGAAGCTGTCCTCGGCCGACTGACGCATCATGAAGCTCGCAGTGCACCCCCTGACACCCGAGCGCTGGCCCGACCTCGAGGCCTTGTTCGCGGCCCGCGGCTGCTCGGTGGCACGCGGCTGCTGGTGCATGTACTACCGCGTCACCGGCAAGGGCGCCTATACGCGGCCGAGCGAGGCGCAGCGCCGGCTCGCGCACGACGCGCTGAAGGCCCTCGCCTGCGAAGACCCGCCGCCGGGTCTCATCGGCTACGACGGCCACGACGGAGATCGGCCGGTGGGCTGGGTGTCGCTCGGCCCGCGCGAGGACTTCGCCAAGCTGCGCCGCTCGCCGGCCATGAAGGCGGTGGACGAGGAGCCGGTCTGGTCCATCGTCTGCCTCGTCGTGCCGTCGCCGTACCGCAAGCAGGGTGTGGCGCGGGGCATGCTCAAGGGCGCGGTGGCCTTTGCGCGCCAACGTGGCGTTCGCCTCGTCGAGGCCTATCCGGTCGACAAGGGCGACGCGGGGGCGCCGGACGCGCCCTGGTTCGGGACGCTGGCGATGTTCGACGAGCTGGGCTTCGAGGAGGTCGCGCGGCACAAGCCGGCGCGGCCCATCGTCAGGCTGAGGGTCTGTTAACGCGACCTGGTGCCATCGCGTCAACAGACCCTAGCGCGCCAGGTTCTCGACGGCGGCCAGGTGGCCGAGTTCATCGCGTGCCTTGTCGCGCGACTCGGCCAGGCGGGCCGTCAGCCAGCCCACCGCGAACCAGGCGGCCGGATGGCTGGCGACGAGGGCCTGATAGCGATCGCGGGCCACGACGAGGTCGTTGATCTCGCCCAGGGCCTGCTGGGCTGAGGCCAGGGCCTGCAGATGGCGGGCAGCATGCTTCGCCGGCAGCAGTGGCGCGAAGAACTCGATCGCATAGCGCTGGCGCTTGGCGTGCTTGCGCAGCGTGTGCAGGGCCGTGGGCTCGAGTTCATCGAAGCGGAGGCAGTCCCGCGCCAGCGCCTTGTGCCAGCGGCGCAGCCGCTTGCGGGCCAGGCGCTTCAGCGGTTGCTGCGGTTCGGCGAGCGGTTGCAGGCTGGCGCGCCAGGTGATCCACGCGAGCAGCAGCCGCTGGACGGCGTCACCGCGGATCAGGGCGGCGAGGTCGGCCGCATCGGCTTCGGTGGGGAGGTCCAGCGGCGGTGCGCCGGCCTGCCGGAGTTCCTCGGCCACACCGCTGCCCAGCACATCGCTGTCGCGCGTCTTGCCCAGTTCTGCGAACAGCGCGCGCAGGCCGTCCACCAGCTCGGCCGGCGCCTCGGCCACCCAGCCGCGGAAGGCCCGCAGCGCGCTGCGCAGCCGCCGGATGCCGATGCGGGCCTGGTGCACATGCTCGGCGCGCAGCTCGGGGGCGCCCGCGGCCAGGCCGATGGCATTGCGGCTGATATGGGCCAGGCATTCGTCGAGCACCGCGCCGAAGGCCTCGAGGGCGCTGGCGTCCTTGGCATAGCGCGGCAACCTGGCCTTGCGCAGCGGTGGATGGGGCGTTCCTGCCGCGAGATGGTGACCGCGCTCGGCCTTGTTGAGTGGGTCGTAGACGAGGCCGAAGCGGCGCCGCCAGCGCTCGACCAGGCCGAGCATGGCGACCGGCGAGCCGGAGACCAACTCGAACTCGAGCTCGCACAGCCTCTGCATCGCCGTGCCGGCGGTCACCCGACCCTCGTCCAAGGAGATGTCGACGACGGCGCCGGTCGTGCGCACGCGGCGCAGCAGGCGGCGCTGCTGGATCTGGAAGCGCAAGCCGACGTCCTGGCCTTCCGTCTTGGCGTTCTCCAGCAGTTCGATCAACTGCCGGCCACGATCCGTCTCGGCGTGCGCCTGCGGGTCGGGGTGGGCGTCCGGACGAATGACCTCGTGCTCGAAGCGCTGCAGCGCACCGCTGCCCGCGACCTTCAGTCCCTGCATCCAGCGCCGGCCTTCGCGGCGCATGCGCCAGGCCAGGCCGGCACGGGCGAAGTGCCGGTCGGGCGTGTCGAAATAGGCGTCGATCAGCGAAACACGCCGCGCCGTGCCTCGTCCTGCCAGCTCGGCGGCCAGGGCCGCGCGGGAGGCCGCCGGCACGAGGAACGTCAGTTCGATCTCGACGGGCGCGGTGGTCAAGGTGGTGTGGGTTCAGGCTCGGTTGGCCGCCAGCGACTTGTCCTGATCGGCCTTGCGATCGGCGACCACCTTGAGGGCATGGGGGCGTTCGCCGATCAGCTTGGCATAGGACTTCCAGTCCACGCCGGCGGCGGCCAGGAAGTCTTCGCCGTAGATGGCCTTGGTGGCCATCGCGACCAGCGGCAAGCTGACCCAGCCGGCGCAGTCGGCCAGCGTGAAGGTGTCGCCGGCCAGATAGGGGCCGAACTTGGCCAGGCGCTTGAAGGCCTGGATGTTCTCGGGCAGCACGCGGGCGACGCGTTTCTTGGTGCCGTCGCTGACCTGGCCGCCGAAGAAGGCCTCGGCATAGAGCTCGCGCACGACGAGTTCGAGATGCAGCTCCACATAGGTGATCAGCTCGCGCACCTTGGCGGCCTGGTAGGGGTCGGCGGGGATGAGCCTGGGGGTGTCCGGGTAGGCCGCTTCGAGGTATTCGACGATGGCCTGGCTCTCGCACAGCGGGCCCTGGGGCGTCTTGATGAAGGGCACCTTGCCCAGCGGCGAGCAGCTCAGCACCTCCTCGGCGTGGGAATGCGTTTTCACGTATTCCTCGGTGAAGGGGATGCCCTTTTCCAGCAGGACCAGCTTGGCCTTGTTGTAGTAGTTCGAGAGCGGGATGCCGCAGAGGGTGATCATGGGGGTCTCCTGGGTGGAAGCCCGCAGTCTATGCAGGGCGGGGCGGGGCTTCTAGCGCGAGCGCGACATCAGCGCTGGTTCACCAGCACGATGCCTACCGCCAGCGCGGCCAGCGCCGCGACCAGGCGGGCGCTGATGCCCTCGCCCAGCAGCAGGGCACCGGCCACGAGGCCGAACAGCGGCGTGCTGAGCGTGAAGACGGCGAGCTTGGTCGCGGCGTAGTGCCTGATCAGCCAGAACCAGACCAGATAGCTGGCGAAGGTGACGACGACGGCCTGGAAGCCGAACAGGCCCAGCAGGCGCGGTGACCAGTGCAACGGCAGGGGTTCACCGGCGAACAGGGCGGCAGCGCACAGCGCGAGGGCCGAGACGCCGAGCTGGTAGAGCAGGGTCTTCTCGGCCGGCGCCGAACTCAGCCGGGTGGCGCGGATGGCCAGCGTCGTGCCGCCCCACAGCACGGCGGCGGCCACACCCAGGGTGTCGCCCCACCACTGCATCGGTGTGCCCGGCGCCGAGAAGCCCTCCGCGAAGGCAAAGGCCATGGCACCGAAGGCCAGCACCAGACCGACCCATTGCCGCGCCGACAGCGCTTCGCCGCGCGCGATCCACGGCATGCCCAGAGCGACGACGAAGGGCGCCAGATAGATGAAGACCACCATGCGCGAGGCGCTGGTGTATTGCAGGCCGACGAAGATGCAGCCGAACTCGGCCGCGAACAGCAGGCCCGCGATCAGGCCGCCCCGGAGGCTGCCGTCGCGCTCGAAGAGCTTGATGCCGCGCGACATCGCCCACAGCCACACCAGCACGCCCGCGACGACGGAGCGCAGCCCTGCCTGCCACAGCGGCGTGATCTCGGTCAGCGCGGCCTTGGCGGCGACCTGGTTGATGCCCCAGAGCAGGCAGCACAGCAGCAGCAGGGCGATGGCACGGGGATCGAGGTGGGTCTGTCGGCTCATGGCCTCTATGCTGCCAGCATGTTCGAAGTGACCGTGATCGGTGGTGGCGTGATGGGCGCGGCCACCGCCTGCTTCCTGGCCCGCGACCACGCTGCCTGCGTGACCGTCGTCGAGCGCGATCCGTCCTATTCGCGGGCATCGAGCTCGTTGTCGCTGAGCTCCATCCGCCAGCAGTTCTCGCAGCCGGTCAATATGGCCCTGTCGAGATGGAGCATCGAATTCCTGCGCCGCGTGGCGGACGAATTGGCGACCGGTGACGACCGACCCGCCATCGGCCTGGTCGAGCCGGGCTATCTCTATCTGGCGACCGGGGCGGGCGAGGCGACGCTGCGCGAGGTGAATGAAGTGCAGCGCGCCGAGGGTGTCGACGTGGCGCTGTTGTCGCCTGCTGAACTCGCGGCCCGTTTTCCCTGGCTGGCCGTCGACGATCTCGCCTTGGGCTCACTCGGCCTCAGCGGCGAAGGCTGGTTCGACGGCCCGGCCCTGCATCGCGCCTTCCGGCGCAAGGCCAAGGCTTGTGGGGTTCGCTTCGTCGATGGTGAGGCGGTGGATTTCGAGACCCGTGGCGACCGCGTGACGGCGCTGCGCTGCGCGGATGGCAGGCGCATCGGCGGCGACAGCTTCCTGCTCGCCGCCGGTGCCTGGAGCGCAGCGCTGGGCGCGGCCCTCGGCTTCACGCTGCCCGTCAGCGCCAAGAAGCGCGACGTCTTCGTGCTGGAGACGCCGGCCGCGCTGCCCGGCTGTCCCCTGGTCATCGACCCCAGCGGTTTCTGGTTCCGCCCCGAGGGTTCGCTGATCCTGGCCGGCGGCCCGCCGCGTGGCGCAGACATTGATGACGCGCCGCTGCACGACATCGACCATGGCCTGTTTGAAGAGCTGCTGTGGCCGACGCTGGCGGCCCGCGTGCCGGCGTTCGAGGCTCTGCGCGTGCGATCAAGCTGGGCCGGCTACTACGAGATGAATGCCTTCGACCAGAACGGCCTGGCCGGCCGCCTGCCCGGCTATGCGAACGCCTTCACGGCCTGTGGCTTCTCGGGCCATGGCATGCAGCAGTCACCCGCGGTCGGGCACTCGATGGCGCGGCTGATCGCGGGGCTGGGCGCGCCGTTGATCGACGCGCTGTTGCCGCAACGGCTGCTGGATGGCAGGCCGCTGCTGGAAGCGAATGTGATCTAGGAGGTCGCGGGCATAAAAAAACCGGCTCCAAGGAGCCGGTTTTCTGCCGCAGCGGGGGGCTCAGTAGCGACCGCCACCGAAGCCGCCGCTGCCATAGCCGACGTCCGCACGATGGGAGGCGCGGTAGCCCGCGGCGCCGCTTCGGTCGGACGAACCACTGCCGGCTTCGCGCGGGCGCGCCAGGCTCACGACGATGGAGCGGCCGTCGACCGACACGCCGTGCAAGGCCGTGATGGCGGCCTGGGCGACTTCGGCCGATGCCATTTCCACGAAGCCGAAGCCCTTGGAAGTGCCGGTGTCGCGGTCCATCATGACCCGGGCGGAGGTCACGTCGCCGAACTCGGCGAAGTTGCTCTTCAGGCTGGCATTGGTCACGGAAAAGGGCAGGTTGCCCACGTAGATCTTGGTGCTCATCGGGAGCCTTTCTTTGAAGCCGCGCACCGTCACGATGCGGGTGACGGGCGCTTGTGTTGCAGGCGGGGGCCACCTGCATGAGCACCGAGATGCTCGGATGGCCGCAGCTCAGCAGGCCATCAGGCGACATGAGTCGCAAAACACGGACCGGTGGCGGTCCGCCGCCCCTGAGAAGGCGTTGCCCAACGCGGGCGCGAGGCCGCTTTATACCTTATCCAGAATTTAACCTTCGGTTGATATTGGATTGGGTTCTAAAGTCGGCCTGCAGAGCCTTAGCGGTTGCGCACGCGTTTCTTGGCTGGGGGCTCGCTGCGCACATAGCGCGTCGCCGTCAGCGCGTCCGACACCGCGCTGGTCTTGTTGTCCACATAGCCCCAGCCGCGCATGGCGGTGCGCACCTCGGCGTCCGACGGGCTGGCACCCGGGCCCTTGGGGTGCACGACCCAGACCGTCTTGCAGATCATGTCGGCATGGAACTCGGCCATGCGCTCGATTTCGGACGGCTTGCTCAGCACGGCCACCAGCATGCGGGCCTCGCGCAGATTGGTGGTGATGCCGCCGGCCAGCGCCTCGGCCAGCGCCGGGTCCAGCGAACCGATGGTGGGCCCGATCAGCAGGGCTGGGTTCTCGGCGCTGACGCCGAGCTTGGCGGCCAGCGTGGGCGGCGGCGTCTGGAGCTTGGTCAGCCATTTGCCGGCTTCCTTCTCGCCCAGGGCCAAGGCGACCACCTCGTCGCCGATCTCGAAGCGCAGCTCCTCGCCTTCGACGCGCAGCTTCTGCAGCGCAGCGATCTCCCATTTGCGCTTGATGGCGCCGCGCAGCACGACGGTGGTCGATTCGAGCAGGGCGGTGACCTCTTCGGTCTCGGTGCCCACGCGGGCGGTGCAACTGGCTTCACGTCCCATGGGGCGTCCTCGGCGATCTGGATGTTGCCCGCATTGTCAGGCCCCAGGCGAGGGCGCCGGCAATGGTGCCCGTGAGATGGGCAAAGGGTGCGACAGGGAAGTCGAAGCCGGGCGTGTCGCGCAGCACCGGGCCCAGGGGGTGTTCTAGAGCCAGCTTGGCAATGAGTCCGACGACGAGGGCCGCGCCGATGTAGTGCTCGCGGCTGCGGCGCGCGAACAGCGTCAGCGCGGCGACGGCGACGAGGGCATGCAGCTCGCCGGACAGGCCGGCGTAGTGCTGCAGCTCGGGGCGCAGCAGCAGGCCGAGCTGGGTCAGCGGCAGGGCGATGAGAGCGGCGAGGGCTTCACCTGGGCCAAGGCCGGCACGCCAGCCCAGCAAGGCCAGTACCGCGCAGCCGGCCAGATTGGCGCCGAGGTGAAGCGGTGTCCAGTGCACGAAGGCGGCCGTGATGGCGCGCCAGGGCTCGGACGCGGCGAGGGCCGGTTGCCAGCTCAGCGCCTCACGCGGCAGCGGCCAGGCCAGCAGGGACAGCGTGGCCAGGACCGCGCAAAGGGTCAGCCAAAGACGGCTTGCCACAGCGCCAGGACAGCATCACGGTGAGGCTGCAGCGGCGCGGCAGCCTCGGCATCGAGGGCGGTCGACTGCTCGTTCAACCGGGCCTTGTGCTGCACGCGGCGCAGCTCGCGGTAGGCATTGGCGGCGTTCACGCCCACCTCGGCCGGCAGCAGCCCGGCGGACTCAGCCATGCGCAGCAGCGCGATATTGCCGAGGTCGTCCTGCAGCTGGGGGTGGGTGGCCGAATGCGCCAGCACCAGGAATTGCACGGCGAACTCGGCATCCATCATGCCGCCCTCGCTGTGCTTCACATCGAAGAGGTCGTCCTTCACAGGACGAGCGGCACGCACCTTCTCGCGCATGGCCTGCACTTCGCGCTTGAGGGCCTCGGCGTCGCGTGGCGCCGTCAGCACCTGGCGGCGTACGCTCTCGCAGCGTTCGGCCAGGTCGGCGTTGCCGGCGCAGAAGCGCGCCCGCGTGATGGCCTGGTGTTCCCAGGTCCAGGCGGTATTGCTGCCGCGGCCCGTTTGATAGGCCTCGAAATGGGCCAGCGAGGTGACCAGCAGGCCCGAGTTGCCGTTGGGCCGCAGGGCCGTGTCGATGTCGAACAGCTCGCCGGCGGCGGTGCGCAGCGTCAGCCAGGTGATGAGGCGGCGCACGAAGGCGCCGTAGAGCTCGGCCGCGTTCTCGTCGTCGTCGTCGAAGACAAAGACGACATCGAGGTCGCCGCCATAGCCCAGTTCCTTGCCGCCCAGCTTGCCGTAGGCGATGACGGCCAGGCGCGGCTCCGGCCTATGCGCCTTGCCGAAGCGCGCCCAGGCCCAGGTGATGGCGATCTGCAGCACCGCATCAGCCAGCAGCGACAGGTCGTCGGCCACCTGCTCCACGGTGATGCGGCCCTCGACGTCGCGCACCAGGGTGCGGAAGACCTCGGCGTGGTGGGCGCGGCGCAGCGTGTCCAGCAGGGCCTCTTCGTCGGCCTCGCCGCTGCGCTGCCAGCCTTGCTCGCGCTCGAGCAGGTCGGCAATGAAGGCCTCGCGGTCGAAGCGGGCGGTCAGCAGCAGCGGATCGGCGAGTTCGTCGATGACGCCGGGGTGCTGCATCAGATAGCGCATCGGCCAGCGCGCCAGGCCCAGCAGTCGCAGCAGGCGCTGCTGCACGGCGGGGCGTTCGACCAGCAGGGCCAGATAGCTCTCGCGGCGCAGCAGGGGGCCGACCCAGTCGACAAAGCGCAGGGCCGCGTCCAGCGAGCATTCCTCGGCCGCCACGGCCTGCGCCGCGCGGTGGAAGAGCTTGGCCAGGCGTTGGCGCGATTCCTCGCGCAGACCCTGCACGCGCGGCGTGTCGGCCAGGGCGCGCACGGCGGTGGCCAGCTCGGGCGGCAGGCCGTTGAGGAAGTCTTCACCGTCGACGGCCGGCTTCGGGCCACCGCACTGGCCGCCCTTGCAGCCGCCCTGGGGCTTGCCGCCTTCATGCAGCAGGGAATCGAACTCGGTCGCGACCAGCTCGCGCACCTCGCCGAGCTGCTCGAACAGCTCGCAGGCCTCGCGGCTGCACTTCAGGCCGAGCGATGCGGCAATCCAGGCCAGGTCGGCGTCGCCCTGCGGCAGGCAATGGGTCTGCTGGTCGTCCAGGAACTGGATGCGGTGCTCGACGCGGCGCAGGAAGACATAGGCCTCGCTGAGCTTGGCCGCCGTCTCCGCCTTCATCAGCCCGCCGGCCGCCAGCTGGGCCAAGGCCTTGACGGTGGAGCGGGTGCGGATCTCGGGGAACTGTCCGCCGCGCACCACCTGCAGCAGCTGCACGATGAACTCGATCTCGCGGATGCCGCCGCGCGACAGCTTGACGTCGTTGGCCCGCTCGGGCCGGCCGGCCGCGCGGGCCTTGGCCTCGCTGCGGATCTTGCCGTGCAGCTGGCGCAGGCCCTCGAAGACGCCGTAGTCCAGATAGCGGCGGTAGACGAAGGGGGTGACGAGGTTGCGCAGCTGCAGGGTGCGCGCATCGCTTGGGGCCCCCATGCCCGACAGCGGCGCGACGACGCGGCTCTTCAGCCAGGCGAAGCGCTCCCACTCGCGGCCCTGGACGAGGAAATACTCCTCCAGCATGCCCAGGCTGACGACCGGCGGGCCGCTCTTGCCATTGGGCCGCAGGGCCAGGTCGACGCGAAAGACCTGGCCGTCGTCGGTGACGTCGCCGATCAGTGCATAGAGCCGCTTGGCGACGCTGGAGAAATATTCATGCGCAGTGACAGGCCGTGAACCTTGCGTCTGGCCGTCATCTTCGTAAACGTAGATGAGGTCGATGTCCGACGAGACATTCAGCTCGCGCGCACCGAGCTTGCCCATGCCCAGCACCCAGAAGGCGATGTCGCGGCCGTCGGCCGTACGCGGTTCACCGTGGATTTGGTCCAGCTCGCCTCGCGCGGCGGCCAGGGCCTTGTCAAGCGTGACTTCGGCCAGATGCGTCATGGCCAGCGTGACATCTTCCACGCTGGCGCCTTGTTCGATGTCCAGCACCGCCAGCCGCTCCAGCACCAGGTGGCGGGCCACGCGCAGGGCGCTGGCCAGCGACCGGTCCGCGGCCAAGGTGTCGATCAGCGCCGCGATGACGGCCCGGTCGGGCAGACCTGGTTGCAACTGCGCCAGCTCGCCCGCATAACGGCGGCGAACCCGTTGCACATAGCGGCTGTGCTCGGCAGATGCGGGAAACGTTTGGCTCATGACCCTGTGCTAGATTGACCGCCGGCCGACATTTCGCGTGCCCAAGACACCGTGTCTGACTTCTTCTCGGCCGCCCTCCACCGCTGCAATCGCGCCTCGCGCTGGCCTCTGCGCCTGTGCTGGCACAGCCTGCGCTGGGCGCTGCTGATCCTCGCCCTGCTGTGGGCGCTGGGGGTGACGGCTTGGGGCTTGTTGCACTGGGCCATTCTCCCGCACGCCAATGACTGGCGCCCCTGGCTGGAAAAGGAAGCCTCAAAGGCTTTGGGGGTAGAACTGCGCATCGGCCGCATCACGGTCCAATCCGGTGGCTGGATGCCGCGCATGGAGCTGGGCGACGTGCAGGTGCTGGACGCCGCCGGCCGCCCGGCCCTGCGCCTGCCGCGCGTGGCGGCGGTGCTGTCGGCCCAGTCCCTGCTGGCGCTGGAGCCGCGTTTCTCGCAGCTGCTGGTCGACACCCCCGAACTCACCATCCGCCGCGACGCCCAGGGCCGCATCTTCATCGCCGGCCTGGGCCTGGACGAGGCGGAGAAGACCGACGCCGGCACCACCGAGGCCGGCATGGACTGGCTGTTCAGCCAGCCCGAGCTGGCCATCGTCAACGGCCGCGTGCGCTGGATCGACGAGAAGCGCGCCGACGCCAAGCCGCTGGAGCTGTCGGAGCTGAACTTCGTCATGCGCAACGGCCTGCGCCGCCATGCGCTGCGCCTGGACGCGACACCGCCGCCCGACTGGGGCCGGCGCTTCACGCTGCGCGGCCAGTTCACGCAAAGCCTGCTGAAGCGCCCCGGCGAGTTCCAGCACTGGAGCGGCCAGGCCTACGCCGAGCTGCCGCGGGCCGACCTGAGCCAGCTGAAGCGCCATGTCGACCTGCCCTTCCAGCTCAGCGAGGGCGATGGCGCCGTGCGCGCCTGGGCCGACATCAAGGACGGCAGCCCGATGGCCGCCACGCTGGACCTGGCCCTGCGCACGGTGCGGCTCAAGCTGTTCGAGTCCGCCCCCGAGCTGGACCTGGACCACATCGAAGGCCGGCTGGACCTGGCCCGCGCCAAGGACCGCTTGAGCCTGCAGGCCAGGCAGCTGGGCTTTGTCAGCCGGGACAGCGACGGTGGCGTCGTGGCCTGGCCGCGCTCGGACTGGGGCGTCAGCCTGCAGCTCGGCAAGGCCGATGAAGTGCTGGGTGGCGAGGTCAATGCCCAGCGCCTGGACTTCGCGCTGATGGCCCAGATCGCCCAGCGCCTGCCCCTGGGCGAGCGCGCCCACAAGCTGCTGACCGAGCTGGAGCCGCGCGGCGTGCTGACGGCCCTCAGCGGCCATTGGCAGGGCGCCCTGGACGCGCCGCGCAGCTACCGCGTCAAGGCCCAGATCGACGGCTTAGGCCTTGCCGCCAAGCCTTCCGAGCAGGAGGGTCATATCGGTCGGCCCGGCCTGCGCGGGGCCAGCCTGGAGCTGGATGCCAGCGAGCGCGGCGGCTCGGCCAGGCTGGCGGTGCACGACGGCGAGGTCGAGCTGCCGGGGCTGTTCGAGGACGCCCACCTGCCCATCACGCGCCTGTCCACGCAGATGCTGTGGCAGTTGCCTCAGCCAGGCGGCAAGACGCCTGGCGATGTCGAGCTCAAGCTGCGCGAGCTGCAACTGCAGACGCCCGATCTGAACGGCGATTTCGACGTGACCTGGCGGCGCCCGGCCGGCGCCACCACGCCGGGCTACCTGGACCTGAGCGGTCGCGCCCCACGCGTGGAGGCGACGCGTGTGGCCCGCTACATCCCGGAGCGCCTGCCCGCCACGCGCAGCTATGTGTCGCGCGCCATCCTCGGCGGCGAGGCCCGCAACGTCAGCGTTCGCATCAAGGGCGAGCTGGCCGATTTCCCCTTCGACGCGCCCAAGTCCCCCGGCATCTTCCGCGTCGCCACCCAGGCCCAGGGCGTGACGCTGGCCTATGTGCCGCCCAGCGACAACGGCAGCAACTGGCCGGCCTTCGAGAGCGTCGATGCAGAGCTCGTCTTCGAGCGCGCCGGCATGTTCATCAAGGACGGCCGCGCCAAGGTGCTGGGCTATGAGCTCAGCGACGTCAACGGTGGCATCAAGGACCTGCACCACGGCCGCCTGCTGCAGCTTGACGGCACCGGCAAGGGCGCCGGTGCCGACCTGCTGCGCTTCGTGCGGGCCTCGCCGCTGGATGAATGGCTGGGCCATGCGCTGACCACCACGACGGCCCAGGGCCCTGTCGGCCTCAAGCTCGGCATCGCCATCCCGCTCGACGACGTGGCCCAGACCACGCTCAAGGGCCAGCTCCAGCCAACGGGTGTCGACATCAAGCTGCGGCCCGAGCTGCCGCCGCTGGGCGGCGTGCGCGGCCGCATCGACTTCGATCGCAAGGGCCTGCAGCTGGTCGGCGTGACGGCCCGCCTGCTCGGCGGCGACGCCGGCATCGAAGGCGGCACGCAGCGCGACGGCGGCATGCGCTTCGCCGTGCAGGGCCAGGCCACGGCCGACGGCCTGCGCCGCGCCACCGTGCTGGGGGCCGACCCCCGCCTGGCCCAGGCGGCCAGCGGCCAGGCGGCCTACCGTTTCCAGCTCGCCATTCCCAAGGACGGCCAGAGCGAACTCAGCGTGTCCAGCAATCTGCAGGGCCTGGCCCTGGACCTGCCGGCGCCCGGTCACAAGGAGGCCGACGCGGTGCTGCCGCTGCGCCTGCTGATGTCGCCCACCGCCGCCGGTCGCGACGAACTGCGCCTGGAAGTGGGCGCCCCCGCCGCACCGCTGCTGCAGGCCCAGCTGCAACGCGACATCTCCGGCGCCAGCTCCCAGGTGCTGCGCGGTGCGCTGGCCGTGCAGGACAAGCTGCCCGCCCTGCCCGCCAGCGGCGTGCTGCTGCAGGTCAATGTCGCGGCTCTCGACCTGGACGCCTGGCAGCAGCGCCTGGGCGGCCTGGCGGGTGGTGGCAACGGCAACGGTGCCGGCGATGCCGACGATGCCGGCCTGCTGCCCAGCCAGATCGCGCTGCGCAGCCAGGCGCTCAAGGTGGGCGGCCGCCAGCTCGGCCGCGCGACAGCGCTGGTGGCGCGTGACGGCGCCAACTGGCGCATCAACGTCGATGCCGAACAGATTGCCGGCCGCATCGAGTTGAAGGGCGTCAAGGGCGGCCAGATCGACGCCGTGCAGGCGCGGCTGGCGCGGCTGTCGCTGCCCCGCCAGGAGGCCGATTCGGTCAGCGAACTCATCGACCCCGGCAAGGCCGACGCGAACAGCAGCCCGCTGCCGTCGCTGGACATCGAGGTGGACGACTTCGAGCTGCGCGGCAAGCGCCTGGGTCGCGTCGAAGTGATGGCGCACGCCCCGGCCGTTGCGCGCGACTGGAAGCTGGAGAAGCTGCAGATCCAGTCGCCTGATGCGACGCTGCATGCCAGTGGTCGCTGGGGCGGCGAGCCCGGCGCCAAGCGCCGCACCCAGCTCGACTGGAAGCTCGACATCGCCGATGCCGGCAAGCTGCTGGAGCGTCTCGGCCAGGGCCGGAAGGAATCCCCCGTGCTGCGCGGCGGCAAGGGTGTGCTGGCCGGCCAGGTCGGCTGGGACGGATCGCCGCTGGCGCCCCACTACCCCAGCATGGCCGGTGCGCTGAACATCCAGCTGGACACTGGCACCTTCCTGAAGGCCGAGCCCGGCGTCGGGCGGCTGCTGGGCGTGCTCAGCCTGCAATCCCTGCCGCGCCGCTTCCTGCTGGACTTCCGCGACGTCTTCGCCGAGGGCTTCGTCTTCGACGGCGTGACGGGCGACGTGAAGATCGCCGCTGGCATCGCTAGCAGCGACAACATCCGCATCCGTGGCCTGCAGGCCTCGGTGCTGGTGGACGGCAGCACCGACCTGGCGGCCGAGACGCAGAAGCTGCGCGTCGTCGTCGTGCCCGAGGTGTCGGCCGGCGGCGCCTCCCTGGCCTATGCCGCCATCAACCCGGCCATCGCCCTGGGCGCCTTCCTGGCCCAGCTCATCCTGAGCCGCCCGGTGGCCGCGGCCAACACGCGCGAGTTCCACATCACCGGCACCTGGGACGATCCCAAGGTGGAGAAGGTGGAGGCGCTGCCGGGCAAGCCGGCGAGCGCAGCCAGCGCGCCTTGACGATCATGCGTGGCGCTGGCGGGTTCGGATATGGCCGGTAGGGACGAGATTCCCTTTCTCGATCGGCCCCTGGGGAGGGAAGGCTTCCTGCTGGCCTGCATTCCCGTCCTGCTGCTGCTGGATTTCTTCTCTTCTTTGCAGTTGTCCAAGGTGACCTTGGTGGTCGTCCTCGGGCGGGCGATGGGAGCAGTTTCCGCCGCGCTTTGGGTGCTGCAACGAAAGCGTTGGCGTGACATCGGCTACCACCATGTCGCGGGCGCGCTGTTGACGGTGAATGCGCTGGTCTTCTTCGTCTCGCTGAAGAGTTGCGCCGTTGCGGCGCTGATGCCGAGCCTGATCGTCGCCAGCATCCTGGTCTCGCTTCCGGCCTCGACCGGCCTGGTGGATCGAGTCGAGCGAAAGGGCTGGTGGGCCCTGATCCTGAAGATCGTCGTGCCGTTGATCGCTCTCATCCTTGGCCTGCGGATCGTCGCGAGAACCTTCCAGTCGGTCGCCTTTTGCGGCTGAAGCGGCTGCTTTGGCACAGCAGTGTTGAAGCGAAATCCAAACAAAGCCACAGAGTCACAGAGGCACAGAGGCAGCGGGATGACGGTCTCTCTGTGCCTCTGTGGCTGTGTTCTCTTGCAGCTGAGACAAATGGCGTCAGCGCGGCGTCGACGGGGCCGCCTCCAGCGCCTTCAGCTGCAGCCTCAGCCCCGTGTAGCCGCGGAACTGGGCCAGCGCGGTCTTCAGTCCGGGCTCGGCCACGAAGAGGGCGTCGAAGCTGCCATCGGCGGCGGCCAGCGTCAGGCCGCGCAGCAGTCTTTCGGCCAGCTGGGGCTTGTCCGGCGCGACGAAGAAATACAGCGGCTGCCTGTACTGCAGGGCCAGGCCCGGTAGCTCGGCGAAGCCCTGGCCGGCATAGCGCTGCAGCTCGTCGTCGATCTCCTCGCGGGTGCGCGGGATGAAGTCGAAGCGGCCGGCCTTCAGCATGCGGAACAGCAGGTCGGACTTGGTGGCCGTCTCCACGGCGAAGCCATTGGCCTTCAGGATCTGCGCGTCGCTCCAGTAGGTGCCGGCACCGGCCCGAAGCTTGCGCACCGCTTCCAGCGTGCGCAGCGGGCGCAACGTGGGCAGGTCGGCGGCGCGTACCAGCAGAAAGCGCAGTTCGTTGATGCCCTTGAGCAGGTTGAAGCGCACCGCCAGCGCCTGGGCCTCGCGCTCGGGCGTGGTGGTGCTCCACATCAGGTCGAGGTGGCCGTCCTGCAGCATCTGGCGCATGCGCGGGCGCGGCAGGTCGGGCGCCGCATGGACCAGGGCGGGCAGGGGCTCGCCGTCGGCCGTCTTGCTCAGGGCCAGCTTCAGCGCCTCGATGAAGAAATTGCCATGCGCGCTGTAGGCGTTGGGATCGGGCAGGCGCAGCGTCTGCAGCGTGCCGGCGCCGCGGGCCGACGGCAGTGCGGCGGCAAGGGGCAGGGCGAGCAACTGGCGGCGCCGCAGGCGGGAGGAAATGGCCATGGCGATGCGATTCTGATGCCGCTGCCCGCCCGGCGTCTGACGCAGCTTCAGGGGCCGTGACTTATCGCCGCGCCGTCCGGAAGGTGAGGGACCAGCGCAGCGCGTCCACCGGCGCCACGCTGTGCTGCCAGCCCCAGCGTGCTTCGCCCTGCAGGGCATAGATGGAGCGCGGCTCGACGTTCAGCTTGACGATGTCCGCGCGCTTCGGGCTTTCGGGCGGATAGGGCCTGAAGCGCAGCAGGGCCTCGCTGCCGAGCGACACGCCGAACACGTCCTCGAAGTCCGGCACGTCGCGATGCCAGCCCAGCGGCGTGCCC
This sequence comes from uncultured Comamonadaceae bacterium, assembly GCA_966111775.1. Classification (GTDB taxonomy): domain Bacteria; phylum Pseudomonadota; class Gammaproteobacteria; order Burkholderiales; family Burkholderiaceae_C; genus Pelomonas. The sequence continues at coordinate 19,371 of CBHWBD010000002.1, read as the reverse complement.
GGCGAGTAGTCGGCGACGAGGACGTGGACCAGGGCCTGGGCGTCGATGCCGGCCCAGCGCGCGACGCGTTCGCGCAGCGGGTGCAATGCATCGATCAGTGGCGCGGAAGGTCGCAGCTCATTGCTGTCGTAGTCGAACTGGCCGCCATAGCTGACGACGCGGCGGCGTGCGGTGTAGCTCTTGTATTTCGCTTCGCGCAGCGGCAGTTCTTTCACGAGCGCGATCAGCGCGGCCTCCTCGTCGGGCGACAGCCAGCCCGCTTCGTAGCGCAGGCCAGCCGGCAGGGCGGGTGGCAGGTCGTCGAACAGGCCGGACTGCATCGAACTCAGCTCAGGCCGGCTCCCAGGCTTTCAAGTCGGCATCCGTTTGTGCCGCCTCTTCGCGCAACCAGGCCGCGAAGCGCTTCACGACGGGCAGGGCGGCGGCGTCCTCGCGAATGACGAGGAGGTTGGCGCGTGGCGAGGGCAGCAGCAGCGGATGGGCCTGCACCAACGTGCCGGCGTGCAGCCGCGGCAGTGCGAGGGACAGGCGGGTGACGGCCACGCCCAGGCCTTCCTCGGCGGCATCCAGCGTCACGCTGGCGTCGTTGAAGGCCGGGCCCTCGGGCGCCGTCGTCGTGCCGGCCGCGGCCAGCCACAGCGGCGCGTCGCCGGTCACATGGCTGAGCAGTCGGGCAGCCGGCCAGCGGGTGGCGTCGCGGCCCAGCTTCCTGGCCAGGCTTGGTGTGGCGACGGTCAGCAGGCGGTCGCCGAACAGGATCTCGCCGCCGTCCTCGGGCCGACCATGGCGCAGCGCCACCAGGGCCACGCGCGGCGGCGGGCGCACCAGGGCGTAGTCGGTCTGCACGATGAGGCGGACGGTGGGGGCTGCGGCGATGAAGCGCTCCAGCCGCGGCAGCAGCCAGGCGCGGGCCAGCGATCCGAGGGTGGCGATCTGCAGCGTCGGGTGCGCGTCTTCCGCCTCGGGGTAGACAGCTTCGTGCAGGGCCGCCAGCGGGCCACCGAGCCGGGCCAGCAGGTCGCGGCCCTCGGCCGTCAGCCGCATCTGATTGCCGACGCGCTCGAACAGGGTCTGGCCGCACCAGTCCTCCAGCTGGCGCACCTGGCGGCTGATGGCGCCCGGCGTCAGGTGCAGCTCGGCGGCGGCACGGCTGAAGTTGCCCAGGCGGGCGGCGGCCTCGAAGGCTTGCAGGGAGAACAGGGGTGGCAGGCGCTCGCGCATGGTGTTGAGAAATCGGCACAGCCGGTATGCAAAGACCTCGCTGGCGCGGCGCGCACCGGAGGCGGACATTGGCGCGACGTTAACGCCGGAGGTCCAAGCCATGTCCACGCAAGCCATCGTCGTCCACCAGTTCGGCGGCCCCGAGGTGCTGGAGCTGCAATCCCTGCCCACGCCGCAGGCCGCAGCCGGCCAGGCCGTCGTGCGCATCCAATACGCCGGCATCAATTTCGTCGACCTCTACCAGCGCGAGGGCCGCTATCCCGGCATCACGCTGCCCTGGCGGCTGGGCCTGGAGGGCGCCGGCGAGATCGTCGAAGTCGCGTCCGGTTCGGAGTTGCAGGTCGGCGACCGCGTCGCCTTCACGACGGGCGTGCAGGGCGGCTACGCCAGCCATCTGGCCGTGCCGCTGGAACACCTGGTACGCGTGCCCGACGCGCTACCCCTGCGCGACGCCGCCGCCGCGCTGGAGCATGGCATGACGGCGGCCATGCTGCTGGACGATGTCGCTCGACTGTCGGCCGACGCGCCGGTGCTGGTGCATGCGGCGGCGGGTGGTGTCGGCGGCTGGCTGGTGCAGTGGCTGATCGCCCGCGGTCACCCGGTCTTCGGCACCGTGTCCAGTGCGGAGAAGGCCGACTGGCTGCGCAGCCTGGGCGCGACGCCGCTGCTGGTGGACAGTGACTGGGCGTCGGCCGCGCGCGGCGCCGCCGTCGTCTTCGACTCGGTGGGCCGTACGACCTTCGCCGGCAGCCTGGACACGCTGCGCATGGGCGGCCATCTCATCCTCTTCGGCGCGGCCAGCGGCCAGCCCGATCCTGTCGACGTGATGGCCCTGATGAAGAAGAGCCTGACGCTGACACGGCCCGTGCTGCCCCACTTCCTGCCCGACGCGGCCAAGCGTCGCGCGCGGGCGGCAACGGTGTTCGATGCCGTGCTGAGCGGTGCCGTTCAGTTGCGCATCCATGCCGAATTCCCCCTGGCCGAAGCCGGCCGGGCCCATCAACTGCTCGCGTCGCGTGCGACCCAGGGCAAGCTGCTTCTCAAGCCATGAACCTCCAACAACGACTGGCCGAACTGGGCCACACCCTGCCCGAACTGGCGGCGCCGGCTGCCAACTACCTGTACCACCGCGAGGGCGGGCGTCTGCTCGTCATCGCCGGCCAGATCGGCACGCCGGGCCAAGGTGCGCTCGATGCGGTGGCGGCCCGCGCTGAAGCCGAGATCGCCGCGCTGAAGGTGCTGGCCGTGCTGGATGCCGCCGTGCAAGGCGACCTGGGCCGTGTGCGCAAAGTGCTGCGCCTGGGCATCTTTGTCGCCGCGGCGCCGGGTTTTACTCAACACAGCGCGGTGGCCGATGGCGCCTCCGACCTCGTCGTTGCGGCCCTGGGCGAGCGCGGTCGCCATGCGCGCGCGGCCGTCGGCGTGGCCAGCCTGCCGGCGGGCGCGGCGGTGGAGGTCGAAGCCCTGGTGGAGCTGGTGTCGTGACGGAGCGCCTGCTGCTCAACCACGCAGGCGCGTCGACCCTGTCAGCAGCGGCGCTGGCGGCCTTGCAGCAGCATCTGGCGCTGGAGGTGAGCCGCGGGCCGATGGAGGCGGGTGAGATGGTGGCGCCACGGCTGCAGCGCCTGCGCGAGGACGCCGCGCGGCTGCTCAGCGCCGGCACCGACGAAGTGGCCTTTCACGGCAGCGGCTCGGCGGCCTTTGGCGCGGCCTGGTCGGCCTTCATTCACGCGAGGCCACTCCGCACCGGCGACCGCATCCTCGTCGGCCGCCAGGAATGGGGCGGCAATCTCGCCACCTACCAGCGCAGCGGTGCGACGGTGGAGGTGCTGCCTTGTCGCGCCGATGGCAGCATCGACGCCGAAGCCGCCGCGGCCATGCTCGACGAACGCGTGCGCTGGGTCTCGCTGACCTGGCTGCCCGCCAACGGGGGCCTCATCAACGACGCGGCGGCCCTGGGTCGTGTGACGCGCGCCGCCGGCGTGCCCTATTTCATCGACGCCGGCCAGGCCGTGGGTCAGTTGCCGGTGGATGTGCAGGCCTTGGGTTGCGATGTGCTGAAGAGCGCCGGCCGCAAGCATCTGCGCGGGCCACGCGGCACGGCCCTGCTCTATGTGCGCAAGAGCTTCCAGGACAGCCTGGAGCCGCCCTGGGTGGACGTCTCGGGCGCCCGTTTCGAGACGGCCGAGCAGCCGGTGGCGCTGCGGCTGGCCCTGCAGGTGGCCATCGCCGAGGCGCTGGAGATCGGCATCGACACCATCGCGACTCATGTGCAGGGCCTGGCCGTGCTGCTGCGCAACCGCCTGGCAGAGCTGCCCCATGTGCGCGTGCATGACCTCGGCAGCGGCACGCGCTCGGGCCTGGTCAGCTTCAGCGTCGAAGTCGAGGCCGCGCCGGCGACGCGGGCCCGCCTGTCGCGACAGGGCATCCACGTCGGCGCCAATGGCGTGCCCTACACGCCGCTGGACATGCAGGCCCGCGGCCTGGACGGCATCGTCAGGGCGTCCTTTTCCTGGCTTAACAACACAGCGGACATCGAACGGCTAGCATCGGCGCTATGAAGATCGCAGCTGTCCAGATGGTCTCCGGCCCCGACGTGGCCGCCAACCTCGAGGCCGCGCGTCGCCTGCTGGAGGACGCCGCCCGGCGCGGCGCCCGGCTGGCGGCCCTGCCCGAGTATTTCTGCCTGATGGGCATGCACGACAGCGACAAGCTGGCGCTCGCCGAAACCGAAGGCGAGGGCCCCATCCAGGCCATGCTGGCGAGTGCCGCGCGCGACCTGGGCCTGTGGATCATCGGCGGCACCCTGCCCATCAAATCGACGACGGCCGAGCGCGTGCGCAACTCGACGCTGGTGTTCTCGCCCGATGGCGAGCGCGTGGCCCGCTACGACAAGATCCACCTCTTCGCCTTCGACAACGGCCGCGAGAGCTATGACGAGGGCCGCGTGCTGGAACCCGGCAGCCAGCCGACCCGCTTCGAGGCTGGCGACATCAAGGTCGGCCTGTCGGTCTGCTACGACCTGCGCTTCCCCGAGCTCTACCGCGGCTATGCCGGTGTCGACCTGCTGGCCGTGCCGGCCGCCTTCACCTACACGACCGGCCAGGCCCATTGGGAGCTGCTGTTGCGCGCGCGTGCGGTCGAGAACCAATGCTATGTCGTGGCCCCGGCCCAGGGCGGGCAGCACGAGAACGGCCGCCGCACCTGGGGTCACAGCATGATCATCGACCCCTGGGGCCAGGTGCTCAGTGTGCTGGCCGAAGGCGAGGGCGTCGTCACGGCCGACGTCGACCCCGCGCGCCTGACCCAGGTGCGCCAGCAACTGCCGGCCCTGGCGCATCGCAAGCTGGGGTAATCCTGGGGCGGTGACTTTCCTCTGGGCGAAGCGAGGCTTCTAGACTCGCTCGCCTCAGCCTCATCTCCCTCCTGCCATGCGTTGTTTCAAACTCGCGGGCGCCGCCCTGGCGCTGTCGACCGCTCTGTCTGCCCTTGCTGCGCCGAGCGCGCCTCTCGGCCCCGTGACCAACCCGCTGTGGTTGCGCCAGTCCAGCATCTCGCCGGACGGCAGGCAGATCGCCTTCACCTTCCAGGGCAATCTTTATGTGGTGGCCGCGGCCGGCGGCACGGCGCGCCTGCTGGTGGCCAATGGCAACCATGTGATGGCGCCGGTCTGGTCGCCGGACGGCAAGCTGCTGGCCTACGGGTCGGACGTCTACGGCAACAACGATGTCTTCCTCGTCGCGGCCGAGGGCGGCCCGTCGCGCCGCCTGACCACGCATTCGGCCTGGGAGACGCCCATCGCCTTCACGCCCGACGGCCAGGCTGTGCTGTTCTCGGCCCAGCGCCAGGACCTGCGCACCAGCATGGCCTTCCCGTCGCCGGCACAGGGCGAGCTCTACCAGGTCGGCATCGAGGGCGGCCGCCGCCCCGAGCAGGTCTTCAGCGAACCGGCCCTGGCCGGCCGCTACAACAAGGCCGGCAGCCAGCTCGTCTACGAGGACTGGAAGGGTTATGAGAACGGCATGCGCAAGCACCATGTCTCGCCGGTGGCGCGCGACATCTGGCTGTGGGACGCCAAGACCGGCCAGCACCGCAAGCTGACCAGCACCGGCGGCGAGAACCGCAACCCGGTCTGGTCGGCCGACGAGAAGTCGGTCTACTACCTCAGCGAGAAGAGCGGTTCCTTCAATGTCTGGAAGATGCCGCTGGACAACCCCGCGGCGACCCAGCAGATCACCCGCTTCACCCAGAACCCGGTGCGCTTCCTCAGCGTCGCGGCCGACGGCACGCTGAGCTTCGGCTTCGACGGTGAGCTCTACACCATGGCCGGCGACACGGCCACGCCGCAGAAGGTGGGTGTGGGCATCGCGGCCGACGCCATGCAGCCGCGCGTCGAGAACCTCAAGCTGTCCGACGGCGCCACGGACATGGCCGTCAGCCCCGACGGCAGCGAAGTGGCCGTCATCGTGCGCGGCCAGGTCTTCGTCTCGTCGGCCGAGTTCGGCAACACCCGCCGCATCACCGACGGCCCCGGCCAGAAGCGCTCGGTCAGCTTCAGCCCTGATGGCCGCAAGCTGCTCTACGCCTGTGAGGTCAACGGCCAGTGGAGCCTGTGCGAGGCGGCGATTGCCGGTGACAAGAAGGCCGTGCCCAGCTTCTTCAACGCGCCGCGCGTGACGACCAAGGTGCTGCTGCAGGACGCCCACCAGAACTTCCAGCCGCGCTATTCGCCGGACGGCAAGCAGGTGGCCTATCTGCAGGACCGCGCCGCCCTGCATGTGCTGGACATCGCCAGCGGCAAGACCCACCAGGTGCTCTCCAGCGACTTCAACTACTCCTATGAAGACGGCGACCAGTGGTTCGACTGGGCGCCCGACGGCAAGAGCCTGGCGGTGCAGTTCGTCGACCGCAACCGCTGGGGCCAGGAGGTCGGCGTGGTGCCGGCCGACGGCAGCGGCAAGCTCGTCAACCTGAGCAACAGCGGCTACGAGGACGTGCGCCCGATGTTCGCGCGCCAGGGCCAGATGCTGATCTGGGCCGCCGACCGCCACGGCCTGCACGGCAACGGCGGCGGTGCGCGCACCGATGCCGACGTCTACGCGATGTTCCTGACCCGCGCCGCCTACGACCGCTACCAGCTCGACAAGGCCGAGTTCGCCCAGCTGAAGAAGCATGAGGAGGACGAGAAGAACGACGCCAAGAAGGACGATGACAAGAAGGCGGCCGACAAGAAGGACGCCGAGAAGAAAGACGACAAGAAGGACGGCGACAAGAAGGACGCCGCCAAGAAGGAAGACAAGAAGCCCGAGCCGCCCAAGCCCGTCGTCATCGAGCACGAGGGCATCGAGAACCGCATGGTGCGCATCACCACGACCTCGGGCGACATCAAGGACTATGCGATGACGCCGGACGGCGAGCAGCTGTTCTATGTCGTCAAGAGCGACGATGGCTTCGAGCTGTGGCAGGTACGCCTGCGCGAGAAGGAGGGCAAGCGCGTCGCCTCGCTGCCCGGCGGCAAGATCGACGCCGTCAGCCTGGTGCTGGACGCCAAGGGCGCCAACGGTTTCGTCATGACCGGCGGCAAGGTGCAGAAGTTCAAGGTGCCCGGCGACGACGGCAAGGGCGATGTGAAGACTGAAGGGCTCAGGTTCTCGGCCGAGCTGCGCATCGACCACGCCGCCGAGCGCGCGCAGATGTTCGACCACGTCTGGCGCCAGACCTACGAGAAGCTCTACGTCAGCGACATGGGCGGCGTGGACTGGGCCGGCTACCGCAAGGTCTACGAGCGCCAGCTGCCCTTCGTGGCCGACGGTGCCGACTTCGCCGAGCTGCTGAGCGAAATGTTGGGCGAGCTGAATGTCTCGCACACCGGCAGCAGCTACCGCCCCGCCTCGCGCGGCGACTCGACAGCGTCCCTGGGCCTGTTCTACGACCTGAGCCACAGGGGTGCCGGCGTCAAGGTGGGCGAGGTCATCGAGGGCGGCCCGCTGGACCTGGCCGCCAGCCGCGTCAAGCCCGGCATGGTCATCCAGTCCATCGACGGCGAAACCATCGCGGCCGGTGCCGAGTTCGACTCGGTGCTCAACCTCAAGGCCGGCAAGCAGGTCGTGCTGGAGGTGCTGGACCCGGCCACCGGCAAGCACTTCGAGCAGACGCTCAAGGCCATCAGCCTGGGCGCCGAGCGCGAGCTGCTCTACAAGCGCTGGGTGCGCAAGGAGCGTGCCCTGGTGGACAAGCTCTCGGGCGGCCGCCTGGGCTATGTGCATGTGCGCGGCATGGACGACGGCAGCTACCGCCAGACCTATTCCGAGGCTCTGGGCCGCGCCAGCGGCAAGGAAGCCCTCATCGTCGACACCCGCTTCAACGGCGGCGGCAATCTGCACGACGAGCTGGCCACGCTGCTGTCCGGCAAGAAGTACCTGGAGTTCATGCCGCGCGGCCAGAGCCTGGGCTGGGAGCCGGGCGGCAAATGGACCAAACCCTCGGCCGTGCTGATCAGCGAGAGCAACTACTCCGACGCCCACCTCTTCCCGTGGACCTACAAGCACCTCGGCATCGGCAAGCTCATCGGCATGCCGGTGGCCGGCACGGGCACGGCGGTGTGGTGGGAGACCATGCAGGACGGCGCCACCGTCTTCGGCATCCCGCAGGTGGGCTTCCGGGCCCAGAACGGCGACTTCATGGAGCGCGCCCTGGTCACGCCGGACGTCGTCGTGCCGCATGACAAGGCCAGGCTGGACGCGGGTGAAGACCTGCAACTGGAGGCGGCCGTGAAGTCGCTCTTGAACAAGTGAGCGGCGCTGCGGTGATGCCTGTGGCCCAGCCGGGCCGCACCGTGGCCTGGGTCGTGGCCGTGCTGGTGGCGATCTCGCTGTTCGGCAACTTCTACGTCTACGACTCCATCGGCCCGGTGGCCGACCTGCTGCAGCAGCAGCGCGGCTTTGCGGACACGCAGATCGCGCTGCTGAACGCCATCTACAGCCTGCCCAACGTCGTCCTCATCCTGGTCGGCGGCGTGCTGGTGGACCGCTTCGGCGCGGCGCGCATGACGCTGGTCACGGCCGGCATCTGCGCCCTGGGCGCGGCGCTGACGGCCTTCAGCCCCAACTTCGCGGGCATGGCCGCGGGCCGGCTGCTGTTCGGCATCGGCGCCGAGACCTTCAATATCGCGACCCTGGCCGCCGTGGCCGACTACTTCGGCGGCCGCAGCCTGGCCCTGGCCATGGGTGCCGAGCTGGCCGTCGGGCGCATGGGCTCCTATGGCGCCGACATGTCGCCGACCTGGTTCGCGGGGTCCTATGCCCAGGGCTGGCAGCCGCCCCTGGTCATCGCCGCGGCCATCGCCTTCTCGGCCTTCGTGGCGGCCCTGGCCTACTGGTGGGTGGACCGCGGCCCGCGTCGCGCCGGCCTGCTGCCGACGGGCAAGTCATCGGCCGAGAAGTTCGTCTGGCGCGACCTGCTGCACTTCGGCAAGGCCTACTGGTATCTGCTGCTGCTGTGCGTGCTCTGGTACTCGGTCATCCTGGCCTTCCGCAGCACCTTCTCCATCAAGTATTTCCAGCATGTGCACGGCCTGGACCTGGCCGCGGCCGGGGAGATGAACAGTTATGTCTTCCTGGCGGCCATCTTCGCGACGCCGGCCTTCGGCTGGATGTGCGACCGGCTGGGCCGCTATGGGCCTTTCCTGGCTTTCGGCGCCTTGCTGCTGCCGGTGGCCCTGGCCGTGCTGGCGCTGACGCACTGGAGCCTGTGGGTACCCACGGCGCTGATCGGCGTCAGCTACTCCCTGGTGCCCGCCGTCATGTGGCCGCTGACCAGCCGCCTGGTCGCGCCGAATCGCTTCGGCACGGCCATCGGCCTGATGTGGGTGGTGCAGAACGCCGGCATCAGCGGTGCCAACCTGGTGGCCGGCTGGCTCAACGACCGTGCGGGTGCGAGTGCGGCCAACCCGGCCGGCTACAGCGACATGATGTGGTTCTTCGGGCTGACCAGCGTGGCGGGCTGCGTGTTCGCGCTGCTGCTGTGGGCGACGGCGGGGCGGGCGCGGCATGAGCGGGTGGCTGGGGGCCAATGACCGCGCGGCATGTTGAAAGAGAGCTGACGGCATCGGACGGGAAGCACAAGCTTCAGATCTTCCGTCGGGACAGTGGCACTTTCGGCTTCACCGTTTTGCGTTGGAGCGATGACCCGCTCGAGAGGTGCTGGTTGCCGTTCGGGCGCTTCTCAGAGTGTTTTGCCCCAGATGCAGAGGCGGCCATCGCAGAGGCAAAAAGTCGCGTCGAGTGGTGGCGGTGATGCCTGCTGCGTCGAGTCCGCAAGCAATTGGCTACGGCCTCAGCGTCACCAGATCCCGCAGCAGCAAATCAATATTCGCCCGCAGCGCCCGTTCGTTGGCGATGCGCAGCCTCTCGTTGGGCGAGAGGATGGCCTCGCTGAAACTGGCCTCGTCGGTGTTGGCGATGCGGCGCTGGTAGACGGTCTTGCCGCTGGTCTTGTCGACCAGGGTGTAGCGCACGGCCGTACCCACGGTCACGCCCAGCGCGGGCACCAGGGGCTGGTCGAGCGCCTCCAGTTCGGCCTGCAGCTCGAAGCGGGGCGCCGGTTCGGGGGACAGCGGCTTCATGCCGACGGAAAACAGCGACTCGTCGAGGGCCTGCTGCAGCGCCATCGCACTGACCTTGGAACCCCACCAGCGGCCCGTCTCCTGGCCGCCCTTGACGGTGGCGACGGCGATCTGCCCCTTCAGCGCCTCCGGCACCCAGCCGCGGATCTGCAGCGCATTGGCCGCCGTGACGGCCATGGGCAGGGGCTGGCTGGGCGTGCCGCAGCCGGCCAGCAATGTGGCCAGCAGGGCGGCGGAGGTCAGGGTGAGGCGCAGCATGGGTGCCCCATGCTAGAGCGAAGGGCCAGGGCCGATAGACCTAAAAGCGGCGGCCGGACCGGCCTGTTCAGTGCTCGGGCAGCGGTTCGGGCGCGCCGAGCGCGGAGATGACCTCCAGCATGCCGCGCACCTTGAAGGGCTTGAGCAGCAGGCGGCAGACGTCGAGCTGCTTGAGCTTGAGCGCCAGTTCGACGTCGCAGCTCGAGGCCGTCGCGGCCACCGGCACGCCGGCGGGGTGGGAGGACTCGCCGGCGCGCAGGCGGCGCAGCAGCTCCAGCGCCTCGCCTTCGTCGTCGATGGCGATCAGCAGCGCGTCGTAGCGGCGCTCGAACAGCAGGCGCTCGGCCACCGCGGTGCTGGTGGCCTCCTGCACATCGGCCAGGCCCATCTCGCGGGCCATGGTGGACACGGTGCGGCGCAACACGAATTGCGGCTCCACGAGGAGCAGGCGGCCGCTGCGCGCGATGGCGGTCACGACTGGCTTTCCTTCTCACCCTGGCCCACCAGCTCGGCGACGACGAGGTCGCGCAGGGTGCCGAGGATGGCGCGATCCAGCATGTCGAAATGGCGCGGCTTGGTGTCGATGAGGCAGAGGGTGCCCACCGTGGCGCCGGAGGGCAGGGCCAGCGGCGCGCCGATGTAGAAGCGGATGAAGGGCGCGCCGACGACCAGGGGGTTGTCGGCGAAGCGTGGGTCCAGGGCCGCGTCCAGCACCTCGAAGAGATCGCTCTGCACGATGGCATGGCCGCAGAAGGAGATCTCGCGCGAGGTCTCGCAGGCATCCAGGCCGACGCGGGCCTTGAACCACTGGCGCTGCTCGTCGACCAGGCTGACCAGGGCGATGGGCATGTCGAACTCTTCGGCGGCGAAGCCGACGATGCGGTCGAAGCGCTCCTCGGGTGGCGTGTCGAGGATGAGCAGCTCGCGCAGCACGCGCAGACGCTCGGCGTCGTTGGCGGGGATGGGTGCGGGCGTCATGTCATGACCATGCAGTTGGCCGGAGTCTAGGCCACCAGCACCATGGTTTGGGCTTGCATCTGGCCGTCGCTGATGCGCAACTCACCCGCCGCGATGGGCAGGCGAAAGCGCCGCGGGCCGGCGCTGCCTGGGTTGACGAACAGCACGCCATTGCGATCCTCGATATGCGGCTGGTGCGAATGGCCAGTGATGATGGCAGCCAGGCCGGTCGCGTGCGGGTCGACGGCCAGCTCGGCCAGGTCGTGCAGCACATGCAGCTTCAGGCCGCCCACCAGCAACTCGGCGCTTTGCGGCAAGGCCCGACCCCAGGGCGCGTTGTCGTTGTTGCCGCGCACCGCCGTGACGGGTGCGATGGCGGCGAGCTGTTCGAGGATGGCCGGATCGCCGATGTCGCCGGCGTGCATGATGAAGTCGCTGCCCTGCAGCCAGGCCAGGGCTTCGGGCCGCAACAGGCCGTGGGTGTCGGAGATCAGGCCAACCCGGATCACTTCACATCGAGGGTGTAGGTCACGGCCTGCGACAGGCTGGGCAGGATGCCGCCGAAGTTCAGCGTGTAGCGGCCGGCCTTCAGCGGCCCCAAGGCCACGTAATAGCCGTTGGCGGCGGCCGGCGCGTCGTCGTCGGGCGCGACCAGGAAGCAGCCCCGGGTGGCCTGGCGATGCGCCTCCAGGCCGGAGAAGCGCTTGCCGTTGAGCTCCAGCACCAGGGCGGCGGGCGCCTCGGTCTGGGTCTCGGCGCGCAGCATCAGCGACGCACAGGCCTCGCGCTCGTCGTCGGGCGGGAAGGTGATGGCGTTGACGAGGGGGAAGAACAGCGTCTTGCCGGCCGGGATGCGGCAGCTGCGCACGGTGCGGGCCGTGCCGTAGGTGCCGGCCAGGAACCAGACCGGCCCCGACTGGCCGCTGGCGCAAAGGCTGCCATCGGGGTCGGCGACGGGGCTGTCGTCTTCCTCGAAGGACATGGCCCAGTGCCACCAGCGCTTGGACCATTCCTCCTGCGTGACGCCGGCTATTGATCGGGCCGGCGGGATGAGCTGGGCCTGGGCCGGCAGCGTCGCGGCCAGCAGCAGGGTCAGGGAGAGGGTGGTTCGCATCAAGGCTCGATTCAGGATTTGCGCTTGCGTTCCATGGCCACGTCGGAGACCTGGAAGCCCAGCTTTTCATAAAAGGCCGACACGCCGTTGCGACCCGCGCGCAGCACCCAGGTCATCTCGTCGTTGCCGGCGACGGCGGCCTGGACCAGGGCGCTGCCGATGCCGCGACCGCGGTGGCTGGCGGCGACGACGACCATGGAGATGTAGCCGTTGAACAGGCCGTCGGTGATGGCGCGCAGGAAGCCGACGACCTGGCCGTTGTCGACGGCCACCAGGGCGATTTGAGAACGCGAGAGCAGTTCGGCAAAGACGCCGGCATCGGCGACGCGCTTGCCCCAGTCGTTGGCGGCCAGCAGTTGGCGGGCGGTTTCGATCTCGTCGGTTTGGATGGAACGAATCTCCACCTCAGCCTCCGAACATCATGCGATGGGCGAGGGCTTTTTTGAGCGGTGTCGCCAATTCAAGTCCAGCCAAGGCCAGTCCGCGCAAGGCCGGCAGTCCGGGCAGTCGCCACGCGAAGCTGCGCGCCAAAAAATCGGTCGCGGCGATCATGGGCCAGCGGTCGGGCGCGCGCTGCCAGTCGACGCGGGCCAGCACGGTGTCCAGATTCTGGCCGGTCTCGGCCGCCTCGCGCAGCGCGTCCACCAGGGCCTGGGCATCGCGCAGGCCGAGGTTGAGCCCCTGGCCGGCGACCGGGTGCAGGGTCTGGGCCGCGTTGCCGATGCGCAGGGCGCGGCCCTGCAGCAGCCGCGTCTCGGCGTTCAGGCCCAGCGGAAAGCATTTCAGCGCCGAGATGCCGGTCAGCGTGCCCGCCACCGCGGGTAGCTGCTGCTGGATGACGACGAGGCGCTGGGCATCGTTCAGTGAGGCGATGTCGTCCTCGGCCTGGGGCAGGCACCACACCAGGGCCGCACGCGGCCCCTGGGCGTCGTCGGGCAGGGGCAGCAGGGCCAGCGGGCCGTTGCGCGTGAAACGCTCGATGGCCAGGCCCTGCAGGCCGGGCGCGGCCAGCCTCACCTGGCCGACCCAGGCGTTCTGGTGGTAGTCACTCTGGATGGCCTTGCGCTCCTGCTCGGCGAACACACCCCCCTCGGCGACGACGGCGAGGTCGAAGCGGTCGACGACCGGCCCTTCGCCGCAGTCCAGCTCGACGCCACTGGCGTCCGAGCGGATGGCATGCACCGGCGTGGCAAAGCGCGTGAACAGCCGCTCGCGTTGTTGTCCGGCCAGGTCCAGCCAGTGCTGCAGCGGCGCCACCAGGGCGCCATAGGGCAGCACGGCGCCGAGCTGGGGCAGGCCCTGCTCGGCCGCGCTGATGCGCACTTCGCCGGCGATGGGGGCGGGCGGGGCCTGGCTGACGTGCACCGTGCGGATGGCCTGGGCGCCCTCGGGCCGCCAGGCCGAGAGGCGCTCCAGCAGGCGGATGCTGCCCAGATTCAGCGCCAGCGTGCGTGCGTCGCCGCTGATGTCGCGGTCCAGCGCGCGGGTGTCGAAGAGATGGATTTCGGTGCCCGGGAGACGCTCGGCGGCGAGCAGGGCGAGGGCGAGGCCGGCAGGGCCGGCGCCGATGACAGCTAACTTCATGCCCTCAACGATAGATCATCGGTATTTGTCGGCGATGCGCGCCAGGCTGCCGTCGGCCTGCATGGCCATCAGGGCGGCATCGAGATCGGCCAGCGCGACCAGCGCATGCGGCGACAGCGCGCAGGCCGTACGCCAGTGCGCGACGACCAGCGGCGGGTGCAGGGCCAGCGGCACCTCGCCGCGGCGCAGCAGGTATTCGAAGCTGGCGCGGCCGACCAGGGCGTGGTCGACGCGCCCGAGGGCGAGCTTGCGCAGCAGGCTCTCCAGATTGGGGCCGTCGTCGCGCAGGAAGGCCGCGCCCAGCGCAGCGGCAACTTCGTTGTATTCGAAGCCGGCGATGGTGCCGATGCGCTGGCCGGCCAGCTCCGCCAGCCGCATCGGCGCCGGGTGGCGCTTGGCCGTGACGAGGAGCTCGCCGTCGTCCAGGAAAGGCCGGCTCCACTGCAGCGGCCCCGGCAGCCAGGCGGGCAGATAGGTGCAGATCAGGTCGGCGTCCTCGCCGGCCAGCATCAGCGGGCCGACACGACGTCGCGGCACGACGCGAAAGCGCACGGGGCGGCCCAGGCGCTGGCCCAGCTCGATGGCGATGTCGTGCTGCAGGCCGTCGACGACCTGGCCGTCGCGGATCAGGGCCTGGGGCATCTGTACGCTGCTGTCGACGAGGACGACCAGCGGCGCCGCGGCTGCGGCCGTGGTGGCCGGCGCGCCCAGGGCCAGCAGCAGGTGGCGCCGCGTCAATCTCATGCGGCGGCCCTCAGCGGAAGCGCTCGACGATGTGCGTCAGGCTGCCGTCCGCCTGCATGGCGGCGAGGGCCGCATCGAGCTGGGCCAGCGGCAGACTGCTGCGCGGCGACAGCGCGCAGGCCGTGCGCAGCCTGGCGATGACCAGGGGAGGGTGCAGTCCCAGTGGAATCTCGCTGCGGCGCTGCAGATAGTCGAAGGTGACGCGGCCGACGATGGCGTGGTCCATGCGGCCCGAGGCCAGCTTGCGCAGATTGGTGATCACATTGGGCGCGTCGTCGCGCACGAAGCCCGAGCCCAGGGCCGCCTCGGTCTCTGGATAGAGGAAGCCGGAGACCGTGCCGATGCGCTGGCCGCTGACGTCCTGCAGCTGCGTGGGGGCCGGGTGACGCGCCGCGGTGATCAGCATGTCGGCATCGTCCAGATAGGGGCGACTCCATTGCAGCGGCCCGGGCAGCCAGCCGGGGATGTAGTTGCAGACGAGATCGGCCTCCTGGCCCTGGTCCAGCAGCTGGGCGATGCGCCGGCGTGGCACCAGGCGGAAACGCACCATGCGGCCCAGGCGCTGGCCCAGCTCCATGGCCAGCAGGTATTGCAGGCCATCGACGGGTCGGCCGTCCTTGAACTGGACCTGGGGCATCTCCAGGCTGCCGTCGACGAGGACGTGCAGAGGCGGCTCTTCGGCGCGCGCGGCGCAGACGCCGGCCAGGCCCGCCAGCAGCAGGCCGCGCCTTGACAAGCGTCGCGGCAGCGTCATCGTTCTCCCGTCCTGCGCGCCGCCCGCAGCGCGCCTGGGGCCATTGTGGCCACGCGCCGGCAGGGCCGGACGGCGCGGCTTAAGCTGTCGCTTTTCCGCACCTCAGCCCCCAGGATCTCTCCATGCAATACCGCCGCCTCGGCCGTGCCGGCCTCCAGGTTTCCGAACTCTCCCTCGGCTCCTGGGTCACGTATCACAACCAGGTCGACACCAAGGCCGCCACCGAGATGCTGGCCGCCGCCTTCGATGCCGGCATCAACTTCTTCGACAACGCCGAGGTCTATGCCCAGGGCGAGAGCGAGGTCGTCATGGGCCAGGCCTTCAAGGCCCTGGGCTGGAACCGCCTGGACTACATCGTCTCCAGCAAGTTCTTCTGGGGTCTGTCGCGTGACGGCGTGACGACGACCAACCGCAAGGACACGCTGAACCGCAAATACCTGATGCAGGCGGTCGACGGCTCGCTCAAGCGCCTGCAGCTCGAGCACCTGGACCTGATCTACTGCCACCGCCCCGACCCGAACACGCCCATCGAGGAAACCGTCTGGGCCATGAGCGACATCATCCGCCAGGGCAAGGCGCTGTACTGGGGCACCAGCGAATGGAGTGCCAGCGACATCCGCGCCGCCTGGGAGATCGCCGAGCGCCATCACCTGCACAAGCCCGTCGTCGAGCAGCCCCAGTACCACCTCTTCCATCGCCGCAAGGTCGAGCAGGAGTACGCCCGCCTGTACGAGGACGTCGGCCTGGGCCTGACGACGTGGAGCCCGCTGGCCTCGGGCCTGCTGACCGGCAAATACCGCGGCGGCATTCCGGCCGGCAGCCGTGGCGCGCTGGAGAACATGAGCTGGATGCGCGAGCAGCTGCAGGACAAGGCCAAGAACGACGCCGTCGGCAAGCTCGGCGAGATCGCCGCCGAACTGGGCTGCAACACCGCCCAGCTGGCCATCGCCTGGATCAATCGCAACCCGCGCGTGTCCACCGTCATCCTGGGCGCCAGCCGCATCGAGCAGCTGCACGACAACCTCGGCGCCCTGGCCGTCACGCCCAAGCTGACGCCCGACGTTGTCGAGCGCATCGACGCCATCGCCAAGCCCTTGGCGGCCTGAAGCCCCTCGTCCAGTCCCGCACCGCTGAACGCGGGCGTGCCTGACCGGTCCCCCGAGGGGACGGCGATGCTTGCCGGCTCGACCGGCAAGCACATCGCCCCAGGCGGGCCGGCTAGGGAGCGGCCCGGCGCTCGGCCCGCAATGCAAATCACCTCCGGCCGCGGCCATGCGGGCAGGATTCACGTCTTCTGAGGGCAAGACCCGGCCGGCAGGGTCTTTTCGGTGCCCGAGAATGCCGTTATGAGGGTCTTGATAACAAAAGGGTGTGCAGCCCTTCTGCTCGCCGTTGGGTTGGCCGGCGCGGCGCAGGCCGTGGTGCCGCGCTTCGAGCCCATCGGTGAACCGGGCGCGGTCAGGGACAACGTCGTGTCGGCGTTGGCGCTGGACGCCCGCGGCCTGCTGTGGGCCGGATCGCCCGAGGGCCTGCTGCGCTTCGACGGCTACGCCTTCCGCCGCTACCCGCTCAGCGGCCCCGATGGCCAGCTGCTGCCCGAGCAGTTCGTGCGCGCCATGCTGCCCGACCCGCGCGGCTGGATGTGGGTGGCCGCCGGCAACAGCGGCCTGGTGCGCCTGGACGTGGCCACCGGCCGCTGGGACCGCTGGGCCCGCGACGGCAAGTCGGCCGACGAGACCGCCCCCGCCGCCAACACCGTGCGCACCTTTGCGCTCGAGAAGGACGGCACGCTGTGGATTGGCGGCAGCGGCGGCCTGGACCGCTTCGACGTCAAGACCCAGCGCTTCACCCACCAGCGCGGCAAGGAAGACGGCCTGCCCGACCCGCGCGTGCAGACCCTGCTCGTCGACCGCCAGGGCACGCTGTGGATAGGCACCTGGCGCGGCCTGGCCCGCAAGGCGGTTGACGGCCCCATCGAGACGCTGGATGTCGGCGTCGGCGACCAGCTCGTCACCATGATCAGCGAGTCGCTGGACGGCCGCATCATCATCGGCACGGCCCAGGGTCGGCTGCGCGCGCTGTCGCCGCAGGGCCAGCCGCTGCCCTTCAGCCCCGGCGCCCAGCCCGGCGCCACCTCCGGCGCCTGGCCCGTCATGGCCATGGCCCAGCCCGATGCCGACGAGCTCTGGTTCGGCGACGCCTCGGGCGTGGCGCGCCGGCGCGCGGCCGCGGGCGCCCAGATCGTGCGCCAGGCCGCCCCCCAGGGCCCAGCCCGATGCCGACGAGCTGTGGTTCGGCGACGCCTGGGGGGTGTCGCGCCGGCGCGCGACCGATGGCGCCCTGATCGAGCGCCTGCCCGCCACCGGTGCCGGCACCGCGCCGCGCAGCGATGTGCGCGCGCTGATGCGCGACCCCTCCGGCACCGTCTGGGCCGGCAGCTATGGCGGCGGCCTGATGCGCCATGTGCCTTCGCTGCCCGGCCTGTCCATGGTGCGCGAGGCCATCGGTTCGGTCTCCGGCGGCCTGGACGTGCGCAGCATCCTGCAGCTGGACAACGGCGAGATCTGGCTGGGCACGCTGGCCGGCGGCATCGAGCGCCGCGACCGCGACCTGATGCCGCTCGGCCTGGTGGCCCAGGGCGGCGGCGGCCTGCCGCCGGGCCGTGTCAATGCGCTCGGCCAGACCAAGGACGGCTCGGTGTGGGTTGCCATCGACACCCAGCTGCTGCGCTTCGACACCCAGGGCCGCTGGAAGGAGACCCTGCGCAGCGGCAACGCCGTGCCGCGCCGCTTCCAGGCGACCGACGACGGCGCGCTGTGGATCGCGACGCTGGACGGCCTGATGCGCTGGACGCCCCAGCACCCGCAGATGCGCGCCATCCCGACGGCCGGCCTGGTGGGCGGCACCGGCGAGGTCAACGCCTTCGCCCTGCTGCCCGACGGCAGCCTGTGGGCGGGCGGCGCGGCCGGCCTGTTCCGCGTCGCCAAGCCGGGCGCCGACGAGCCGGTCGCCGAATGGGTCGAGCCCACGGGCCTGACGGGCCAGACCGTGCTCGGCATGGCGGTCGACCTGGCCGGCCGGCTGTGGGTGGACACCGGCACCGGCCTGCACCGCCTGATCGACAGTGACGGCAAGAAGGCGCGCTTCGAGGTCGTCGGCGCCTCCGACATCGGCGGTGCCTTCGGCGCCAACCTGCTGTTCGACAAGCAGGGCCGCGTCTGGTCGCAGCGCAATATGTACGACCCGAACAAGGGCGAACGCCGCGAGCTCGGCGCTGCCGACGGTGCCGACCTCGGCACCGGCTGGTTCCGCGCCTACGCCAAGCTGGACGACGGCCGCATGCTGTTCGGCGGCGCCCGCGGCCTGCTGGTCATCGACCCCGACCGCTTCTCGCCCTGGACCTACAAGCCGCCGCTGGTCGTTTCGGAACTGCGCGTGGACGGCGAGGAAAGGCCGCTGCCCGCCGGCGGCGCCGACATCGTGCTGGCGCCCGGCGAGCGCGGTCTGAGCCTGGCCTTCGCCTCGCTGGACTACAGCCAGCCCAGCCGCAACCGCTACCGGTATCGCCTGCAGGGCCTGGACGCCACCTGGATCGACGCCGGCCTGCTGGGCCGCACGGCGGCCTATACCAATCTCGCGCCGGGCTACTACCAGCTGCAGGTGCAGGGCAGCAACCGCGACGGGGCCTGGAGCGTCAACGAGCTCAAGATCGGCGTCAAGGTGCGCGCCGCCTGGTGGCAGACCCGCTGGGCCATGGCCGGGGCCGTCGTCGGCGCCGTGCTGCTGGTGGCCCTCATCGTGCGCATGCGCACCCGCCTGCTGCTGCGGCACCGCCGCGTGCTCGAGGCGCGTGTGCAGGAGCGCACCGTGGAGCTGGAAGCCGCCAAGGCGGCGCTGACGGCCAAGTCCTTCGAACTGGAGGAGGCCAGCCTCACCGACCCGCTGACCGGCCTGCGCAATCGCCGCTTCCTGGACCGCCAGATGCCGGCGGACGCAGCGCTGACGCTGCGCCACTTCGAGCCGCCGGGCGACCTGCCGGCGGTCCGCAACGACGGCGACAACGAGCAGGACCTGCTGTTCTTCCTGATCGACATCGACCACTTCAAGCGCATCAAC
>CBHWBD010000001.1:0-110492 GCA_966111775.1 uncultured Comamonadaceae bacterium | reverse complement strand
GCCTTCGAGTTCTTCGCCAAGCTCGGCCTGCCCTACTACTGCTTCCATGACCGCGACGTCGCCCCCGAAGGCGCCACGCCGCGCGAGAGCCACGACAACTTCCTGCGCCTCGTCGACGTGCTCGGCGAGAAGCAGCAGGCCACCGGCCTCAAGCTGCTGTGGGGCACGGCCAACCTCTTCAGCCACCGTCGCTTCATGTCGGGTGCGGCCAGCAATCCCGATCCCGAGATCTTCAAGCTCGCCGCCCTGCAGGTGCGCGACGCCATGGACGCGACGCTCAAGCTCGGCGGCGAGAACTATGTGCTCTGGGGCGGCCGCGAGGGCTACGAGACCTTGCTGAACACGCGCCTGGGCCAGGAGCTGGACCAGCTCGGCCGCTTCCTGAGCATGGTGGTCGACTACAAGCACAAGATCGGCTTCAAGGGCGCCATCCTCATCGAGCCCAAGCCGCGCGAGCCGTCCAAGCACCAGTACGACTTCGACACCGCCACCGTCTACGGCTTCCTCGTCCGCTACGGCCTGGAGAAGGAAGTCAAGGTCAACATCGAGGCCAACCACGCCACGCTGTCGGGCCACAGCTTCGAGCACGAGATCGCCACCGCCGGCGCGCTGGGCATTCTCGGCAGCCTGGACATGAACCGCGGCGACCCGCAGCTGGGCTGGGACACCGACCAGTTCCCCAACAACGTGCCCGAGACGGCGCTGGCGCTCTACCACGTGCTGCAGGCCGGCGGCCTGGGCTCGGGCGGCCTGAACTTCGACGCCAAGGTGCGCCGCCAGTCCATCGACGCGGCCGACCTCTTCCACGGCCACATCGGCGGCATGGACGTCTGCGCCCAGGGCCTGCTGATCGCCGAAAAGATGATCAATGACGGCCGCCTGAAGGCTGCCGTCGACGCCCGCTACGCCGGCTGGGACCAGCCTGCCGGCCAGGACATCCTGCAAGGCCGTCGCTCCTTGAGCGAGCTCGCCAACCAGGTGCTCGAAGCCAACACCGACGTGGCGCCCGTCTCCGGCCGCCAGGAGGTGCTCGAGAACCTCGTCAACCGCTTCTGCGGCTGAACCCGCCAGCGCCGGCCACTGATCGCAGGACCGCCATGACCGATTCGACCTCCTTCATGGCCGACCTCGTCAGAGGCATTGCCGCCACCGCCCCCATCGCCGAGGGCGACGACTTGATTGACAACGACATCGTGACCTACTCCAGCCCCTTCCCCGCCGACTTCGTCTTCGGCGTTGCCGCCGCCGCCCCGCAGATCGAAGGCGCCGCCTTCACCGACGGCAAGGGTGAATCCATCTGGGACCGCTTCAGCCGCCAGCCCGGCAAGGTGCACGACTGCGACACCCTCGACGTCGCCTGCGACCACTACAACCGCTTCGACGAAGACTTCGCGCTGATGGCCTCGCTGGGGGTCAAGAACTACCGACTGTCACTGGCCTGGCCGCGCATCTACCCCAACGGCGACGGTGAGATCAACCAGGCTGGCCTGGACTTCTATCGCCGGCTGTTTGCCAGCATGAAGAGGCACGGCATCACGCCCTGGGTCACGTTGTTCCACTGGGACCTGCCCCAGGCCCTGGAAGACCGCGGCGGCTGGACCTCGCGCGTGACGGTGGATGCCTTCGCCCGCTATGCCGACACCGTCGTCAAGGCCTTCGCCGGCGAGGTCAAGCACTGGATCACGATGAACGAGATCCGCTGCTTCACGCAGTTGGCCTATGGCTATGGCAACAAGGCGCCGGGCCGCCAGGAGAGCGCGGCCGTCGTCAACCAGACCTTCCACCACGCCCTGCTCTGCCACGGCCACGGCGTGCGCGCGGTGCGCGAGTTCGGCGGTGCCGGTGCCGAGGTGGGCCTGACGGACAACCTCGATGTCTGCATCCCCGTCACCGAAACGCCGGCCGACATCGCCGCCGCAAAGGCCTGGTTCCTGGAAAAGAACGCCCATGTGCTGGGGGCCATGCATGCCGGCCGCTATCCCGAGAGCTATCTGCAGCGCGTCGGCCCCGACGCGCCGGACGTGCGCACCGGCGACTTCGACCTCATCAGCGGGCCCACCGACCACCTCGGCCTGAACATCTACACCGGCACCTATGTGCGCGCCGCCAAGAACGGCGCGGCCTGGGAGGCGGTGCCGCTGCCGGCCAACTACCCGCGCGCCGACAGCCCCTGGCTGCACATCGCGCCCCAGTCCATCTACTGGGCCACGCGTTTTGCGGCCGAGTGCTACGGCCACCAGTCGCTCTACATCACCGAGAACGGCTGCGGCTACAACGACGAGCCGGTGGTGAACGGCGAGGTGCTGGACCTGCACCGCCGCGACTTCCTGCGCAACCACCTGCGCGAAGCCCACCGCGCCATCGGCGACGGCGTGCCGCTGCACGGCTACTTCCTGTGGAGCTTCATCGACAACTACGAATGGGAAGACGGCTACCAGCGCCGCTTCGGCATCGTGCACTGCGACTACGCGACCCAGGTGAGGACCCCCAAGCTGTCGGCGCGCTATTACGCCGACGTGATGCGCACGCGCACCATCCTGTGAGCCCGGACGCCGCCATGACCACCACCGTAACGCGGGACCGTGTCCCGATGCCGCAGAAGCTGGGCTACGGCCTGGGTTCTTTCCTGGACATGTGGGGACACTGGCTCTACCAGTCCCTCGCCTTCCATGTATTCAACGTTGGCCTGGGCGTGGCGCCAGGTCTGATCTCCACCGCGCTGGGAATCAAGATCTTCATCGACGCCGCCTCCGACGCCTTCTTCGGCTGGCTGTCCGACAACACCCGCACCCGCTGGGGCCGCCGGCGACCCTTCATGCTGTTGGGCGGCGTGCTCGCCGGTATCGGCTTGCCACTGATGTTCGCCGTGGGCAAGGGCTGGAGCAACACCGAGTACTTCATCTTCATCCTGGTGTCGCTGGCGCTCTACGTGCCGGTGATGGCCTGCTTCAACATGCCTTGGGTCAGCCTCGGCTCGGAGATGACGCCCGACTATCACGAGCGCACCAGCGTCATGTCGATCAAGAACGCGATCCAGAAGATTCCCGAGCTGGGCATGTTTGTGGCGGCCCAATTCACGACGCTGGCCTACTTCAATGGCGCAGACGGCAAGCCGGACATCCTGCTCGGCGCCCAGGTCTACACCTCCATCCTGGGCGCCATCATGGTGGCGATCTCGCTGGCTATGTTCTTCATCGTCAAGGAGCGCTACTACGAGAAGGTGGTGGTGACCCAGACGTTCAACAAGGTGCCCTTCAAGGACACTCTCTACCGCACGCTGCGCAACCGGCCCTTCCGCATGCTGCTGGGCACCATGCTGGCCTATGGCCTGGCCACTGCGATGGTGGGCACGCTGGGCTACTACACGACCCTGTATTACGTCTGTGGCGGCGACGTCGCGCGGGGGACGCAATGGAACTCGGCCATGGGCGTGTCGGGCATGGTGATGGGCCTGGCCGGCATCCCGTTTGCCGGCTGGCTGGCGCGCCATTGGGGCAAGCGCAATGCACTGGCCGTTATTCTGTCACTGGCCATCTGCGCCTTCATCGGCGACTGGTTCTTCTACAACCCTCAGCTGCCATGGCTGCAGCTGCTGGCCAGCGGCTGCGTGGCCTTCACGGGTGCGGGCTTCTGGACCATCTACGGCTCTGCCCTGGCCGACATCATCGACCACGACGAGTTGGAGACCGGACAGCGCCGCGAAGGCTCGTTCTCGGCTTGTCAGTCCTGGATCAACAAGTTGGGGCTGGCGCTGGGCAACGGCGCCTCGGGTTGGATCCTGCAGTTCACTGGTTTCAACTCCAAGCTGCCGGTGCAGGGCGATGACGCTCTCTTCATGATCCGCGTGCTGCTGTCCGGCATTCCGACCCTCGGGCTGCTGGTGGCGATTGTGGTGATCCTGCGCTTCCAGCTGACAGAGCAGCGGCTGAACGAAATCCGCATCGGCCTCGAAGCCCGGCGCGGGATGGTCTGATGACGCCCCCCCACCGAAACTCGCAAAGCATCCAGCACCGACACCATGCCTGAGCCCAAGTCCTTCCTCGGCGGTTTCATCACCCTGTGGTTCGCGTCCTGTCTGGCGCTGAGCGCCCTGGCTCACGCGGCGGAACCTGCGCAGTGGGCGCCGGCCTTCGAATGGAAATCCAGCGAGCCGCTGATCAGGCCGCCAGCCGATGCCAAGCATGTCTTTGGCGTCAAGGACCCTTCCATCGTCTACCACGACGGCCGCTATCACGTCCTCATGACGACGGCGGGCAAGAACGGCTGGGGCATGGCCTACACCAGCTTCGCCACCTGGGAGGAGGCGCCCCGGGCCCCTCTCTTCATGCTCGACAAGTCGCCCATCGGGCCCGGCTACCGTGCTGCGCCCCAGGTCTTCTACTTCGCGCCGCAGAAGCTCTGGTATCTGATCTATCAGGGCGGCGATCCGCTGTACTCCACGACCCAGGACATCAACGATCCCAGCTCTTGGACGGCGCCCAAGCCCTTCTACGCCAGCGTTCCCGACAGCGTGAAAGACGCCAAGGGCCAGGCGGCGTGGCTGGACTTCTGGATCATCTGCGACGACGCCAAGTGCCACCTCTTTTTCACCAACGACGGGGGCAGCTTCTTCCGCGCCGAAACGGCGATCGAGCGTTTCCCTCAAGGCTTCTCCGAGCCGGTCGTTGCCATGAAGGAAAAACGCGAGGACCTGTTCGAGGCCAGCAATACCTACAAGATCGCTGGCACGAATAAATACCTGACGCTGGTCGAGGCCATGCGGCCGAGCGGGCGGTATTTCCGCGCCTGGACGGCCGATCGCCTGGACGGAAAGTGGCAGCCCCTGCCCGGCGAAATGAACATGTTCGCCAGCGCGGAAAACGTCAAGTTCAACGGCCGGGTCTGGTCGGAGGGCGTGTCCCACGGCGAACTGATCCGCGACGGGTTCGACCAGGCGCTGACCATCGACCCCTGCAAGCCGCTGAGATTCCTGTACCAAGGCCTGGACATGGAAAAGGGCAGGAAATACGAATACATCGAGCTGCCCTACCGGCTGGGCCTGATCACCGCCACGACCCCCAACGCCATCAGTGAACTGTGCAGCAAATGAAAAACCATCCCACCTACAGCCGCCTGAAGCGCCGTGCAACCCTGCTGGCCCTGCTGATCGCCACCGCCGCCCAGGCCCAGGAGGCACCCGGCCAGGCCGAGGCGCGGGCCAATTTCAACCGCGCCGTGGTGCTGGCGGCGGACGATGTGCGCACCTTCGCCAAGCCGCCCGCGGGCTTTGACGATGCCAACCCGGCCTTCGCGCAGGGTCAGGTCGTCGATTTCGGCTACGACTCGGCCGTCACCAAGACCCGGCGCCAGGCCCTGGTCTATCTGCCCGCCGGCTATTCGGCCGAGCGCCGCTACCCCGTGCTCTATCTGCTGCACGGCATCGGCGGCAACCAGCACGAGTGGCGCGGCTATGTCCGCGCCACCGCCGTGCTGGACCGGCTGCTCGCCCAAGGCCAGGCCCAGCCCATGATCGTCGTCATGCCCAATGGCCGAGCCCGGCCCGATGACAAGCCGCCGGCTCCCGACCAGACCTTCACGCCCGAGCACATCGCCGCCTTCGCCAGCTTCGAGGCCGATCTGCTGCAGTCCCTGATCCCGGCGGTCGACGCCAAGTACGCCACCGTCGCCGATGCCGACCACCGCGCCATCGCCGGCCTCTCGATGGGCGGTGGCCAGTCGCTGAACTTCGGCCTCAGCCACCCCGAGGCCTTTGCCTGGGTCGGCGGTTTCTCCTCCGCGCCCAACACCCGCCCCGCCGCCGAGCTGCTGCGCGGCAAGGGCGGCTTCAAGCTGGTCTATCTGTCCTGCGGCAACCGGGACGGCCTGATCAACGTCTCGCAGGCCATGCACCGCCAGCTGAAGGACCTGGGCGTTCCGCACCTCTGGAACGTCGATGAGTACGGCCACGACCGCGAGAGCTGGGCCGAGAACCTCTACCACTTCGCCCAGCGGCTGTTCCGCTGAGCCTCGCCCATACACACACAAGGAGACGACATGCGCCGCACCACCTTCCTCGCCCTCGGCCTGCTGCTGAGCATGGCCCCATCCGCCGCCGTGCTGGCCCAGAGCAAGGGCACCATCGGCATCGCCATGCCAACCAAGAGCTCGCAGCGCTGGATCGCCGATGGCGACAACATGGTCAAGGCGTTCAAGGCCCTGGGCTACAACACCGACCTTCAGTACGCCGACGACGAGATCCCCGTCCAGCTGTCCCAGGTCGAGAACATGGTGACCAAGGGCGTCAAGGCCCTGGTCATCGCCTCCATCGACGGCAGCACGCTGTCGAGCACGCTGAAGAAGGCGGCCGAGAAGGGCGTCAAGGTCGTCGCCTACGACCGCCTGATCCGCGGCTCCGCGAATGTCGACTACTACGCCACCTTCGACAACTTCCAGGTCGGCGTGCTGCAGGCCAATTCCATCGTCGACAAGCTCGGCCTCAAGCAGGGCAAGGGCCCGTTCAACATCGAGCTCTTCGCCGGCTCGCCCGACGACAACAACTCCGGCTTCTTCTACGACGGCGCCATGAGCGTGCTGAAGCCCTACCTCGACAGCGGCAAGCTGGTGGTGCGCAGCAAGCAGCTAGGCGCGATGAAGGTGGGCATCCTGCGCTGGGACGGCGCCACCGCCCAGGCCCGCATGGACAACCTGATGTCGGCCTTCTACGGCAAGGAGAAGCTGCATGCCGTGCTGGCGCCGGCCGACATCCTGTCCATCGGCATCATCTCCTCGCTGAAGGGCGTCGGCTATGGCACGCCCAGCCAGCCCATGCCCGTCATCACCGGCCAGGACGCCGACCTGCCCTCGGTCAAGGCCATCCTGCGCGGCGACCAGACCTCCACCGTTTTCAAGGACACCCGCCAGCTCGCCAAGGTCACGGCCGACCTGGTGGACGCCGCCCTCTCGGGCCACACGCCACAGGTCAACGACACCAAGACCTACAACAACGGCGTCAAGGTCGTGCCGTCCTATCTGCTCAAACCCGTGGCCGTCGATTCGACGAACCTGAAGTCGGTCCTCGTCGACAGTGGCTACTACAAGGAAAGCCAGCTGAAGTGATGCAAGCCCAGGTGCAGCCGGACGCGCTGCTGGAGATGCGCGCCATCGGCAAGAAATTCCACGGCGTGGTGGCCCTGCGCCAGGTCGACCTCGCGGTGCGGCCCGGCGAGATCCATGCCGTCATCGGCGAGAACGGCGCCGGCAAGTCGACGCTGATGAAGGTGCTGTCGGGCGTCTATCCGCACCCCGACTACGAGGGCGAGATCTGGTTCGACGGCCAGTTGCAGCGCTTCGCGGGCATCCGCGACAGCGAGGCCCGTGGCATCGTCATCATCCACCAGGAGCTGGCGCTGATCCCGCAGCTGTCCATCGCCGAGAACCTCTTCCTCGGCCATGAGCAGGCGCGCCACGGCATCATCGACTGGGAGCGCACCCACCAGCGCGCCGTCGAGTTGCTGCGCCAGGTCGGCCTGACGGACTCGCCCCACACCCTGGTGGATGACCTCGGCGTCGGCAAGCAGCAGTTGGTGGAGATCGCCAAGGCCCTGGCCAAGGACGTGCGGCTGCTCATCCTCGACGAGCCGACGGCCAGCCTCAACGAGGACGACAGCGCGGCGCTGCTGGAGCTGCTCAAGAAGCTGCGCAGCCGCGACGTGGCCTGCGTGCTGATCTCGCACAAGCTCAACGAGATCG
This sequence comes from uncultured Comamonadaceae bacterium, assembly GCA_966111775.1. Taxonomy (GTDB): domain Bacteria; phylum Pseudomonadota; class Gammaproteobacteria; order Burkholderiales; family Burkholderiaceae_C; genus Pelomonas. The sequence continues at coordinate 102,764 of CBHWBD010000001.1, read as the reverse complement.
CCGCCGTGGCCGACGCCATCACGGTGTTGCGCGATGGCTCGACCGTCTCGACCATGGACTGTCGCCATGCCCCGCCCGCCGAGGCCGAGATCGTGCGCGCCATGGTGGGCCGCGAGATGCAGGACCGCTATCCGCGCCGCCAGTCCAACCCCGGCGAGGTGCTGTTCGAGCTGAAGGACTGGTGGGTGGAACACCCACTGCACGTCGGCCGCGAGGCGGTCAAGGGCGTGAACCTGAACGTGCGCCGCGGCGAGATCGTCGGCATCGCCGGCCTGATGGGCGCCGGCCGCACCGAGCTGGCCATGAGCGTCTTCGGCCGCTCGTGGGGGCGGCGCATCCGTGGCTCCGCCTGGATGAGGGGCCGGCAGGTCGATGTCTCGAGCGTTAGGCGCGCCATCCGCTCCGGCCTGGCCTATGTCACCGAGGACCGCAAGGGCCTGGGCCTGGTGCTGCAGGAGAGCATCGCCCGCAACACCTCCTTGAGCCGGCTGGAAGGCGTGTCGCGCGCCGGCGTCATCGACGAGGCCGGCGAGCACGCCGTGGCCAACGATTTCCGGCGTCGCATGGCCACCCGCTGCGCCAGCGTCGAGCAGCCCGTGGGCGACCTGTCGGGGGGCAACCAGCAGAAGGTCGTGCTGTCCAAATGGCTGTTCACCGACCCCGAGCTGCTCATCCTCGACGAGCCGACGCGCGGCATCGACGTCGGTGCCAAGTTCGAGATCTACAGCCTCATCGCCGAGCTCGCGGCCCAGGGCCGGGCCATCCTGATGATCTCCTCCGAACTGCCGGAACTGCTCGGCATGTGCGACCGCCTCTACCTGATGAACGAGGGCGAATTCGTCGGCGAGATGCCGGCCGCCGGCGCCACCCAGGAAACCGTCATGCACGCCCTGTTGGGCACCCACTGAACCCCGCCATGCTCCCCTCTTCCCTGCGCAACTTCCTGGCTTCGCACCTGCGCGACTACGGCATGCTGCTGTCCCTGGTCGCCATCATGGGCTTCTTCCAGGTGCTCACCGAAGGCACCCTGCTGCAGCCGCTCAACCTGACCAACCTCTTCCTGCAGAACAGCTACATCGTCGTGATGGCGCTGGGCATGCTGCTCGTCATCGTGGCGGGTCACATCGACCTCTCGGTCGGCTCGGTCTGCGGCTTCGTCGGCGCCCTCGCCGCCGTGCTGATGGTGGACATGGAATGGCCGGTGCTGCCGGCGATGCTGGCCTGTCTTGCGGCCGGCGCCGTCATCGGCGCCGTGCAGGGCGCCTTCGTCGCCTGGCTGAAGATCCCCTCCTTCATCGTCACGCTGGCCGGCATGCTGGTCTTCAAGGGCCTGGCCCTGGCCCTGCTGCGCGGCCAGTCCATCGGTCCCTTCCCCGACAGCTTCCAGGCGCTGGCTAGCGGCTTCCTGCCCGAAATCGGTGGCGGCGAAGGCCACCTGACTTCGCTGGCCCTGGGTTGGGGTGGCGTCGCCCTGCTGGCCTTGCGCGAGCTGCTGATGCGCCGCAAGGCCACCGCCCTGGGCGCCACGGCCGAGCCCCTGCCCTTGTTCCTGCTGCGACTCGCCGCCCAGAGCGCGGCCCTGGGCACCCTGGTCTGGCTGCTGGCCTCCTACAAGGGCCTGCCCAATGTGCTGCTGCTGATGGCGGTGCTGATCGGCGTCTTCGTCTTCGTCACGCGGCGCACGACGCTGGGCCGGCGCATCTACGCGCTGGGCGGCAACGAGCGCGCGGCGCGCCTGTCGGGCATCCCGACGGAGCGGCTGACCCTGCTGTGCTTCATCAACATGGGCGTCATGGCCGCCCTGGCCGGCCTGGTGTTCGCTGCACGCCTGAACACGGCCACGCCCAAGGCGGGGCTGGGCTTCGAGCTCGACGTCATCGCCGCCTGCTTCATCGGCGGCGCCTCGGCCTCGGGCGGCGTGGGCAAGGTGACGGGCGCCGTCATCGGCGCCTTCGTCATGGGCGTCATGAACAACGGCATGTCCATCCTGGGCATCGGCATCGAGTGGCAGCAGGTCATCAAGGGTGTGGTGCTGCTGGCCGCCGTCGTCTTCGACGTCTACAACCGCCGCAAGGGCTGAGGACCGTCGCGTGATGAAGCGCGCCTGCCTCCGGTTGGTGCTGCTCGCCTCGCTGCTGGGCGGCGCCACGACGGCCCAGGCCGCCGATCCCGCGGTGCTGCGCATCGTCGCGCCAACCAACCAGTCCATGCCCTTGCTGAGAATGGCCGGCGCACTGCCCGTCGAAGGCCTGCTCAAGGATGTCGGCGAGGCCCTGGCCGATCACGTGGGCCTGAGCGCCAGCTTCATCCCCCTGCCCAGCAAGCGCGCCGGGCCTGCGGTGGCTTCAGGCGCAGCGGACCTGCTCTGCTATGTCAAGCCTGGCTGGCTGGAAGACCAGGTGCTCTGGACCCATGCTTTCCTGCCGGGCACGGGGATCATCGCCGCGCATCCAGCCGCCCCTCCCGTGACATCGCTGTACGAGTTGAGGGATGAACCCCTGGGCACGGTGCTGGGCTATCGCTACCCCATCCTCGACCAGGCCTTCATGCAGGCTATCCGGCGCGAGGACGTGCCCGATGCCACGACCAACCTGCGCCGCCTGGCGCTGGGCCGCATCCGCTACGCCCTCACGGATCGCGCTGCACTCGACTACTTCTTGAGAGACAACCCAGCCTCGGGCCTGCGCGAGGCCATCGAGGTCGAGCGCTATCAGTTGAGCTGCGCGCTGTCACCCGACAAGGCCGCGCTGCTGGCACCGTTGAACCGTGCCATCGAACGCATGCAGGCCGATCGCACGCTGGACGCCTTGTTCAACCGCTACCGCTGACCCTACCCACAAGCAACAAAATGGAGACCCCATGTCCGAACTGAGCAAACGCAGCTTCCTTGCCACCCCGCTTCTGGCCGCTGCCGGTCTGAGCGCCGCACGCCTGGCGCAAGCGCAGGGCTGCGATCGCGCGGCGCCAGCGGCCTACAAGCCGCCGCCGGCATCGACCGGTCCCTTCACCGCCGCGGCCGACTCCCTGCGCGCTTCCGTGGTACCCAGCTGGTTCCGCGATGCCAAGCTCGGCATCTGGTCGCACTGGGGCCCCCAGGCCGTGCCCGGCCAGGGCGACTGGTATGCCCGCTTCATGTACGTGCCCGGGCATCCGCACTACGACCATCATGTGAAGACCTACGGCCACCCGTCGGAGGTCGGCTACAAGGACATCATCAAGCAGTGGAAGGCCGAGCGTTTCGAGCCCGAGGCGCTGATGGACCGCTACGTGGCCGCCGGTGCCAAGTACTTCGTGTCGATGGGCGTGCACCACGACAACTTCGACCTGTGGAACTCCAAGCACCACCGCTGGAACGCCACCAAGCTCGGCCCGATGCGCGACGTCGTGGGCGACTGGGCGCGTGCCGCACGCAAGCGCGGGCTGCGCTTCGGCGTGTCGGAACACCTGGGCGCCAGCCACAACTGGTGGTGGACCAGCCACCAGTGCGACCAGTTCTGGCCCAAGCTGGGCGTGGCCTACGACGGTGCCAAGCCGGAGAACTTCGACCTCTACCATGAGCCGCATGACAGCCCGTACCTGAACCGCGGCGGCGACTGGTACACGAACAACCCGAAGTTCCATGAGACCTGGTATCGCCGCATCGTCGACCTGATCGACAGCCACCAGCCGGACCTGCTGTACTCCGACGGAGGCATCCCCTTCGGCGAGGTGGGCCGCGCCGCGATCGCACATCTCTTCAACACCTCGGTGCGCCGCAACGGCGAGATGCAGGCCGTGTACAACCACAAGGCGCTGGGGTCGGGAGAGTTCATCCGCGAGGTGGGCGTGCAGGACGTCGAACGCGGCGTGCTCGAAGGCATCAACCCCTTGCCCTGGCAGACCGACACCTCCAACGGCGACTGGTTCTTCTCCCAGAACGACCGCTACAAGACGCCGGCCCAGGTGCTGACCATGCTGGCCGACATCGTCAGCAAGAACGGAAATCTTTTGCTCAACGTGGTGCAGCGCGCCGACGGCACGCTGGCGCCCGAATCGGACCGGCTGCTCACCGAGATGGCCGCGTGGATGAAGGTCAACGCCGAGGCCATCCACGGCACGCGGCCTTGGAAGGTCTACGGCGAGGGCCCGACCCAGGCTGCCAGTGGCGCCTTCCAGGAAGACACGGCCTACACGGCCCAGGACATCCGCTTCACGACCCGTGGCGACGCGCTGTACGCGCTGACGCTGGGCGAGCCCAAAGGTACCGCGAAGATCACGTCACTGCGGCGCGGCAACGCCCACGAGCCACGCCCCGTGCGCCGGGTCGAGTTGCTGGGCGCCGGGCCGCTGCGCTTCCGCCAGGACGCCCAAGCGCTGGAGGTCGACCTGCCCGAACGCCTGCCCAGCCGCCATGTCAGCGCTTTGCGCATCAGCTTCGGTTGAGGCGCACAGCGTGCGAAGACCATGGTCGCAGCCGAAAGGCGCGACCCTGCCAGTGCGGCTGCTCCGCGGTGGTGCTGGGGTATCCACTGGTCAGACCAAAATTAGTTTGTGGCAAAGTGGCATGACCGCAACCTTTTCCCGTTCCCGTCCATGACCGCCGCCCTGTCCGCCGACCCGCACATGCCGCTGCTGCGCATGCAAGGCGTCAGCAAGCGCTTCGACAACGTCGTCGCGCTGTCGGGCGTGGCCCTGGAGGTGCGCCGCGGCGAGGTGCATGCCATCTGCGGCGAGAACGGCGCCGGCAAGTCCACGCTGATGAAGATCCTCAGCGGCGTCTACACGCCCGGCGAGGGGCAGATCCACATCGACGGCGCGCCGGTGCGCATCGCCGGCCTGCAGCAGGCCCAGGCCCTGGGCATCGTCATGATCCACCAGGAGCTCAACCTGGTGCCCCATCTGAGCGTGGCCGAGAACATCTGGCTGGGCCGCGAACCCCGGCGCGGCTGGTTCGTCGACCGCGAGCGCCAGCGCGAAGGCGCGCACGCCTGCCTGCAGCGCCTGGGCGTGGACGTCGACCCCGACGCCCAGGTGTCCACCCTGTCCATCGCCCAGCAGCAGATGGTGGAGATCGCCAAGGCCCTGTCCATGCAGGCCCGGCTGCTGATCATGGACGAGCCCACTTCGTCGCTGGGTGAGGCCGACGCGACGCGCATGCTGCGGGTGGTGCAGGACCTCAAACGCGAAGGCGTCGGCATCCTCTACATCTCGCACCGCCTGGACGAGCTCGACCACATCGTCGACCGCGTCACGGTGCTGCGCGACGGCCAGTACATCGCCACGCTGGACTGGCAGCAGACCAGCATCGGCGAGATCGTCGGCCTGATGGTGGGGCGCGAGCTGAACCAGCAGTTTCCACCTGGCACGCGCCAGCCGGGCACGGACGTGCTGCTGAAGGTGCGCGGCCTGCAGCGTGACGGCGTCTTCGGGCCGGTCGACTTCGAGCTGCGCCGCGGCGAGATCCTGGGCTTCGCCGGCCTCGTCGGCGCGGGCCGCACCGAGGTGGCGCGGGCCATCTTCGGCGCCGACCCCGTCAATGCCGGGCGCATCGAGCTCGACGGCCAGTCCTTGTCCATCCGCTCGCCGCGCGACGCCATCGCCGCCGGCATCGCCTACGTCTCGGAGGACCGCAAGGCCCACGGTCTGGCGGTCAAGATGAGCGTGGCCCACAACATCACGCTGGCCAACCTCGGTGCCCTGGCGAGCCGCCTCGGCTTCATCGACGCCGCCCGCGAGCGCGAGACGGCCGAGGACTACATCCGGCGCCTGGGCATCCGCACGCCGTCACCCGAACAGATCGCACGGCTGCTGTCGGGCGGCAACCAACAGAAGATCGTCATCGCCAAATGGCTGTTCCGCCAGGCGCGGGTCATCCTCTTCGACGAGCCCACGCGCGGCATCGACGTCGGTGCGCGCTACGCCATCTACGAGCTGATGGACCAGCTCGCCGCGGCCGGCATCGGCGTCATCATGATCAGCTCCGACCTGCCGGAAATCATGGGCCTGACCGACCGCGTCGCGGTCTTCCGCCAGGGCCGGCTTGCCGCCATGCTCGAGACCCGCCGCTGCAGCCAGCAGCACATCATGCACCACGCCTCGGTCGGTCCGGCCGAGGCCTCCGAGCCGCCGTCCGCGGCTCTCGCCACCAGCTCATGAACGATCGCCAGAAAGACCTGATCCAGAAATTCGCCGCGCTGGCCGGGCTGCTCGTCCTCGTCCTCGTCTTCTCGATGACGAGCAGCGCCTTCTTCAGCCTCGGCAACGCGATGACCGTGGCCCTGCAGGTGACGTCCATCGTCTACCTCGGCATCGGCGCCACCTTCGTCATCCTGACCGGCGGCATCGACCTGTCGGTGGGCTCGGTGCTGGCCCTGTCGGGCGTGGTGGCTGGCCTGCTGGTCAAGGCCGGCCTGCCGGTGGCGCCGGCTTTTGCGCTGGGCATCGTCGTCGGCGCGCTGTGCGGCGCCGTCAACGGCCTGTGCGTCACCCGGCTCAAGCTGCCACCCTTCATCGCCACCCTCGGCATGATGCTGGTGGCACGCGGCGTGGCCCTGCAGCTCACCGATGCACGGGCCGTCTCGGGCCTGGGCGAGTCCTTCGGCACGCTGGGCAACGGCGCCCTGTGGCGCATCGAGGAGATCGACGCGCAGGGCTTCCCCAACGTCGTCTTCCCCGGCATTCCCTATCCCGTGCTGCTGATGGTGGTGCTGGCCATCGTCGCCGCCCTGCTGCTGCGCCGCACGACGCTCGGTCGCCACATCCACGCCGTCGGCTCCAACGGCGAAGCCGCCCGCCTGTCGGGCGTCAACGTCAACCGCGTGACGATGTTCGCCTACGTCACCTCCGGCGCCCTCGCCGGCCTGGCCGGCTGCGTGCTGATGTCGCGCCTGGTCACGGCCCAGCCCAACGAGGGCGTCATGTACGAGCTCGACGCCATCGCGGCGGCCGTCATCGGCGGCACCTCGCTGATCGGCGGCGTGGGCACCATCTCCGGCACGCTCATCGGCGCCTTCGTCATCGGCGTGCTGCGCAACGGCCTGAACATGAACGGCGTCTCGTCCTTCACCCAGCAAATCATCATCGGCGGGGTCATCCTCGTCACCGTCTGGATCGACCAACTCCGCAACCGGCGCTGAAGACCGGTTCCAACCGAGGAGACAACCCATGCCCCACCTCCGACACGCGCTGTTCAGCGCCTGCCTGGCCTTGCTCGGCGCCACCGCCGCCCAGGCCGGCGAGATCGCCGTCATCGTCAAGACCACCAACTCCACCTTCTGGCAGAACGTCAACAAGGGCGCCGCGGCCGGCATGAAGGAGGTCAACGGCCACACCATGACCTTCTCCGGCCCGGCCAGCGAGTCGGCCATCGCCGACCAGGTCAACCTGGTCGAGAACGCCGTCAACCGCCACGTCGCCGGCATCGTGCTCGCCCCCTCCGACCCCGATGCCCTGGTGCCGGCCATCAAGAAGGCCTGGGAGGCTCGCATCCCCGTCGTGCTGATCGACTCCCAGGTCGCGGACAGCGGCAAGGCCTACTACCAGTCCTTCCTGACCACCGACAACCGTGCCGCCGGCGAACTCTGCGCCAAGGAGCTGATCGCCAAGGTGGGCACGACGGGCAAGGTCGCCGTGATGTCCTATGTGGCCGGGTCGGGTTCCGAGGTCGGCCGCGTCGGCGCCTTCACGAGCTATCTGAAGGCCAACTCCAAGCTCGAGATCGTCGGCCCCTTCTATTCGCAGTCGCAGATGGCGACGGCGCTGAACCAGACCACCGACGTGCTCGCTGCCCATCGCGACCTCAAGGCCATCTTCGGCGCCAACGAGCCCACCGCCGTCGGCATGGGCCGTGCCCTGGTGCAGAGCGGCCGCGCCGGCAAGGTGGTGGCCATCGGCTTCGACGGCAATCAGGACCTGCAGAAGTTCGTCGACGACGGCACCCTCGCCGGCATCGCCGTGCAGGGCTCCTTCCAGATGGGCTTTCTGGGCGTGAAGACCATCGGCGACCTGCTGCAGAAAAAGCCCGTGCCCAAGTTCCGCGACACCGGCGTCGTCTGGGTCACCAAGGCCAACCTGACATCTCCCGAGGCCAAGGCCGTCCTCTACTGAGAGGCCAATGCTCAGTCGACGCTCGTCCCTGCTGCGAATGAACAAATTCCCCAGTCGTCCTCTCGGCCGAACCGGCCTGCGCCTGAGCACCCTCGGCGTCGGCGCCGCGGCCCTGGCCGGCCTGTATGACCGGGTCGACGGCGCCACCGCGGCCGCCACGCTGCAAACCGCCTGGGACCAGGACCTTCGCTTCATCGACACCGCGCCCTTCTACGGCTACACACGCAGCGAGCGCCGCGTCGGCGCCTTCCTCGAGAACCGTAGGCGCGACGGCTATGTGCTGTCCACCAAGGTCGGCCGGCTGATGGTGCCCGACTACAGCGTGCAATGCGGCAGCGACGGCTGGGCCGACCCCCTGCCCTACCGCCCCGTCTTCGACTACAGCCATGCCGGCGTGCTGCGTTCCTTCGAGGACAGCCGCCTGCGGCTGGGGGTCGAACGCATCGACATCCTGCTGGTGCACGACATCGGCCGCCTCACGCATGGCGAGCAGCACGAGGTCCACTGGCGGGCGCTGACCGAAGGCGGCGGCTTCCGGGCGCTGGAGGAACTGCGCAGCCAGGGGCTGGTGCGCGCCATCGGCCTGGGCGTCAATGAATGGGAAGTCGCCCAGGACGCCCTGGCCGTCGCGCCGCTGGACTGCGTGTTGCTGGCCGGGCGCTACACCCTGCTCGAGCAGGGCGCCCTGCCCTTCCTCGACCGCTGCACGGCGGCTGGCGTCGGCGTCATCGTCGGCGGGCCCTTCAACTCGGGGCTGCTGGCGGGACAGGCGAAATACAACTACGGCAGCGTGCCGCCCGACGTGATGCGGCGCGCCCAGGCGCTGGCCGCCGTCTGCGCCGAGTTCGACGTGGCGCTGGAAGCCGCCGCCCTGTCCTTCCCGCTGGCGCATCCCGCCGTCGTCAGCGTGCTGGCCGGCATGCGCTCGCCGGAGCAGGTAGCCGCCAACGCCGCCTGGGCACGCCGCCCCTTGCCGGGCGAGCTGTGGCAGTCCCTGCGCTCTCGCCATCTCATCCACCCCGAGGCGCCACTGCCGACCGGCAGCGTGAAGGAAGGCTGATGAAGGTCGACGCCCACCAGCATTTCTGGCGCCTGGCCGACCGCGAGGGCCACTGGCCACCCGCGTCGCTGCAAGCCATCCATCGCGACTTCGGCCCCGACGATCTCGCACCGCATCTGCAGGCCGCCGGCATCGCCGCGACCGTGCTCGTGCAGTCGCTGCCCAGCGTCGCCGACACCCAGTGGATGCTGTCCGTCGCGGCCGCCACGCCCTGGGTCAAGGGCGTCGTCGGCTGGGTGGACTTCAAGGCCCCTGATGCGGCCGAGCAGATCGAGGCCCTGGCGAGCAATCCTCTGCTCAAGGGCCTGCGGCCCATGCTGCAGGACCTGTCCGACAACGCCTGGATTGCCGACCCCGCCTGCGATCCAGCCGCCCGGGCCATGCAGCGCCACGGCCTCGTCTTCGACGCCCTGGTGCTGCCGCGGCATCTGCGCGCCCTGCGTCGCTTCGCCAACCGCCACCCCGGCCTGACCGTCGTCATCGACCACGCCGCCAAGCCCTTCATCGCCCGTGGCGAGATCGAGCCCTGGCACAGCGACATCGCGGCCCTCGCCGCCATGCCCCACGTCCACTGCAAGGTCTCCGGCCTGCTGACCGAGGCCGGCGACCGCCGCGAGGCCGCTGCCCTGCAGCCCTACGTCCAGATCCTGTGGCTGCTGTTCGGCCCGCGCCGCCTGCTTTGGGGCAGCGACTGGCCCGTCGTCAATCTGGCCTCCGATTACGCCGGTTGGTGGGAACTTGCCCACGACCTGGCACAACGACTCTATCCCCCACCCCAACCGGACGACCTACGTGCGCTCTTCGGGGGGAATGCTGCCCGCCTTTACCACCTCGACCCATGTTGACTGTCACCTGCGAATCCCCTGGCCATCTCGTCGCCCTCGACCGCCCACGCCCCGCCCGCCAGACGGGCGAGGTGCTACTGCGCGTCAAGCGCGTCGGCGTCTGTGGAACCGACCTGCACATCTTCACCGGCCGCCAGCCTTACCTGGACTACCCCCGCGTCATGGGGCATGAGCTTTCTGGCGTCGTCGAGGAGGCCGATGCCGACAGCGGCCTTGCACCGGGTGAGCCGGTCTATGTGATGCCCTACCTCTCCTGTGGCGACTGCATCGCCTGCCGCCAGGGCAAGACCAACTGCTGCACCCGCATCCAGGTGCTGGGCGTACACCGCGACGGCGCCTTCACCGAATTCATCAGCGTGCCGCAGCGCTTCGTCGGCAAGGCCGAAGGCATCAGCCTGGACCAGGCCGCGATGCTGGAGTTCCTGGCCATCGGCGCCCACGCCGTGCGCCGCGGCGAGGTGCAGCCGGGCCAGCGCGTGCTGGTGGTCGGCGCGGGCCCCATCGGCCTGGGCGTCATGCTGTTCGCCAAGCTGCGCGGCGCCGTCGTGACAGCCATCGACGGCCGCCCCGACCGGCTGGCCTTTGCCCGTGAGCACATCGGCGCTGACAGCGCTGTACCCCTGGGCGAAGGGGACGAGGCCGAACTGTCGCGCCTGACCGGTGGCGAGTTCTTCGACCTGGTCTTCGACGCCACCGGCAGCCGCCAGGCCATGGAGCGGGGCTTCCGCTTCATCGCCCATGGCGGGCGCTATGTGCTGGTGTCCATCGTGCAGGGCGAGCTGTCCTTCTCCGACCCCGAGTTCCACAAGCGCGAGGCCACGCTGCTGGGCAGCCGCAACGCGACGACCGAGGACTTCGAGACCGTCATGCAGGCCATGCGCGACGGCCTCGTGCCCGATGCCGCCCTGGCCACCCATCGACTGGCCCTGGCCGACGTGCCGGCGGGTTTCCCGAAGCTGCTGGATCCCAGCGAAGGTGTCATCAAGGCCTTGATCGAATGCTGAAGGCCGGCCACCCCATCCTGCAGTTCGGCACCAGCCGCTTCCTGCAGGCCCATGTCGACCTCTTCGTCAGCGAAGGCGAGGATGCCCTGGGTGGCATCACCGTCGTGCAGGGCACTGACAACCCGGCCAGCACGCGCCGCGCCCAGGCCCTGGCCGACGGCTACGACGTGGTCATCCGCGGCCTGAGCGAGGGCCGGCCGGTGGACCTGCGCAAGACCTGCCGCTCGGTCCGCGAGGTCCTGCACGCCCGCCACGACTGGGCGGCCCTGCGCGAGCGCGCGCGCGGCCCGGTGCAGCTCATCGTTTCCAACACGGGCGACAGCGGCTGGGTTCTGGCGCCGCAGGACGGCGCCGGGCTGCTGGCAGCAGACGCCGCCGCGCCGGCCTCCTTTCCCGCCCGGCTGCTGGTGCTGCTGCACGACCGCTGGCAGAGCCAGCCCGACGCGGAACTGACGCTGCTGCCCTGCGAGCTCGTGACCCGCAACGGCGACGCGCTGCGCGAACTTGTCACCGCCCTGGCTGGCGATTGGGGCTGCGCGCCGGCCTTCATCGACTGGCTGCGCGGTCATGTCGTCTGGGGCAATTCTCTGGTCGACCGCATCGTGTCCGCCCCCCTGGAGCCGGCCGGCGCCGTCGCCGAACCCTATGCGCTGTGGGCCATCGAGGTCCAGCCCGGGCTGCAGCTGCCCTGCCGGCATCCGTCCATCGTGCTGACGGACGAACTGGCCAAGTACGAGCGGCTCAAGCTCTTCCTGCTCAATCTCGGCCACAGCCTACTGGCCGAGGGGTGGCTGCGCGCAGGACTGGCGGCCGACATGACGGTGCTGCAGGCCATGGGCGAGCCGCGCCTGCGCGAGCCGCTGGAGCAGATCTGGCAACAGGAAGTGCTGCCGGTGCTCGAGACCCTGGGCCAGGGCGAAGAGGCGCGCGACTACCTGCACAGCCTGCGCGAACGCCTGCTCAACCCCTTCCTGGCCCACCGCCTGGCCGACATCGCCCAGAACCACGCGCAGAAGAAGCTGCGGCGGCTGCAGCCGGTCGTGGATCTGGCGCAAAGCCTGCTGCCCGAGTTGCGCCAACCGCTGCTGCGCGCCGCGCTCGCCGTGCACTGAACGAGGAGAATCGAATGCAACGCATGGGCATGGTCATCGGCATCGCGCCGCAGCACATCGCCGAATACAAGCGCCTGCACGCCGCCGTCTGGCCGGCCGTGCTGGCCCGGCTGGCGCTGTCCAACATCCGCAACTACAGCATCTTCCTGCGCGAGCCCGAGAACCTGCTGTTCGGCTACTGGGAATACCACGGCAGCGACTACGAGGCCGACATGGCCGCCATCGCCGCCGACCCCGAAACCCGCCACTGGTGGACCTTCTGCGGGCCCTGCCAGGTGCCGCTGGAGAGCCGCGCGCCAGGCGAGCACTGGGCCAGCATGGAGTGCGTCTTCCATGTCGACTGAAGTCCTGCCGGTGCAGGCGCTGATCCGGCTGCACGCCCGCGACAAGGTCGCCGTGGCGCGCGTGGCCATCACCGAGGGCGCCGTCGTCGCGCAGCCTGAAGGGGCATTGCATGCACGGGCCGCCATCCCGGCCGGCCACAAGATCGCGCTGGCCCCCATCACGGCCGGCGAGGTGGTGCTGAAGTACGGCCAGCCCATCGGCGTCGCCAGCCGCCCGATCGCGGCGGGTGAGCATGTCCATGTGCACAACGTCGAGATGGGCCAGGCCCTGCCGGCGCAGGCCGTCGACGGCGCGGCCTCGGCACCGCTGGCTCCCGGCGAGGCCGCCAGCTTCGAGGGCTATGTGCGCGCCGATGGCCGCGTGGGCACGCGCAACTACATCGGCGTGCTGTCCTCGGTGAACTGCTCGGCCACTGTCTGCAAGGCCATCGCGCGCGCCTTCGAAGGCGCCGGCGCCCTGCCCGGTGTCGACGGCGTCGTCGCGATCACGCATGGCAGCGGCTGCGGCATGAGCGATGGCGAGGGCCTGGCCCTGCTGCGCCGCACGCTGCGTGGCTATGCCATGCACCCCAACTTCGCCGCCGTCCTGGTCATCGGCCTGGGCTGCGAGGTCAACCAGGTCGGCACGCTGCTGGATGGCTTGGACGCGGGCGCCCGCGTGCAAAGCCTCAGCATCCAGGGCGAAGGCGGCACCCGCGAGGCCATTGCGCGCGGCCAGGCCCTGGTACGCGAACTCGCCGCCACGGCGGGCCAGGCCCGACGCAGCACGGTGCCGGCGGCCCGCCTGGTCGTGGGCCTGCAATGCGGCGGCTCGGACGGCTATTCCGGCATCAGCGCCAACCCGGCCCTGGGCGCGGCCGTGGACCTTCTCGTGCGCCATGGCGGCACGGCCATCCTGTCGGAAACGCCGGAGATCTATGGCGCCGAGCACCTGCTCACCGCGCGCGCCACCTCGCCCGAGGTCGCCCAGCGCCTGCTGGACCGGCTGCGCTGGTGGGAGGACTACGCCGCCCGCAACGGCGCCGAGCTGGACAACAACCCCTCCCCCGGCAACAAGGCCGGCGGCATCACCACCATCCTGGAGAAGTCGCTGGGCGCCGTGGCCAAGGGCGGCAGCAGCCCGCTGACCGCGGTGCTCGGCTATGCCGAGCCCGTGCACGGCCCGGGCCTGGTCTTCATGGACACGCCGGGCTACGACCCGGTCTCGGCCACCGGCCAGGTGGCAGGCGGCGCCTCGCTGATCTGCTTCACCACCGGCCGCGGCTCGACTTATGGCTGCAAGCCCACCCCCTCGCTGAAGCTGGCCACCAACACGCCGCTGTTCGAGCGCATGTCGCTGGACATGGACTTCAACGCCGGCGGCATCGTCGACGGCACGCAGAGCGTGGCCAAGGCCGGTGAGGCCCTGTTCCGCCTGATGCTGGACACGGCCTCCGGCAGGCCCACGCTGAGTGAACAGCACGGCCTGGGCGACAACGAATTCGTGCCCTGGCAGCTCGGCGCGGTGATGTGAGGACTGCCATGGCGAGACTCTGCGGGCGCCGCCCTTTCCTGGGCGGCATGCTGCTGGCACCGCTGGCCGGCCTGGCCAGGGACGGCATGGCATTGACGCCCGGTTTCGGGCCCCACGAGGTGGGCAGCAGCTGCCTGCAGGCCGAACGGGCCACCGCGGCGCCGATGGAGCACTACCTGATCGGCCGCCTGCAGCCGCAAGGGCCGCTGTACCTGGACCAGTTGATCAGCGATCGCCAGGCCACGCCGGTGATCGACGTGAAGGTGCCCAAGGACTGGCCCTATGCCGGGCGCCTGGCCGGCCACAGCCTGCCGGCGGTGCTCACAGTGCTCTACCCGACGCCGGCCGACAACCCCCGCCCCGACTACACCTTCCCGGACGAAACCGGCTTCTACCGCCTGCCGCATATGCAGCGGCCCAGCGAGGCGCCCCTGTTCGCCGACGACAAGGCGCGCTACCCGCTGATCGTGCACTCGGGCGGGCAGAACACCCATGGGCTGTGGCATCTCTGGAAGCTCAGGCACCTGGCCTCGCAGGGCTATGTCGTGGTCGACGTCTATCACGGCGATGGCCGCACCCCCGGGTTTGTCGAATCGACGGCACTTCGGACACTGGCCGTGCGCGCGGCGCTGGACCATGTGCTGGCCCACCCACATTACGCCGACCACATCGATGCCGCGCGCATCGGCGCCACCGGCAGCAGCGCCGGCGGCCTCACCGTGCTCACGCTGATGGGCGGGTTGAACCCCGCGCAGCCTGGCCGCTCGCTGGCCGACGATCGCATCAAGGCCGGTTTCGGCACGGTGCCCTTTCCGGGCTTCGGCATGGCCGCGGCGCGGGTGCTGGGCCTGCCCCTGCCACTGCCGCCGAATGCGACTCCCAATATCTGGAACTTTGGCACCGACTTCGCCGGCCTTGCCGCGATCAAGCGGCCCTGGTTTGCCGTCAGCGGCGAGCTGGGCCGCAACGTGCCGGCCGCCGACGTGCTGGCCGCCGCCCGCGCCGTGGGCGGCCCGGCCTGGGTGGTGGAGATGAAGGGCCAGACCCACGGCTTCAACGAGGCGGCCAACGTCGAGACGTATGGCTGGGAAGCGGCCTTCTTCGCCGCCCACCTGCGCGACGACGCGGCCGCCCGCGCGCTGCTGCGCGCCGGAGCCAAGCCGGCCGGGCCTGATGCCGTCGGCCAGATGCGTCTGCTGCCCGCCTGATCCAGGTGGGCCGGAAGCGATGCCCTCGCTACCTGGCCCCGCGCGGAGACAACTCGATGCTGGTGACGAGAAAGCATTCCTGGCCCAGATAGGGCATGCGCACGGCGTTGATGATGGCTTCGCGCACCTCGCCGTGGACGTTCCTGATCCGCAGCGCCAGGTTGCTGACCCTGCCTTCGGCCGTCAGCACGGCATAGAAACGTTCGCGGTCCTCGGGAAGCAGGCCGTAGGCATGCAGGGCGGTGGTCGATCCCACCAAGGCCGCCCGGTCCAGGCCGTAGAGGGCACACAAGGCCTCGTTCACCTCGAGGATGCAGCGCTCCTGGATGGAGACGATGGCCATGGGCAGGGGCGCGCCGAAGAAGAGCGCACTGAAGCGGTCCCGGCCCGCCGCGATCTCCTGCTGGGCGGCCCGCTGGGCGCGTCGGGCGTCGATGTTGTCGAGGGCGAAGGACAGGTCGTCGCCGAGTTCGTCCAGCAGCGCCAGCAGCTCGTCGTCGAAGAAGCCGGGCTGGCCGGCGCAGAGCATCAGCGCGGCGCTCACCTCGCCGGCGCGCCGCAGCGGAATCCAGGCGATGGCTCTCACATCCTGGGCCACGGCCTCGCTGCGCCAGCGGCCGGCCAGGGGGTCGAGGACGTAGTCGTTGCTGACGAAGCGGAGCCCTTCCCGCAGCGCGCGCGCCGTGTAGCTGGGCTGGACCTCGGGCAGGCTCAGGTCGAGGGGGTTGGGCACGTTCTCCAGCATCTGGGCAGCCGGCCCGGCGGTGCCGCCGCGATGGGCCAGGTGGCCGTCACGCACATAGACGCAGGCCAGCACCGCATGGCCGGTCTGCACGCAGAGCTGGCAGGCCTCGCGCCAGAGGGTCGCCTCGTCCTCGATGCGCAGCACGGCGCGGTTGGCGCGCGACAGCGTCAGCAGGAAGCCGGACAGGCGCTCCGCCCGGGCCCGTGCCTTGAGGCCCGCGCGCCGCTGCCGGAGCAGCAGCCACAGCAGGCCTGCAAAGCCTGCCGCGATGACGAGCGCTGCCAGCACGCCGACCATATTCCCTCCTCGCCGAAACCCCTCGACCAATATCTGCGCATTCTGGCCTCATGGCTGACGCAAGGCGGTGAATGATCAGCCAGGTCGGCGCTGACGCCACAGGCGCCCCGGGGGCATGGCCCAGGGCCCGACCTCTGCCCGGCCCGCTAGCGCCTGTCCGTGTTGCCGGTCGGCGACGCGGCGGGGCTCTGCCGCTGTTGCTGGTCCTTGATGAAGGCCTCCGCGGCTTCCAGGCCGGAGCTGCGCTCCACCTTCTGCAGGACGCCCTGCTTGTCGATGGTCCACGCCTTGAGCGGCGCATCGGGGGTGCCGGCGCGCCGCATCTCGGCGAGGATGTCGCTGCGGCTGACGCCGGTCTCCAGGCGGCCCTGCCACTGCCTGGCCCACTCGGCCATGGGCTGGTCGTGCGGGTTCTGCGTCAGCGAACCGAGGGTTCGGTAGGCCTCGTCAGCCTTGCCGGCATAGGCATAGGCCAGCGCTGCGGATCGGGTCAGCGCGTCGACGTCGCGGGCGGTCTGCCAGGCCGAGATGACGCCCTGCAGCGCGGCGTCGTCCGGTGCATCCGTTGCGGCGGCCATTTCGGCCTTGAAGGACGCGAAGGCAGCTTCTGCGGATCGAGGGTTCAGCGCGCGGGCGCGCTGGAGATGGTGCTGCGCCGCCTGCAGATGGCTTCGCCTGGCATCGCCCTCGGTGCGCCCGGCCAGACGCAGGTTGGCCAGGCCCGTCAGATATTCAGCCTCGAAGTTGGCGTCATCCTCCCTCAGCACGGCGTTCAGCCGTGGCAGAGCCTCCAGCGGATCGCCCCAGTCGATCTGCGCCCGGCTGAGGGTGAGGCGGGCAGCCTCGGCCTCGGGGTAGCGAGCCGCCAGGGCCGCGATCTTCTTCAGCAGCGACTCGCCGGCGGGCCGGCTCGGGCAGGACTTCAAGGCGGCATCGGCCAGCACGAAATCGCCCGCCGCGCGTGGCAGGTTCCGGAAGTTGACGCGGGTCACCTGCGGGGCCGGCTGCGCCACCCGCAGGACTTGCACGCTGCGAAGGCCATAGCGCCACATCACCTGGCCAAGATCGGCCGTCTTCATGCCGAAGGCGCGCTCGAAGGCCGCCGTCGGGGACACGCCGACGCCGACCAGCACGAGATACCGGTTCAGTCGCTGGCGGTTGTCCTCCGAGGACAGCATGTAATGTGTCAGCAGCCAGGACTTGGCCTCGAACTCCAGGCGCACGCCGGCCGGACCGGCGTAGTTGCGCGCATTGGCGATCTTGTGCTCCAGCACGTCTTCCCATTCCAGGCTGTACTTCCGGCCGCTGTCGAGGAACCTCAGGTAGCCGGCAATGCCGCTGGGCACCCGGCCCACCACCATCTGCTGGGCGGAGAAGCGCACGGTGGAGAAATACTGGGCGAAACCCTCGACGAAGGCGACGGGCACGCGGATGTCCGTGTGGCGCTGCAGGAAGTGCCGCGCATACGCCTCGAAGGCGTAGGACAAGGTGTCGTTCAGCGCCGACTTCTCGAGCTGTTCGTCCGCGAGATTGGGAATGCGTTCCAGTTGCACCGCGAAGCCCTGCTCGCCGGCCGTGCAACTGCTGTAGAGGCCGATGGCATCCGCCGGCATGGCGTCGTCGATCTCGCGCAGGTCCGAGACTCGGTTGTGGACGTAAAGCGTCAGCTTCGGTTCCTGCGCCTCCTGCCCGCGAACGGGCAGGGTGTAGATGCGCAGCAGGTGGTCGAGCTTTTCCAGGTTGTCCAGCAGCGCGCCGACGTCTTCTTCCCGCGCGTCCGAGTACACGACGAAGCGCTGGCTCTCGGCGCGGAACCACTTGGAGACTTCGGCCTTCCTGCCGGCCACCTCGACGCGCTCCAGGTTCGCCGCACCGGGTTGCTGGGCGCTGGCCGTGCCCGCTGAAAGCACGAGGAAAGCTGTGGCCAGCGTGGTCCAAGGCGCGTTGAACATGGGTTCCTTGTGGAGTTGGGACGAGGCTCAGTGTGTTCGTTGATCTTCGAGAGTGCCACGGCGCTGCGACCAGGCACTCTCGGCGGCGATGAGTCAGTGCCGGCCGCGACGAAGGTGCGCCCTCCGCGCCTAGGGGTGGGCAGGTCTTGCCTACTCCGACGCGGACGCAGCAGCCGGCGGACGCCCGAACAGTCGGCGCGGGATGGACTTGGTTTCAGACGTCGGCGCGCCTGCCTTCTTCCAGCCCAGCATCAGGGCGCCGTCACCCGGGCCCTGGAAGTAGCGCACGCGCAGATGATGCATGCCCGTGGTCAGGTGGACGGTACCCATCACCGCTTCGACCACATGCAAACCGTCGGCGTTGACAACCAACTGGTCATCGACGTAAAGGACGCAGCCGTCGTCGCAGAGCATGATGAAGTCCCTGTCGGAATCGATGGGCATGTTGAGGGTGAAACGGATGTCCAGCCCGTACCACTCGCTGAGGTCCAGGCCGGGAAGGCCCAAGCCCATGTGGCGCGGCGCAAAGTCCAACTGGGCCAGGCAGACCGTGCGGATGGGCTTGCGCCGGTTCATGTCTTTCACCGACCGGTCGCTGGTGCTCATCCGGTACACCTCCGCCACCATCATGCGGTCCGGCGCGTCGGCGCATTCCTCGACCAACCGGGTGCTGCCCACGGCTTTGCCTACGGGTGCCACCGGGGCACTCGCCGGCGCTGCTGCCATCGGAGCAGCAGCGGGTGCAGCGACTGGAGCGGCCACGGGTGGCGCCACGACAGGAGCTGCAACTGGAGCGGGCTTCGGCGTCTCCACCACGATGGGAAGAGGCTCGGGAATGGCGGGCAGGTTGGGTGGCTGGAACTCCGGCTTGGGCGCGAGTACCGGCGGCGGGGGAGGCTTGGGCTGCTCCTTGACCGGAATGAGGCTGAGGTCCAGATTGCGTGGCTTGGGCGGCGGCACCCGCGAGCGCCAGGACAGCACAGCCACGAGTAGCAGGAGGTGGACGATCACGGTGACAGCCAGCCCGTAGCCGCGGGCACCGGACCGCCACTGCGGCGCCACCCCGAAGTTGGTTGTGGATATGGCGTGCTCGGGAAACGGCGAGTTCATGAAACTTGGGTGCGTTGTGGGGTCAGTGATGTTTGGACGTAATGTCAGCAAGGCGGGATCGACTGGCAGTCTTCGGTTGTCAATCCGCGCTCAGATCCCGCATCGCCTCGGCAGGAATCAACGCACCGGGATACTGGATGACGCGCGCCGCCAGCCGGTTGCCAAAGGCGGCTGCTTCGGCCGGGGCGGCGCCGCGCAGGCGCTGGCTCAGATAGCCGGCCGCGAACGAATCGCCCGCAGCGGTGGTGTCGACGACGCGCGGCACGGTCTGCGTCGCCACGTCCTTCCATGCGCCACCGAGGCCGACGCGCGTCGGCAATGCGCCGCGCTTGATGGCGATCTCGGGCACCGGCAACTCCTCGGCCGCAGCCACAGCGTCGTCGAGGTTCGCGAGTCCGTGCAGGGCCTGGTGGTCGTCGGCGGTGACCAGGGCCAGCGTCGATGCGGCAAAGGCGCGCTCGTACCAGTGGCGAGCCTCGGCCACCGAGGCCCACAGCCGCGGACGGTAGTTGTTGTCGAAGGCGACCAGTGCCCCGCGGGCCCGCATGCGGGCCATCAAGGAGATGACGCGTTCACGGCCGGCGTCCGGCAGGATGGCCAGGCTGATGCCCGACAGGTATAACGCGTCCAGCGTGTCGGCACCTTCTTCCAGGGCCGTGGTCCCTGCATCGAAATAGGCGCGCGCGGCGGCTTGGCCGCGCCAGTAGTGGAAGCGCCGCTCGCCGCCCTCGTCCAGCTCGATCATGTAAAGCCCCGGCAGCCGGCCGGGCAGGCGCTGCACGAGCTCGGTATGCACGCCTTCGGCGGCCCAGCGCTCCAGCAGGCTGCTGCTCAGGCTGTCGTCGCCGAGCGCAGTTGCATAGTGCACACGAAGGCCCGTGCCACCGCAGCGGGCCAGGTAGACAGCCGTGTTCAATGTGTCGCCACCGAAACTCTGGCGCATGCCGCCGAAGGCCTGGCCTTGCAATTCCAGCATGCACTCGCCGAGCGCGGCGATGGCCACGGGTCGGCTACCAGGCGCGGAGCGGGATGTCTGGGACGTGATGACGGACGGCATCTATCGACCCAGGACCTGTTCCAGCACCCGCTGATGCGAGGGCATGCGTTCCACCGCCGCCGCGATGGCGTTGCGGCGGCCGAGCAGGGCCTGCTGTGCACGCCCGGGCGGGATTTCGGCGAACACCGGGTTCTCCCGTTCGGGCCAGTGGTCCATGCCGGCATGGATGGCCAGCCAGCTGTTGCCGTCAGCGCATTCCTCGTCGTACTCGTGCAACACGCCGAAGCGGCGCCACAGCTCGAGCTTGAAGGCCAGCGTCTCGGGCAGCTCCATCGTCGCCACATGGCGCCAAAGCTCGCTGTCGCGACGGCGGGTCAGGCAGTAGTGCTGGATGATGAAATCGCGGGTGCGCTCGAAGCGCCGCGTGGAGCCGGTATTGAAAACGGCACGATCGCTGTCGTTCAGTGGCCGGCCGGCCAGCAGCGCCGCCATCAGCCGGCCGATGCCGTTCTGGATGAGGTAGATGCTGGTGGATTCCAGCGGCTCCAGGAAACCGGAGGACAGTCCGATGGCCACGACGTTGTGGACCCAGACGCGCTGGCGGTGGCCGGTGGTGAAGCGCAGCAGGCGCGGCTCGGCCAGCGGCTTGCCGTCCAGGCGCGCCAGCAACTGCTCGCGCGCGCGGTCCACGTCGATGAAGCGGCTGGAGAAGACATGGCCATGGCCCGTGCGGTTCTGCAGCGGGATGCGCCAGGCCCAGCCTCCCTCCAGCGCCGTGGCGGACGTATAGGGCGGGATCTCCTCGCCATTGCGTTCGCAGGGGCAGGCCCAGGCGGCGTCGACGGGCAGCCAGTGGCTGAAGTCGACGAAGGGCTCGGCCAGCGCACCGCCCAGCAGCAGGGATCGAAAGCCCGAGCAGTCGATGAAGAGGTCGCCCTCGATGCGCCGGCCGTCTGCCAGTTGCAATGCGGCCACCCCACCATCGGCGCGGCGCGCCACGTCGACGATGTGGCCCAGCGTGTGCCTGGCACCGCGCTGAATGGCCAGCTTGCGCAGGAAGGCGACGTACTGCACCGCGTCGAAGTGGTAGGCATAGCGGAACTGCGACTGCTCGTCCGGCAGCGTGAAGCGGCCCTTCATCGCCATCACCGTGGGCACGCACTGCAGGCCCAGCGGCCCATCCTGCTTCATGCGCCGGTACTGGCCCCACAGCGCCTGCGAGCCGGTGAGCGTGCCCAGCGGCCCGAAGGTGTGGAAGTAGTCCTGACCGATGTCGAGCCAGTCGCGGAAGCGGATGCCGAGCTTGAAGCTGCCCTGGGTGGCGCGCAGGAATTCGGCTTCGTCTATGCCCAGCTGCTGGTTGTAGTTGCGGATGGACGGCAGGGTGGCCTCGCCGACGCCGATGACGCCGACGTCTTCCGCCTCGACCAGCTCGACAGTGGCCCTGCCCTTCAGGCCAGTGGCCAGCACGGCGGCCGTCATCCAGCCGGCGCTGCCGCCACCCACAACGACGATGCGATCAAATTTCTGTGACATGGGGCGCCTTCAGCCTGTGCAGCTCATCGGCCCAGCACCTGCTGGAGCAGGCGGTGGTGCGGGGGCATGCGCTCCACCGAGGCGGCGATAGCATCACGCCGGCCGCGCAGCACGGATGCGGCGAACTCCGGCACGACCTCCGAGAAAACCGGGTCGTCGCGCTCGGGCCAGTGATCCATGCCGGCATGGACGGCCAGCCAGCTGGTGGCGTCGAAGCCTTCTTCGTCGTACTCGTGCAGCACGCCGTAGCGGCGCCACAACTCGAGCTTGAAGGCCAGCGTCTCGGGCAGCTCCATCGACGACACATGGCGCCACAGCTCGCTGTCGCGGCGGCGGGTCAGGCAATAGTGCAGGATGATGAAGTCACGGATGCGCCAGAAGCGCCGCACGGCGCCTTCGTTGAACAGGGCGCGGTCGTTCTCGTCCAGTGGCCGTTCGGCGGTCAGCAGCACCATCATGCGGGCGATGGCGTCCTGGACCAAATAGATGCTGGTGGATTCCAGCGGCTCCAGGAAGCCGGACGACAGGCCGACGGCGATGACGTTGTTGACCCAGAAACGCTCGCGGTGGCCGGTGGTGAAGCGCAGCAGACGCGGCTCGGCGACGGGCTTGCCGTCGAACTGGGCGAGCAATTGCTCGCGCGCGCGGTCCACGTCGATGAAGCGGCTGGAGAAGACATGGCCATGGCCGGTGCGGTTCTGCAGCGGGATGCGCCAGGCCCAGCCCCCTTCCAGCGCCGTGGCCCGGGTATAGGGCGTGAGCTCCTCGCCTGCCCGCTCGGTCGGGCAGGCCCAGGCGCCGTCGACGGGCAGCCAGCGGCTGAAGTCGATGAAGGGCTCGCCCAGCGCGCCACCCAGCAGCAGCGAGCGGAAACCCGAGCAGTCGACGAAGAGGTCGCCCTCGATGCGCCGGCCGTCGTCCAGCTGCAGCGCGGCCACGTCGCCATCCACACGCCGCGACACGTCGACGATGCGCCCCAGCGTGTGGCGGGCGCCGCGCTGCACTGCCAGCTTGCGCAGGAAGGCCGCGTACTGCACGGCATCGAAGTGATAGGCGTACTTGAACTCTTCCTGCTCCGAGGGCCGCACGAAGCGCCCCTTCATGGCCATCACGGTCGGCACGCATTGCAGGCCCAGCGGTTCGGCCCGCCCCATGCGGCGGTGCTGGGCCCACAGGGTCTGGGAGCCGAAGAGGTTGCCGAAGTGCCCGAAGGTGTGGAAGTAGTCGCGCCCAAGCTCCAGCCAGTCGCAGAAATGGATGCCGAGCTTGTAGGTCCCGTTGGTGGCGCGCAGGAACTCGGCCTCGTCGATGCCGATCAGCTGGTTGTAGTTGCGGATGGACGGGAAGGTCGCCTCGCCGACGCCGATGATGCCGATCTCCTCGGACTCGACGACCTCGACCGTGGCCCTGCCCTTCAGCCCGGTGGCCAGGGCCGCGGCCGTCATCCAGCCGGCGCTGCCCCCACCCACGACCACGATGCGCTCGTACTTCTGCGACATGACTCTGCTTTCGATTCTGAACGGGTGGCTGCCCTCTAGCGGGAGTTGCCGATGAAGACACCGCGTCCGCGGGTGCCGACGTAGACGGTGCCATGCTCCAGCGGGTCAGCCGCCAAGGAAATGATGCCAGCGAGACGCTGGCGTGCATCGTCGAGACGACGGAAGCTCGCGCCGGCGTCGTCCGAGCGGAACAGAGCGGCGCGAGTGCAGCGCCATGCCGCTGACGAAGCCCCGCCACCAAAAGGCAGGTTGCGCCAGGCATGGGGAGCCCGGTCGGTCGACGCAGCAGGCGCGCGACGCCAAGTGGCCGCGAGCGCCAGCGCCGCGCCGGATGAGGACAGCAGATATGGGCGGTTGACCATAAAGGAACGCCCCCGTCAAGACAAAACGGCCGGCCGCTAGGAATGCGAGCCGGCCTGCCGATGAGCCGGGGCTTTCGCCCCGGCGTTGCATCAGAACTCGTAGCGGCCGTTGACGTAGTAGCTGCGGCCGGGGAAGCGCCAGTTGGTGCCCATGTAGCCCGGGGTCTGCTGCACCGTGTACCGAACCATCACGTTGTTGAGGTTGGATGCACTGAGCGACATGCCGAACTTGGGCGTGAACTGGTAGGACACGCCACCATCCCACTGTCCATAGGCCTCCTGCCAGGCTGGCAGACCGAAGTAGGTGTCCTGCGCACCGGCGCGGGCGGGGTCGGCACTGGTGCCATACCAGCCACTGGGGCCGAAGCCGCCGACCGCTTGCAGCATGCGGCTGTTCCAGTTGTAGGCTAGGCGGGCAGAGAAGCCGTTCCGGTCGTAGCGCAGGGCGAAGTTGGCGGAGTTCTTCGTCAAGCCGGCCAGCGGCTGGGGCCCGAACGGCATGCCGTTGGTGTCGCAGCCCAGCATGCGCACGGCGTCGCTCGTGATGGTGTTGTTGGCCGGGCAGTACTGAACACTCGCGTCCTGGTAGAACTTCTGGCTGCTGCCGATGTAGGTGTAGTTGGCAGAGACGCCAAAACCCTTGACCCAGTCAGGCAGCAGGTCCTTCAGGAAGTCGAAGTGATCCAGATAGGTCTCCGCGCCCAGTTCGACACCATGCACCCAGGCGCGCGCCGAATTCCGCGGGCCTTCAATGGAGAAGATCTGCGGATTGCCTCCGATGCTGTTGTACGCCCGCGTGTAGCGACCCTTGTAGATGATGTCCTTCACGTCCTTGTAGAACACCGTCGCCGTCACGGACTGGCCTGAGCGCGGGTAGAACTCCAGCGCCAGGTCGAAGCTGTCGGCCGTCAGCGGACGCAGCTTCACGTTGCCGGTGTTCGTGCCGGTGTAGCTGACCGTGTTGTTGTTGGTGTCAAAGCCCTGCGTCAGGGTCACCGACTCCTGCATGTCCTGGAAGCCCGGGCGGTAGATGCTGCGCGCGGCGGCAAAGCGACCGAGCAGCTTGTTGTTCCCCAGCAGGTCGAACTTCAAGTTCAGCGAGGGCATCAGGTCCACGTGGCTGTCTTGGACATTGAGCGGCTCGTTGATCGGCGCGAACTGCGGCAGGTCGGGAGGCGTGCGGCTGTTGTACTTCGGGTCGAAGACGATGTGGCCGTGTGACACATCCTTGGTGTAGACCGCACGGAGACCGACATTGCCTTCCACCGGCACGGCCCAGTCGTCGAAGCCGAAGCGCAAGGTGCCGTAGACGGCATGCGTCGCTTCGCTGACGTCGCTGCGATGGTTGGGGTTGACGCCGTACTGCAATGTGCCGTCAAAGTTCAGCAGCGAGCAGGTGCTCTGGATCCACGCTGCGTCATGGCCGAAGGCTGCCGCGCTGTCCGCGCAGTTGCGACCACCCGCCTGACGCATCACCGTGTTGTAGGCGTTCGGGTAGTCCCGAATCATGTCGTAGGTGGGGAAGACGACGTTGGGCAGGTTGCCCACGCGGCCCTTGGAGAAGTTCGAGAAATTGAACACCTCCGTCGAGCCGAGGTTGAAGCGCGGATCGCTCAGATACGGGAAGTTGGAGCTGCTCTGCCAGCCACCGGAGTCAGCCGCGGTGCCCGGGGTGCCGGGGACCTTGGTCTGGGCAATGTGCCATGGCACGGCGATCGACTGCCAACCCGTGCCGTTGGAGTCGGAGGCGAAAGAGGCCACTTCGCGAACCGACTTCTTGTAGCTGGTGCGGAAGCCAACGCGCAAATCACGCAGCACCGGATCGTCAAATGCCAGCTTCGCATCAGTCTTCCACGCATACAGATTGGCATCGCCATACAACAGCTTGGGCTGAATGACGTTCCAGTAATAGTTGCCTGGCGTGGCCAGGAATTTCCGGGCCGCATCGTCGAAGCCGATCTGGACCGGGCCGTTGCCCTGCGGGAAATCGATGCGCATGCTGGGAACGAAAGTCCCGAGCTGGATTTCGGCACCGGAGGTGTCGAACCTGGAATTCACCCATTGCAGGTCGTTCTCAAGGGCCAGGCGCTCACTCACGGCCCACTTGAAATTCCACGCCAATTCGGTCGTCTTGGTTTTGTTCTCATTGAAGGCCCGGCTGGTGCCGAACGGCAAACCACCGGCCGCAAACTGGTTCGCACCCTTCCCGGCCTTGCTGTAGTCATACGTCGGCTGACCATTGCCGTCCAGCACCGGCTGACCCTTGGCGTCGAGAATCGGGGCGGGGGAAAACGGATAGCTGTAAGTGCCGCCAATCAGTACGCCCCGGTTATCGATCACCGGGTCCGTGACCTTGACCTTGTAGATCGACACGGCGGTGTTGCCGTCCTCAAACGCGGGATACACCCCAGAGCCGGTGTCCCGATCATTTGACCGCGACACGAAATAGGTCAGGGCCGACTGCTTGTTGTTCTTCTTCCACTGCAGCGCACCGTAGAAACCCTTGCGCTCCGACGTACCCTTGTTCTGACCCCAGCTGGCACCACTGGGCATCCAGATCGTCTTGCCGGCGACGATGTCCGAGCGCGGGAAGTAGATGCCAGAGTTCGCGCCCTCCGACTCGTAGGTCGAGTTGTTCACGGCAAGGTCAACCAGAGCGCCAAAGCGCCCCTCATCCGTGTCCCAGACGGTCGAGTACAGACCGGAGATGGCCGGAGAAGTCGACTTGGAGGTCTCGACGTAATTGCTGCCGAACGACACATAGCTCTTGGTGGTGCCGTAGTCGAAAGGCAGCGCGGTGCGCAGATTGACCACGCCGCTCACGCCGCCTTCGAGCTGGGCAGCCGACGGGTTCTTGTAGACGTCCACACCCATCATCAGCTCAGCCGGCACGGCACTCCAGCTCAGATCGCGGCCCGGCCATCCCGCCGAGAAGACCTCGCGACCGTTCAGGTTGGACGATCCCCAGGAGAGGCCACGCACGCGGATGCCCGAACCCCGTTCGGAAATGCGCTCCGCATCGTTGTCGGTGGAGCGCTGGCGCTCCACCGTCACGCCGACAACGCGTTGCAGCACCTCTGTGATGGATTTGTCGGGCAGCTTGCCGGCCTCTTCGGCCATGACCGAGTCGACGATTTCCTCAGACTCCTGCTTGCGCTTCTGCGCACTCTCCAACGCCTGGCGCTGGCCCTTGACGACCACGGTTTCGAGTGAGGTCGGGGTCTTGTCTGCCGGCGCCGGCGCCGGCGTTTGTGCCAACGCGGCCCCGCCCGCGCTCAAGAGCGCCAGGTGGATCACACCGCGATAGATCGCGGTGGTCTGGAATTGTTTTTTCATCAGTTGTCTCCGTTTCCTTCAATGTTCTGGCAACGCTGGGACAGCGTCACGAATGCTTGGCACCCACGGACCGGCGATCGTCTGCCCGCTGACGACCGCCGCCCTGCGCGGCAGGCTGGGCTGCCGCGCATAGGGGTTACTGGACGGTGATGGCCCCGGTGATCGAGATGGATGACGAGTAAAACGCCGTGCCCGGGTTGCTGTCGTTGATGTCGAAGAGCTTCAGGCGCATGCGGACGATGTCGGAAGAGCCCAACAAGGTCGTGGCCGAGGTGCGTGCGTCCTTGAAGCCATCGAGGGCCGTATTGAAGGCCGCGATGTTGGTGGGATTGCCCGCCGCATCCCAGGGGTTGGGCAGCTTGCGGATGTCGTTGTCCACCGACGCCGCGGTCACGCCGCCAATCCCACAGTTGTTGGTGACGGCAAAGTTGCTCAGCGGGACGTTGTAGCCGACGAAGCCCGACGCGCGCGGCCAGACCAGCGTGGCGAGCTCGACGTTGCAGCCGCCGTTGCTCTTGCCCAGGTCGAGATAGACCACGATCGGCTTGCCCGCGGCGTACAACCCCTGCGGCACGCCCATCGTGAAGCCCAGGGCCGTCTCGGCCGTGACCCGCAGGCCGCCCGTCGTGTCGCCGCCCGAATCAAACCCGGTCTTGCCCGGCGTGAAGATGTCGATCTCGTTCAGGCCCGTGTGCCAGCCGGTCGGGAAGTTGGCCTTCGGCACTTCGAGCGCCGAGGTCAGCGTCTTGCCGTCGGCCGATACGCTGTGATAGCACCAGTCGGGCCGATCGCTGCCGCACCAGGTCCAGCCCGAGCCCAGCGTGCTGTCCCAGGGGTTCGTCGTGACGCCACCACCTTGCGCCGTGCGCAGGTCGCTCGAAGAACCGGCACCGTTGCCCGTCACGACATCGAAGCCATCCGCCAGCAGCAGCGGATCCACGGCGATGAAGGCCTGCTTCGACTGGGGCGCATACTTGTCATCGCCCGCCTGCTTGGCCGTCACGGCGCAGGTGCCCTTGCCCAGCAGCGAGAGGGTGCTGCCGCTGATCGAACACTTGGTCGGCGTGTCCACGGTGAAGGTCACGGGCAGGCCGGAATCGGTCGAGGCAGTCAGCGCAACGGAGCTCGCCTTGGAACTGAGCAGGTAGTCAGGCGGCGCAAAAGTCAGCACCTGCGGCTTCTTCAGCACGACAAAGAGCTGGCTGACATCGTCAGCCGGAGCCCACTGCTTGCCGTCGGCCGACGCACCACCCGCCTGGCTCGCGATAACCAGGCACTCCTTGGCTTCCAGCAAGGTGAGCTTGTTGCCATCGACCGTGCAGACCGTCGGTGTGCCGGACTTGAAAGTGACGGGCAGACCTGAGTCGGCCGTTGCCGACAGTGTCACGGGCGCGGCCAGCAATGTCGCCCCGCCGGGATACTTGAAGGTGATGCTTTGTTGCTTCCCGCCCGAGCCGGAACCGCCCTCACCGGCCCCTCCACCACAGGCAGCCAATGCAGCGCACGCTGCCAACGCTGTCAATTTCCGGCCGTGCCGAACCATCTTCTGTTTCACGTTCTGTCTCCTGGTTCTATAGACTGGTCTGGCCAATCGAAGGCCGAACCGCTGGCTCTAAGGGCCTGGCACACCACGCCAGTTTCGCCCCAGTACAAAAAATGCTACGCCACTGGTATGACCAAATGGAAGTAGGGCAAACTCCTGGTCAGACCAAAGTGGCTTGACCACAACAACAGAGGAGCTTGGTTTCATGCGAAGTCGCGCGTTGCGCAAAGTCGTCATCGTTGGTGGAGGCAGTGCCGGGTGGATCACCGCGGCGCCATTGGCGCGCATGCTGTGCAGCCCTGGCCAACCCGATCATTGCGAGGTGACGCTGGTCGAATCGGCCGAGATCGGCACGGTCGGCGTCGGCGAGGCCACGCTGCCGACCATTGCCGTCTACAACCGGATGCTTGGCATCGATGAAGCCGACTTCGTCCGCAAGACCAAGGCGAGCTTCAAGCTCGGCATCGAGTTCTGCGACTGGGGCCGAGTCGGCCATCGCTTCTTCCACGGCTTCGGCGGGTTTGGCCCGGCCATCCACAACCGGCCGCTGTGGGCCTACTGGCTGCGACTGCGGGAACAGGATCCTGACCTTCCCTCCTACGAGGAGTGGTCGACCGCCACCATGATGGCTCGCGGCCTGCGCTTTCTGCCGCCTCAACCAGGCGAGCCATCGCCGTCCAACGCCTTCGACTACGCCTACCACTTCGATGCCTCGCTGTACGGCGCCTACCTGCGCGACTACGCCCTGCACCACGGGGCCCAGCGCGTCGAGGGCACCGTCGTGCGCGTGGAGACCTCCGAGCTGAATGGCTTCGTCACGGCGATTCACCTCAGCGATGGGCGGCGCATCGAGGGCGACCTCTTCATCGACTGCTCGGGCTTTCGAGCGCTGCTGATCGGCGGCGCGATGAATTCCCCCTACGAGGACTGGAGCCACTGGCTTCCCTGCGACCGTGGGGGCGCCGGGGCCGCGGCGCGCAACGCACCCCAAGCGCGCGCTGCTTCTCGGGGGCGCGATTATTCCCCCCCCCGCCTCGGCCCGCCCCGGGGGGCCCGCCTCCGGGGCCCCCGCCGGCCCCGCCCCCCCCCTCGACCCGATGACGCCTTTCACCACGTCGACCGCGCGAAGCGCAGGCTGGCAATGGCGCATCCCCCTGCAGCACCGCACCGGCAACGGCCTGGTCTACTGCAGCGGCCACCTGGGCGACGACGAGGCTGCCCACGCTCTGTTGAGCCACCTCGACGGCAAGCCCCTGGACTCGCCGCGCCAGCAGCGCTTCGTCACGGGCCGGCGCAAGCAGGGATGGGTGAAGAACGTCGTCGCCATCGGCCTGTCCTCAGGATTCCTCGAGCCTCTGGAGTCCACCAGCATCCAGCTGATCATGGATGGCGTCAGCCGCCTGACGACCCTGCTGCCGGACCGGGACTTCGCTCCGAAGCTGGCCGATGAGTTCAACCGCCAGATGGCCTACCGATACGAGTCGGTGCGCGATTTCATCATCCTGCACTACAAGCTCACTGAGCGCCGCGACAGCGAGTTCTGGAGGTATTGCGCGGCAATGAGCATCCCCGATGGATTGACGCACCAGATCGAGCTGTTCCGTCAGACCGGCCGCGTGGCGATCCTGGAGCCCGAGGGCTTTGCCGAGCCCTCCTGGATTTCACTGCTGCTGGGCCTGGGGCTTGCGCCGCAGCGCTACGACCCCTACGTCGATCTGGTTGACCTGGAATTCGTGAGCCGGCATCTGCGCGCTGTACGCGAGGCCATCCAACGTGCGGTGGGCGCCATGCCTACTCACGCGAAGTTCCTTGACCGGGTGACCGGAGCTCGACCGGCCTGACACGGCCTCAGGCGCCGATGGCCCCGCGGCCCATCAAATCGTCGGACTCGCCGGCCCAGCGGCCGTGGGAAGCCAGTAGATGGCTGCACAGGGCTGCAGCTGCGGCATGCGGGTTGCGGCTCTCCAGTGCGCGATAGATGGCTTCATGCTCGTCGAGCGCCACCTGCCAGGCCTGCCGCGACGACTCGACCTCACCGCTCATGCGCGCCGCGATGGGGTCGTGACGGCCATCGAAAAGGGCGCCCACCATGTCCACCAGCACAGCGTTACCGGCCATCTCGGCGATGCTCAGATGGAAGCGCCGATCGGCGTCCACCGGCTTGCGGCCGCGAGCCTGGTCTTCGCGCATCGCCGCCAAGGCGTCGCCGACCCGCCGCAGGCCCTCGGACGTCACACGCGCCGCCGCGAGCGCGATGACGGCGCCCTCGAGCACCACGCGCGCCTGCATCAGCTCGGCCGGGCTGTCGCCAAGGGCCGAGGTGGCACCGCCGCTGCCCGCCGGAGGCGCGCAGACATAAACACCCGATCCGCCACGAATGTCTACCTGGCCGTCGATCTCGAGGGCGATCAGCGCCTCCCGCAGCGAAGGACGGGACACGCCCAGTTGCAGCGCCAGTTCCCGCTCGGCCGGCAGCCGCGTGCCAGGGGCCATGCCCTCCTCCTGGATGAGGGTGCGAATCCTGTCGGCGACGAGCTGGTATTGGCGGCGGTTGTCCCCGCCACGCGGGGGACTGGACAACTTCACGCCCCTGCGAGTGCCTTCACGACCGGCCCCGCCGGTTCGTCGGCCCAGCGCCCATGGGAGGCCAGCAGATGGCTGCACATTGCCGCGGCGGCTGCCTGCGGGTTACGGGCCTCCAGGGCACGGTAGATGGCCTCATGCTCGCCGAGCGCGGCCTGCCAAGTATGAGTCGATTCGACCTGCCCGCTCATGCGCGCGGCGATGGGGCTGTGGCGCCCGTCGAACAATGTGCCCACCATGTCCGCCAGGACGGAGTTGCCGGTCATTTCGGCAATGCTGAGGTGGAAGCGCCGATCGGCTTCCACCGGCTTGCGCCCACCGGTGTGTTCCTCGCGCATCGCAGCCAAGGCTTCTTCGACGCGCTGCAAGCCCGCCTTGGTGATGCGGGCCGCGGCCAAGGTGATGACGGCCCCCTCCAGCACGACGCGCGCCTGCATCAGCTCCGCGGGACTGTCGCCAAGCGACGAAGTGGCGCCATCACCGCCGCCGGCCGCCATGGCGCAGACATACACCCCCGACCCGCCGCGAATTTCCACTCGGCCGTCGATTTCCAGCGCGATCAAGGCCTCGCGCAGCGACGGCCGGGACACCCCCAGTTGCAGCGCGAGCTCCCGCTCCGCCGGCAGGCGTGAACCCACGCCGATCCGTTCATCTTCTATCAGGGCACGAATACGGTCGGCAACCAACTGATATTGCCTGCGCGAATCGCTGGCGCGGTGATGGCTGGGCATGCCGCTGAACTCCCTGACAATTGGACTGACCAAATGGTATCGCAACCACAAGGCCCTGTCCGATGTTACCCCGCAAAGGCTCGAAAAAGAGTATTGGGGTATGCACTGGTCTGACCACAATATCGGTGTGGCAGAGTGGCATGACCAAATTGGTTTGACCAGCGACTTCATTCAGGTACGCGCATTGACAGCGCTGCCAATGCGCCCGGAGCGGGGCGCAGTCGCCGCCTCACCGTTTGGCCCTCGAACCGGATCCCTGCCAAAAGCCCTAGAGAGCTTGAAAGGAGACACAGTGAACAAGTACCGGAGAACCGCCATCTCGCTGGCCGCTGCGCAAGCGGCCCTTCTCGGCACCGGCCTGGCCTGGGGCCAGGCTGCGCCGGCACCGGCGGCGGCCGCCTCGGCCCCCGCCGCCAAGACCCAGAGTCTTGAGACCGTCGTCATCAGCGGCCAGCGCGCCGCCCTGCAGTCGGCACAAAAGATCAAGCAGGAGTCCGACGAGATCGTCGACTCCATCGTGGCCGACGACATCGGCAAGCTGCCCGACCGCTCCGTGACCGAGGTCCTGCAGCGCATCGTCGGCGTGGCCATCGACCGCACCATGGCCAAGAACGATCCCGAGCATTTCTCGGTCGAAGGTTCGGGCGTCACCATCCGCGGCCTGTCCTATGTGCGTTCCGAACTGAATGGCCGCGACTCCTTCTCCGCCAACGGTGGCCGCGCGCTGAATTTCGAGGACGTGCCGCCCGAGCTGATGGCCGGCGTCGACGTCTACAAAAGCCCCTCGGCCGAGCAGATCGAGGGCGCCGTCAGCGGCCTCGTGAACCTGCGCACGGCCATGCCCTTCGACTTCAGCGGCGCCAAGGGCGCCTTCTCGGCCAAGTATTCCTACGCCGAACTGGGCGGCTCCAAGAAGCCCGAGCTGTCGGCCCTGATGTCCAACCGCTGGACCACCGACTACGGCCAGTTCGGCGCCCTGGTGGACGTGGCCTATTCCGAAAGCGCCTCGCGCAGCGACGCCTTCCAGCTCGACGCCTTCTACCCGCGCCCGGACATCAAGCCAGGCTCCATCCTGTGGGTGCCCAAGAGCGCCTCCTGGCGCACGCTGGACTTCGACCGCAAGCGCACCGGCCTGTACGGCGCCCTGCAGTGGAAGAAGGACAACGTCGACTCCTCCGTGACCTATTTCCGCTCCAAGTACAAGATGTACTGGGACGAGAACGCCATCTTCACCGGCACCGACCCCTACACCAACCAGGTCGCCAACGGTGTCTACGACGACCGCGGCGTGTTCCGCTCCGGCGTCATCAGCGACCCCTCCAAGGGCGGCCTGAACTTCAACGACGACACCCGCTACTCCAACCGCGACTCGCTGACGCACGAACTGGCCTGGGCCTTCAACTGGAAGGCCGACGACCGCTGGACCTTCCGTTCCGACCTGCAGCTCATCCGCGCCAACACCCAGTCCTTCGACTCCACCGTCGCCACCGGCCTGGCCGCGCCCAAGATGGGGCTGGACGTCACGACCTCGCCGCCGACGCTGAGCTTCGACGACGCCGACCGCGCCTATTTCGCGAACCCCAACAACTACTACTGGGCGTTCACGATGGAGCATTCGGACAAGAGCAAGGCCACCCAGAAGGCCTGGCGCGGCGACGCCAAGTTCAAGTTCGACGACCCGGTGCTGCGCGACCTGCGCTTCGGGCTGCGCTTCACCGACCGCCAGGCCGTCACCACCAACAGCAACCCCGGCTACAACTGGGCGGCCATCACCCAGCCCTGGCAAGTGGGCTGGAACATCAGCGGCCTGGCCAAGTTGAACGACCCGCGCTTTGCCGGCCCGGTCGCGGTGCGCAACTTCCCCAACTTCTTCAACGGCAAGTCCAGCGTGCCTTCGCTGGTCGTGCCGAGCTTCGCCGCGGCCTCCGACTACCCCGGCAGCTACGAGGCCCTGCACAAGTTCCACGACATCCTGTGCGCCGAGCAGGTTGCGGCCCAGGGCTGGGGCAGTTGCGACGCCTGGAAGCCGGCCACCTTCGGCACCGACCCCATCGGCAGCAACGACCAGAGCGAACGCACCCAGGCGGCCTATGGCGCGCTGCGCTTCGGCTTCGACGACCTGCCGATGCCCATCGAAGGCAATCTCGGCCTGCGCCTGGTGCGCACCCAGGCCAAGGCCCACGGCTACACGGTGTTCTCGCCGCCGGCCGGCCCCCTGCCGCCGGGCCTGCCCGTCATCGCCGCCTTCTCCGAAGCCCAGGACATCTCCAACGCCTACACCAATGCCCTGCCCAGCCTGAACCTGAAGATGAACGCGTCGGAGCAGCTGCAGTTCCGCTTCGCGCTGTCGCAGGGCGTCACCCGCCCCGACTTCACGTCCCTGCAGGCTTACACCACCATGAGTCAGGGCGCGACCATCGACCGGCCCCAGGGTGGCCCGCCCGTGCTGCGCGGCGATCCCACCTACACCGGCACGGCCCAGGGCAACGGGCTGCTCAAGCCCATCCGCTCGACCAACGTCGACCTGACGGCCGAGTGGTATCCGGCGAAAGCGAGTTCCGTGACCCTGGCGGTCTTCAACAAGGAGCTCAAGGACATCATCATCAACCGCGCCTTCATCAAGACGCTGACCGATGACCAGGGCAAGCCGCACGCGTTCACCATCACCGGTCCGGACAACGGCGCCGACGGCACGGTGCGCGGCCTGGAGATTGCCGGCCAGACCTATTTCG
The DNA here is from genome assembly GCA_966111775.1 of uncultured Comamonadaceae bacterium. Taxonomy (GTDB): domain Bacteria; phylum Pseudomonadota; class Gammaproteobacteria; order Burkholderiales; family Burkholderiaceae_C; genus Pelomonas. Next base: position 68,170 of record CBHWBD010000001.1, on the reverse strand, counting down.
ACAGCCTGCCCGGCTGGCTGTCCGGCTTCGGCGTCGGCGCGAACTACACCTACATCAAGAGCAAGCAACAGCTGCACGACCCGGTCTTCAACGGCTGGTGCGCGGGCGGCAACAGCGCCGAGAACTTCAACCTGAACCTGAACGGCTGCGACACCGACGGCCGCACCTTCGGCAACCTGCCCATGCAGGGCCTGTCCAAGAACGCCTTCAACCTCAACCTGATGTACGACAAGGGCCCGGTCTCGGCGCGCCTGGCCTACAGCTGGCGCAGCCGCTACCTGCAGGCCGTGCACGCCAACGGTACCGAGGGCGGCGACGGCACCGACAGCAACCCCAGCAGCCCCACCTTCGGCCAGCACAACGTCGGCTGGGGCCTGCCCACCTGGGCCGAGGGCTATGGCACGGTGGACGGCAGCATCTTCTACCGCTTCAACGACGGCCTGCAGGTCGGCCTGGAGGGGCTGAACCTGACCGACAAGGTCTTCAACCAGACGGCCCAGCAGCACATCGGCCAGATGGGCCGGGCCTGGTTCTCCACCGGGCGGCGCTACACGCTGTCCCTGCGCTACAGCTACTGACCGCCGTCCTTCACCCCGGTGCCTTGTCGCGAGGCCCCGGGGACTTCTTTGCCATGCTCAATTCCTCACGCCCCCGCCATCCCAGACTGGCTGTAGTGCTCGCCAGCCTGCTGATCGCCTCTGCCGCGACCGCGGCCGACCTGCCTCGACTCGTGCAGCGCGACGGCCGCCCGGCCCTGCTAGTCGACGGCCAACCCTTCACCATCCTCGGCGCCCAGGTCCACAACTCCAGCAACTACCCCAAGGCCCTGGACAAGGTCTGGCCCGCCATCGCCGACATCCAGGCCAACACCGTCGAGGTACCAGTGGCCTGGGAGCAGATCGAGCCCGTCGAGGGCCGCTTCGATTTCTCCTTCGTCGACACCCTGCTCAAGCAGGCCCGCGAGCACCAGGTGCGCGTCGTGCTGCTGTGGTTCGGCACCTGGAAGAACACCAGCCCGCAGTACACGCCGGCCTGGGTCAAGTTCGACAACCGGCGCTTCCCGCGCATGGTCGACGAGGCCGGCAAGGACAGCTACTGCCTGTCCCCCTTCGGTGAGGAAACACTCAAGGCCGACAAGCGCGCCTTCACGGCGCTGATGAAGCATCTCAAGCAGGTCGACGCCCAACAGCACACCGTGCTGATGGTGCAGGTGGAGAACGAGGTCGGCACCTTCGGCCTCGCGCGCGATTTCGGCAAGGCTGCCCAGGCCGCCTTCGAGCAGCCGGTGCCGGCCGCGGTGCTGGCCCGCAAGAAGCCGGTGGCCCAGGCCTCGGGCAGCTGGCGCGAGGTCTATGGCGACTATGCCGACGAGTACTTCCACGCCTGGGCCATCGCCCGCTACATCGAGGAGATCGCCAAGGCCGGCCGCGCCGAACACGACCTGCCGATGTACGTCAACAACGCACTGCGCGACCCGCTGGAGCAGCCGCCCAAGCCCTGGAACAAGGACTTCGCGGCCGGCGGCCCCACCTACGACGTCATCGACATCTACAAGGCGGCCGCACCTCACATCGACATCGTCGGCCCCGACATCTACAACCCCGAGTCGGCCAAGCTCGACGCCAACCTGGCCAAGTTCAAGCGCCCCGACAACGCCTTGTTCGTGCCCGAGATCGGCAATGCCGAGCTCTATGCCCGCTACCTCTACCGAATCCTGGGCCAGGGCTCCCTGGGCGTGGCGCCCTTCGGCATCGACTACTTCGACTACGCCAACTATCCGCTGGGCGCCAAGACCAACGACAAGGCCACGCTCGAACCCTTCGCCAAGGTCTACGCCGCCTTCCGCCCCATGCAGCGCCAATGGGCGCGCTGGGCCTTCGAAGGCCGCACCTGGGGCGTGGCCGAGCCCGACGACCATGCCGACCAGTTCGTCGCGATGAAGGGCTGGAAGGCCCACGTCAGCTTCGGCCAGTGGCAGTTCGGCGAGCGCGAGTGGCCGGGCAACCAGAAGGAGAAGCCCGCCCATGCCGCAACGCCCTCCGGCGGCGTGGCCATCGCCCAGACCGGCGACGACGAGTTCCTGCTGGTGGGCCAGCTGGCCCGCGTGCGCATCGACGACGCCGAGGCCAGCGGCAAGGCCCTCATCGCCCACGTCGAAGAAGGCCGCTTCGGCGCCGACGGGAAGTGGGTCATGGAGCGCCGCTGGAACGGCGACCAGGTCGACTGGGGCCTGAACTTCACGGCCACCCCGCGCGTCATCAAGGTCAAGCTGGGCCGTTACCGCTGACCGATTCAACAGTTCCCATGCAGTACCGCAACTTCATCGCTTCCACCCTGCTCGCCGCGACCGGCCTGGTGCAGGCCCAGGACCTCGTCATCCTGCCAGCGCCGGCCGACGCCTGGCGCGTCACCGTCGGCCATTGGGAAGCCCAGGCCGAACTCAAGGGCGATGGCGTCGTCGCGCCCACGCCGAACGCTGACTACGCCACCGCCAGCCATGCCGGCGCCAGTGCCCACCTCAGCGCCGGCAGGCGCGACGCGCTGACCTTCGAGTGGCGCGACCTGTGGCAGTCCATGCTGCGCGTCGAAAGCCGCAGCCCCCTGGACCTGAGGCCCTATGCCGGCGGCACGCTGGAGTTCGACCTGAACGTGGCCGAGCTGGACAAGGGCGGCTTGAGCGTCAAGCTCAGCTGCGGCAAAGGCTGCGAGCGCGCCGTCAACCTCATCGACCCGGCGCGCGGCTGGGCCGGCAAGGGCTGGCAGCGCGTCGCCCTGTCCCTGACCTGCTTTGCCCGCGAAGGGGCCGACTTCTCGGCCGTCACCCTGCCCTTTGCGCTCGAAGGCACCGGCAGCGGTCGCATCAGCGTCGCCAACGTGCGCCTGACCCGCGCGTCAAGGCCGGGCCTGGCCTGCCCCGACTACCGCAGCGAGTCGGTCACGCCGGCCATGCTCAACGAATCCTGGTCCATTGACTGGTGGAAGACCCGCCACGAACAGAAGCTCGAAGAAAAACGCCAGCTCCTCGCTGCCGGCACGCCGCCCGAGATCGTCTTCATCGGCGACTCCATCACCCAGGGCTGGGAGAAGGAAGGCCGCGAGGTCTGGCAGCGCCATTTCGCACCCCTGCACGGCCTGGCCCTGGGCTTCGGCGGCGACCGCACCGAGAACGCGTTGTGGCGCTTGCAGCACGGCGAGATCGACGGCATCGCGCCCAAGGCCGTCGTGCTGATGATCGGCACCAACAACACCGGCCACCGCGCCGAGAACCCCGCGACCACGGCCGCCGGCATCAAGCGCCTGCTCGACGAGATCCGCCAGCGCCTGCCGAACGCGCAGATCCTGCTGCTGGCCGTCTTCCCGCGCGGCGAGAAGCCCGACGACTTCCTGCGCGGCATCAACCAGCGCGTGAACGGGATCATCAAAGGCTATGCCGATGGCCGCAGCGTCCACTTCCTGGACATCGGCACGGCCTTGCTGCAGCCCGACGGCACGCTAGCCAAGGACGTCATGCCCGACCTGCTGCACCCCAACGAGCGCGGCTACGAGATCTGGCAGCGCGCCATGGCGCCGACGCTGCAGCAGCTGATGGGAGCGCCGCGATGAGCACCCGCCGCGACTTCCTCGCCGGCAGCGCGCTGGCCTGCAGCCTGTCCGCCCTGCCCGCCTTCGCGCGCAGCGGCGCCGCCCACCTGGCCGACGACGCGCTGACGCTCTGGTACGAGCAGGCGGCCGGCCCGTGGATCGAGGCCCTGCCCCTGGGCAACGGCCGCATGGGCACCATGGTCTTCGGCCGCCCGGCCCAGGAGCGCCTGCAGTTCAACATCGACACCCTCTACGGCGGCGGCCCCTACGTCGCGGACAACCCCAAGTTCCGCGAGGCCCTGCCCGAGGTTCGCCAGCTGATTGACCAGCAGCGCTGGAAGGAGGCCAACGAGCTGGTCTCCGCGGCGCTGATGGGCCAGCCGATCAAGCAGATGCCCTTCAGCGGCGCCGGCGACCTGCTGCTCGACTTCCCCGGCCTGAAGAGCGCGCAGCGCTACCGCCGCAGCCTCGACCTCGACAGCGCCATCGCGCTGACCAGCTTCTTCGACGGCAGCGCCCGCCACCAGCGCGAGGCCTTCTGCAGCGCGCCCGACCAGGTGACGGTGATCCGCCTGGAGGTCGTCGGCGAAGGCGTGATCGACCTCGACCTCGGCTATCGCCATCCCGACTACCAGCCCTACGGCGGCTTCGGTGACACCAAGTACGACGCCCACGGCGTGGTCTATGTCGGCGCGCCCTGGGAGCACCGTGAATCCCTGAACGCCGAGAAGCGGCCGGCTGCACTAACCGTCAAGGCCGACGGCAGCGACGCCCTGCTGATTGAGGGTCGCAATGTGCAGGCATTCGGCATCGCCGGCCAGCTGCGCTATGCGCTGCGCGTGCAGGCGGTGGGCGACGGGCAGATCGAGGCCAGCGGCGACCAGCTGCGCGTGCGCGGCGCGCGCCGCCTGACCCTGCTCGTGGCCGGCGAGACCAGCTACGTCAACTACCAGGACACCAGCGGCGACCCGGTAGGCGCCGTGCGCCAGCGCACCATGGCGGCCGCGCGCAAGCCCTTCGCCCAGCTGCGCGACGACCACGTCAAGGCCCACCGCGCCCTGTTCCGCCGCCTGCACATCGACCTCGGCGGCCACGAGGCCAATGCCCGCCCCACCAGCGCGCGCATCCAGGGCGTGCCCCGCCAGCCCGACGCGGCCCTGACGGCCATGTATGTGCAGTACGCGCGCTATCTGCTGATGTCCTCGTCGCGGCCGGGCAGCCAGCCCGCCAATCTGCAGGGCGTGTGGAACGAGGTCCTGCACCCGCCCTGGGAAGGCAAGTACACGATCAACATCAACACCGAGATGAACTACTGGCCCGCCGGGCCGGCCAATCTCGGCGAATGCCTCGAGCCGCTCGTGAAGATGGTCGAGGAACTGGCCGTCACCGGCGCTCGCACCGCCCGCGATAGCTATGGCGCGCGCGGCTGGATGGCCCATCACAACACCGACCTGTGGCGGGCCACGGCGCCCATCGACGGCCCGCTGTGGGGCATGTGGCCCACCGGCGGCGCCTGGCTTTGCACGACGCTGTGGCAGCAGTTCCAGTACCAGCCCGACCCGGCCCTGCTGCGCCGCCTGGTGCCGCTGCTCAATGGCGCCACGCAGTTTTTCCTCGACACCCTGGTCGAGGACCCGCAGGGTCGCGGCCTTGTCACGTCGCCCTCGCTGTCGCCCGAGAACGAGCATCACGCCGGCGTGGCCCTGTGCGCCGGACCGGCGATGGACCGCCAGATCCTGCGCGACCTCTTCGACGCGGCGCTGGCTGCCCAGCAGCGGCTCGGCCAGGTGGACGCGGCCTTTGCGCAAGCCGTGCGCCAGGCGCGCGCGCGCCTGCCCGCCGACCGCATCGGCGCCCAGGGCCAGCTGCAGGAATGGCTGGAGGACTGGGATGCCGGCGCCGCCGACCAGCGCCATCGCCATGTCTCCCACCTCTACGCCGTCTACCCCAGCGAGCAGGTCAATGTGCGCGACACCCCCGAGCTGGCCCAGGCCGCCCGCGTCACGCTGAACGCGCGCGGCGACGAGAGCACCGGCTGGGCCACGGCCTGGCGCCTGGCGCTGTGGACTCGGTTGGGCGACGGCGAGCGCGCCTACAAGATCCTGCAGGGGCTGCTGGGGCCGGCGCGCACCTACCCGAATATGTTCGACGCCCACCCGCCCTTCCAGATCGACGGCAACTTCGGCGGTGCGGCGGCCATCCTGGACATGATGGTGCAGTCCTGGGGCGGCGAGATCCATCTGCTGGCCGCCCTGCCCCAGGACTGGCCCGAAGGCCGGCTGCATGGCGTGCGCGCCCATGGCGGGGTGGAGGTCGACATCGACTGGCAGCAGGGCAAGCTCGTTCGCCTTCAGCTGCGCGGGCCGGCACGCGCCCGGGTGGCGCTGCGCTACCGCGGCCAGCGCCTGGCCCTGAAGCTGGACGCCCAGGGCCGCGCCCGCGTCACTCCGGCCAGCCTCGGGGGGGCCGCCTGATGCTGTCCTCCGCCGCGACCATGCAACGCCCTGCCCTGGCACCGCAGCCGCGCGGACCGCGCCAGGCCGACCGTGGCGACGGCAGCTTCTGCAACCCCATCGTGGCCGGCGACCACCCCGACCCGACCCTGCTGAAGGACGGCGCCGACTACTACATGACGGCCTCGTCGCTGCAGTCCTGCCCCGGCGTCGTGATCCGCCATTCGCGCGACCTCGTGAACTGGACGCCCATCGTGGCGGCTTTGACCCAGCCCTTGGGCAGCGTCTCGGCCATGGACCTGGTCAAGCACGGCGGCCGCTACTTCGTTTACCTGTGCGCGCTGCAAGGCCGCCGCAGCGCCGTCTACGTCCTGCATGCCGACGACATCGGCGGCCCCTGGAGCGCACCCGTCGACCTGGGCCTGGACGGCTGCTTCGATCCCAGCCATGTCGTTGGCGAAGACGGCCGACGCCATCTCTTTGTCAACGGCGTGCGCCGCGTCGAGCTGACCGACGACGGCCTGGCCACGCGCGGCACCCTCCAGCCCGCGAACGCCGATCTACCCGGCTCTGAAGGGCCGCGACTGCTGCGCCGCGGCGAGTTCATCTACATGATCTCGGCCGTCGGCTCGACCGACAGCCACGCGCTGGCGGTGGCCCGCTCGCGCTCGGTCTTCGGCCCCTGGGAGGACTGCCCCTTCAACCCGATCGCCTCTGCCGGCGGCGTCGACGCGCCTTGGTGCACCAGCGGCCATGCCAGCCTGGTGGAAGGTCCCGGCGGCGACTGGTGGATGGCCTGCCACGGCCACGAGAACGGCTACCGCATCCTCGGCCGCCAGGCCCTGCTGCAGCCCATCGAATGGACCCGCGACGGCTGGTTCCGCACCGCCGGCCTGCGGCTGGACCGGCCGATGCGCAAGCCGCGCGGCGGCTCGGGCGCAGTGCTTCCGCTCGCGCTGTCGGACGACTTCCGCCGTGATCGCCTCGGCCTGCAATGGAGCTTCTTCGATGCCGCGCCGGGTGAGCTGCAACGGGCGCGCTTGACCGGTGACGGCCTGGCGCTGCGCGGCAAGGGCACGGGCTTGCATGACTGTTCCCCGCTGACCTGCCTGGTCGGCGACCACAGCTACATCGCCGAACTCGACTTCGAACTGCAGGGCGCCGTCCAGGGCGGCCTCGCCCTCTTCCACGACGCGCGGGGATTCGTCGGCATCGGCATCGGCGAGGAGCGCATCCACACCTACAGCTACGGACAGGAACACCGCTGGATGCAGCAGCCCACGCAGGGTCGGCGTCACCGCCTGCGCGTGACCCACCGCCGCCACCTCGTCAGCTTCCACCACGCCATGGGCGATGGCCCCTGGGTCCAGAACCCCTGGCTGAGAGACATCTCGGCTCTGCACCAGAACGGCTTCGGCACCTTGCTGAGCCTGCGTCCGGCCCTGTTCGCTGCCGGCACGGGCGAGGTGCGTCTTCTTCATTTCGGCTATCGGAGCCTGGACCCATGAAGCCCTGCCCGAACGCCACCGTCTTCGTCGAGGTCGAGCCCAGACATTGAGCCGATCTCTCCACAACGCCCGCAACCGGAGGAGACAACCGGCCGGGCACCTTCCCTGAAAGGTAGAACCGTGAGACTGAAGTTGGGAACCCTGATCACCGCCATGAGCGCCGGCTCCATGGCGCTTGCACAAACCTGCACGCCAACGGCCATCACGCCTTACATCAACGTCAATGGCACGTGGACGCAGACATCGTCCGCCACCATCAAGACCGGCAGCTCGGCCATCCTCGGCCCGCAGCCGACCTCCGGCGGCTCCTGGAGCTGGAGTGGCTGCGGCACCGTCGGGGCCTCCCGTGAGCAAACCATCTCGCCTGCCGGCGCCTGCACGGCGACGGCAACCTACACCAACAGTTGCGGCGCCAAGAGCACGCAGAACTTCAGCGTCGGCGTGGGCATCTGGGCCAACGTCAAGTGGGGCGGCGGCGGCTACGTCACGGGCCTCATCTTCCACCCCAAGACCAAGGACGTCCTGTACGCACGCACCGACGTCGGTGGCGCCTATCGCTGGGATGCCGGCACCTCGTCCTGGATCCCGTTGAGCGATGGACTCGGCGTGACCGAGGGCAACTCCCGTGGCGTCGAGAGCATCGCCGTGGATCCGACCAACGACCAGCGCGTCTACATGGTCGCCGACATGTCCATCTCGGCGAAACCCACCGCCCGGCTGTACATCTCCAACAACCGCGGCAACAGCTGGACTTCCGTGAACCTGCCGTTCTCGGCCGGCGGCAACAACAACGGCCGCGCCATCGGCGAGCGCCTGGCCGTCGACCCCACCAATCCGACCATTCTGTTCTACGCCTCGCGCACCGCCGGCCTGTGGAAGAGCGCGGACTCTGGCCAGACCTGGAGCCAGTCCTCGCTGTCATCCACCGTCCTGACTCAGACCCAGATCGACAACCTGGGCGGCCAGGTCATGGGCGTCGAGCAACTGATCTTCGACAACTCGAATGTCGGTGGCGGCGCGACGACCTGGATCATGTACGCCACCATCGCGCCGGACTACGTCACGGCAGCGAGCCTGAGCTCCAACCTGTACAAGTCCGTCAACGGCGGCTTCAGCTGGACGCCGGTCACGACGCCGGTGTCCGGCTACCACATCCCCCACGTGGTGCGCGCAGCGGACGGCATGTACTACTTCGCCTTCACCCAGGGTGCAGGGCCTGGCGACGGCGGTCCCGCACGCCTCTACAAGTTCGACGGCAGCAACTGGACACTGCTCAAGAGCAGCGACTCCGGCGGCTTCGGCGGCCTGTCCGTCTCTGGAAGCGGGTCGACCGCGCGCATTGCGCTTGGCGTGAGCGGCGCCTGGAACGCCGGTCAGCAGCTCGTGCAACTGTCCGACGACGGCGGCCGCAACTGGCGCGAGATTGAAGACGGGACGCCCGGCGTCACCGCCCGCGGTTGGGTCGACGACCTCGAGATCGATCCCTTCAACCGTGACCGCATCCTGCACGTCCACGGCGGCGGCATCATCGAGACCCGGAACGCCTCCGCGTCTGCGCCCACCTGGAGCAGCGCGGTCAACGGCCTGGAAGAGACCTGCACGCTGTCCCTGAAGGCCCCGCCGGCAGGCGCCGCCTACATCTTCATCAACAGTTCGGGCGACGTCGGCACCTGGCTCCACACCAACCTCTCGACGACGCCAACGCTGAGCCCTTACAAGGCTTGGAGCAACGGCAACTCCGCCGACATGGCCTGGTCCGATCCGACCTACATCGTCGCGAACGGCCGGACCAACAACCCGGACGGTAGTGCTCTCGGCACCGGCTACTGGTCCGGCAACAGCGGCCAGACCTGGGCGTCGCTGAGCACGCTCCCGGCGGGCGCCACCACCAACACGGGTGCGGAATCCAACCTGGTCGTCACGGCACGCAACAACGTGGTCTGGGCGCCGGGCAACACGGTGCCCTCCTATACCACCAACAACGGTGCCAGCTGGACGGCCACCAACCTGCCGGTGCCCACGCAAACCAGCATCCCCAGCAGCTACCGCCTCGTCGCTGACCGCAAGAACCCGAACAAGGTTTATGCCTACGACTCGGGCGGCGCCTGGTGGACCTATAAGCCGGCCAAGGTCTACGTCTCGACCGACGGCGGCCACAACTTCACGTTGAGCCAGGGCTCGGTGAATGCCAACATGCGCTTCGCGCCCTTCGGCTCCTCGTCGATGGCGGTGAACCCTTACGTCGAAGGCGACCTCTGGGTGGCCGACGGCCTGGCCCTCTACCACTCGGTGGATTCGGGCGCGAGCTGGACCAAGCTGAGCGCCTTTGCGCCGAATTGGGGAACCGGGCGCAACGATTGGGACGGCCCGCTGGTGGCAGGCGCCAGCATCGTCACGCTGGGCAAGCCCAAGCCCGGCTCGACCGCCACGGCTGCGGTCTACGTGGTGGGTATCAACAACGGCGTCTGGGGCGTCTGGCGTTCGGACGACGCCGGCAGTACCTGGGTGCGTCACAACGACGACGCCCACCAGTGGGGTGGCGTGGGCGTGATGACCGCCGACCAGGCGACCTACGGGCGCGTCTACGTCGGCGGCAGCTGCCGCGGGGTGAACTACAGCAACTAAACGCACGACTCGGCGGGCTGGCGCGCAAGTCCTGGCGCCAGCCCTTCATCCTCCCAATCGCTCGTAGCCAGTACAGACAGCGACCGAGCCCAACATCTCAAAGGCGAAACATGAGACTGCTCCTTTCAACCCTGCTGCTGGCCCTCGGCGCCAGCGCAGGCACGGCCGCCCAGGCCCAGAACTGCGGTAGCGGCGGCGGCACCACCGTCTGCCTGGTGGCCAATGGCGCCACCGACCAGGTGCAGCTGAACTGGACCGTCACCGGCTCCGTCAGCGGCCTGGAGGTCTATCGCAACACCAGCGCCGACCCCAGCGGCCGCAGCCGCATCGCCAGCCTCGCCAAGACGGCCACCAGCTACGCGGACGCCTCGGCCGGCACCGGTACGCCCTATTGGTACTGGGTCAAGTTCGCGACCACGGCCGGCAGCTACAACTCCGGCTCGGCCTCGGCCACCCGCGGCGGCAGTTGCACGCCCACGGCCATCACGCCATGGGTCAACGTCAGCGGCAGCTGGACACAAACCGCATCGGCCTCCGTCCCGGCGGGCGAATCGGCCATCCTCGGCCCGCAGCCGACGACCGGCGGCATGTGGACCTGGAACGGCTGCGGCACCGCCGGCGGCGCGCGTGAGCAGACCATCCGGCCTAGCGCCGCCTGCACGGCCACGGCCACTTACACCAATGCCTGCGGCGCCAAGAGCCTGCAGTCCTTCGCAATCGGCATTGCCGGTCCGATGCGCAACATCACAAGCCTGCAGATGTCCAAGGAGATGTCGCCCGGCTGGAACATTGGCAACACCCTGGATGCGACGCCGACCGAGACGTCCTGGGGCAACCCCCTGATCACCCAGGCACTGCTGAACGGCATCAAGGCAGCCGGCTTCAAGAGCGTCCGCGTGCCGGTGACGTGGGGGCCCCATGCTGATGCGAGCTACAACATCGACCCGGTCTGGATGGCGCGCGTCACGCAGGTCGTCAAGTACGCCCGCAATGCCGGCCTGTACGTCATCATCAACGTGCACCACGACGGCTACGACCTGCTGGAGACGACCTATGCCGCCCAGCCGGCCAACAACGCCCACCTGGCCAAGCTCTGGCAGCAGATCGCGACCAACTTCAAGGACTTCGACGACTACCTGCTGTTCGCCGGCATCAACGAAGTCGGCAAGTCGAACGCACCCTGGGGTGTGCCCAAGGCGCAGGAGTGGCTTGACGTCGTGAACGGCTACAACCAGGTGTTCGTGAACACCGTGCGCGCCACCGGCGGCAACAACGCCAAGCGCCACCTCGTCGTGCAGGGCTACGAGACCAACATCGACATCTCCTACGCCTCCACGGTGCTGCCCACCGACACCATCGCCAACCGGCTGTTCTTCGAGATCCACTACTACGACCCCTACGACTTCACGATCAACGGCAGCAGCACGATGTGGCAGTGGGGCGCGACCGCCACCAACCCGACCGAGACCTGGGCCGACGAACCCTATGTCGACGCGCAGTTCCAGAAGATGAAGACGCGCTTCATCGACCAGGGCGTGCCGGTCATCATGGGCGAGTACGGTGCCTACAACAAGCCGAACTACCCGGGCATGCCGCCTTACCGCAAGGCCTGGGCCCAGTACGTCACGCACTCGGCCTGGCTGCACGGCCTGGTGCCGATGTGGTGGGACACGGGCGAAATGATCGACCGCAACACCGGCGCGGTGAAGACGCCCGACGAGATCAGCACCCTCGTCAACGCCACCAAGTGAAGTGAACAGCGGGCCCGGCGCCCGCACCTTTCGCAAGCGCGGGACGCCAAGGCCTCCCGCGCATTTCTCCTCCCGACTGCCATGACCGAAAAACTCGCCGCCCCCTGGACCCGCCGCTCCTTCCTCAGCGCCGCAGCGGCCTCCGCCGGCGCCACCGGGCTGACCGCCGCCCAGGCCGCGCCGGCGCCCTTCCAGCCCACCTGGGACTCCCTCGTCGACGGCTACCGCACGCCTGACTGGTTCCGCGACGCCAAGTTCGGCATCTGGGCCCACTGGAGCGCGCAATGCGTGCCGGAGATGGGCGACTGGTATGCCCGCCACATGTACATCCAGGGCAATTGGCAGTACGAGCATCACCTGAAGACCTACGGCCACCCGGCCGATGTCGGCTTCATGGAGATGAACAACCGCTGGAAAGCCGAGAGCTGGGACCCCGAAGCCCTGCTCGACCTGTACGCGAAGGCCGGCGCCAAGTACTTCGTCGCGCTGGCCAACCACCACGACAACTTCGACAACTACGACTCCAAATACCACGCCTGGAACAGCGTGCGCGTCGGTCCCAAGCGCGACCTGATCGGCATCTGGGCCAAGGCGGCGCGCGCCCGCGGCCTGCGCTTCGGCGTCAGCAACCATTCGGCCCATGCCTGGCACTGGCTGCAGACCGCCTACGGCTACGACGCCGAGGGCCCGCGCGCCGGCCAGCGCTATGACGCCTTCCGTCTGACCAAGGCCGACGGCAAGGGCAAGTGGTGGGAAGGCCTGGACCCCCAGGACCTTTACACCGGCCGCAACATCGTCATCCCTGACGGCTTTCGCACCGCGCGTTCCGCCAACGCCTGGCACGAGGAGAACGACCGCTACTGGGACGAGAAGGCGCCGCTGCAGAACCCGGCCTTCACGCGCCAGTGGTTCCTGCGCTGCCGCGACCTCATCGACAGCTACAAGCCCGACCTCGTCTACTTCGACAACTCCGGCCTGCCCCTCGGCCAGGCCGGCCTGGACATCGCGGCCCACTACTACAACGCCAGCATGGCCTGGAACGGCGGCAAGCTGGAAGCCGTCATCAACGCCAAGGTGCTGCCGCCCGAGCGTCGCCCCGGCCTCGTCGAGGACGTCGAGCGCGGCTTTCGCGAGGGCATCGAGCCCCTGCCCTGGCAGACCGACACCTGCATCGGCGACTGGCACTACAACCGCGGCATCTTCAACAACCACGGCTACAAGTCGGCGAGCAGCGTCATCCACCGCCTCTGCGACATCGTCTCCAAGAACGGCAACCTGCTGCTGTCGGTGCCGGTGCGCGGCGACGGCAGCATCGACTCGGACGAGCGCAAGATCGTCGAGGACATCGGCGCCTGGATGGCCCGCAACGGCGAGGCCATCCACGGCACGCGGCCGTGGCGCGTCTACGGCGAGGGGCCCACGCGCGTCAGCGGCGGCATGTTCAGCGAAGGCAACTCCCAGCCGCTGACGCCCGACGACATCCGCTTCACGAGCAAGGGCGGCGCCCTCTACGCCATCGCCCTGGGCTGGCCCAAGGACGGCGTCATGCGCATCCAGACCCTGGCCGAGGAGTCGGCCGTCGCGCCGGGCTCCATCGACAGCATCGTGGCCGTCGGCTCGGGCGACAGCCTGGCCTTCAAGCGCACCCGCCGCGGCCTGGAGATCAAGCTCCCCGAAGGCCTGGCCGGCTCGCCCGCCGTGGCCGTGAAGATCCGCGGCGCCGGCGTGGCCTGAAGACCGAGACAGCAGAACATGAACATGAAGAAGACCACCCGCATCGCCACTGCCCTGCTCGCCCTGGGCGCCTGCGCCGCCCAAGCCGCCGATCTCGTCGTCGCCTCCCCGAACGGCAGCATCACCCTGCGCATCGCCGACGACGCCAGCAGCTTCAGCATCGTCCGCAAGGGCGAGACCGTCATCGCCCCATCGCCGCTGGGTCTTGAGCTGGACGGCCAGCCCGCCTTCGGCCTGCTGAAGCTGGAGTCGCGCGAGGACACCAAGCAAGACCGCGTCATTCCGCTGGTCGCCACCAAGGCCGCCAGCGCACGCGACCACTACATCGGTGCGACCCTGGCCTTCCGCGAAGCCGGTGGCGGCCGCCGCCGCGTCTTCCTCGATGCGCGCGCCTACGACGACGGCGTGGCCTTCCGCTACCGGCTGGACGGCAGCGAGCCGGTGAAGCTGCGCGGCGAGTACACCGCCTTCGTGCCGGCGGGCGACCCGTCCTGCCTGGTCGGCCCCGCCGACGGCGCCCACGAGGTGCAGTTCGAGCGCCTGCGCATCTCGCAGCTCAAGGCCGACGCAGCCTACGACGTGCCCGTGGTCTGCACCACGCCGTCGGGCCACACGCACTACGCCATCACCCAGGCCCATCTGCAGGGCTACACCGGTGCCTCATTCCGTCGCGAGGGCGAGGCCCTGCGCGTGCAGCTGTCCGGCGTGCCGGGGCGCCAGGGCCCGGCCTTCGTCTCCACGGGCGGCCTGACGACCGCCTGGCGCGCCGTCATGATGGCCGACCGGGCCGGCCAGCTCATCGAGAGCCAGCTGGTCGGCAACCTGAACCCGCCGCCGGAAGGTGACTTCAGCTGGGTCAGGCCCGGCAAGGCGGCCTGGGACTGGTGGTCGGGCCCGCTGGTGGGCATGAAGCCCGACATGGCGGCCTACAAGCGCTTCATCGACTTCGCCGCCGAGTCCGGCTTCCCCTACTACCTCATCGATGCCAACTGGGCCTCGGGCCCGAGCGGCTGCTGCGACGCCCACCCCAAGACCGACATCACCCGCCCGGCCGACGGCATCGACATGCCCGAGCTCGTGCGCTACGCCCAGGCCAAGGGCGTGAGCCTGCTGCTGTGGGTGCACTGGGTGCATCTGGATGCACGCATGGACGAGGTGCTGGACACCTACGTCCGCTGGGGCATCAAGGGCATCAAGGTCGACTTCATGAACCGCGACGACCAGCAGGTGGTGGACTTCTACCACCGTGCCGCGGCCGCCACCGCCCAGCGCCAGCTGCTGCTGGACCTGCACGGCGCCTATGTGCCCGCCGGCCTGCAGCGCAGCTACCCGAACTTCATCACCCAGGAAGGCGTGCTGGGCGCCGAGTGGAGCAAGATGGCCCGTACCGTCACGCCCCAACACAACCTCATGCTGCCCTACACGCGCATGCTGACCGGGCCGATGGACTACACGCCGGGCGGCTTCCGCAACGCCACGCCCGCCACCTTCGAGGTGCGCGCCGAGATGCCGCTGGTGCAGAACACGCGCGGCCAGACGCTGGCCATGTACGTCGTCTACGACAGCCCGCTGCAGATGGTGTCCGACGACCCCTCGGCCTACCGCGGCGAGGCCGGCTTCGACTTCATCAAGCGCGTGCCGACCGCCTGGGACGAGACCCGCTTCATCCAGGGCGAGCCCGGCCAGGACATCGTGCTGGCGCGCCGCAGCGGCAAGGCCTGGTACCTGGGTGCGATGACATCCGACGAAGCGCGCACCGAGAAGGTGTCGCTCAGCTTCCTGGCGCCGGGATCGTGGCGCGCCACCGTCTGGCAGGACGGCGAAGGCGCGCGCCAGCTGCAGCGCGCCCAGCGCACCGTGACCCGCAAGGACACGCTCAGCCTAACGCTCGCCGCAGCCGGCGGCGCCGCCGTCGTACTCGAGCCGTTGACCACCCACTGATACCCGGGTTCTCTCATGAAGTACAACAGACAGCTCAGCGTTATTTCCCTGGTTGCCGCGAGCCTGGTGGCCGGCTGCGGTGGTGGTGGTGGCGGCGGCACGCCGGCTCCCGCTCCGGCACCCAGTCCCGCTCCGGCACCCAGTCCTGCGCCGGCGCCTGCCCCCACACCTGCTCCAGCTCCCGCACCGGCCCCAGCACCGGCGCCTGCCCCCGCTCCGGCCACCACCTGGACGAGCGTGAAGTTCGGCGGCGGCGGCTACGTCACCGGCCTGATCTACCACCCGACGACGGCCAACCTGCTGTACGCCCGCACCGACATCGGCGGCGCCTACCGCTGGAACGCGGCCACCTCGTCCTGGACGCCCATCACCGACGGCCTGGGCTTCGGCGCTGCCGAGAGCCGCTTCCACGGCATCGAGAGCATCGCCGTCGACCCGAACGACGACCGGCTCGTCTACATGGCCACCGGCATGTACACCTTCGAAGACAACGGCCGCCTCTACATCTCCGGCGACCGGGGTGACACCTGGACGCACGTCGACCTGCCGTTCAAGCTGGGCGGCAACAACCCCGGCCGCGCCATGGGCGAACGCCTGGTGGTGGACCCCAACAAGCCCTCGACCCTGTTCTACGGCTCGCGCACGGCCGGCCTGTGGAAGAGCACGGACTCCGGCCTGAGCTGGACGCAGGTCACGTCGCTGTCCACGGCCAAGATGACTTCCGACCAGATCGGCGCTGCGGGCGGCGGCATGGGCATCAGTGTGGTCGTCTACGACACCGGCACCAAGGGCAGCGGCACGGCCACGCCGACCCTCTACGCCGCCATCTCGCCCGACTACGTCAACGTGGCAGGCCTGGGCTCCAGCCTCTACAAATCCAGCAACGGCGGCAGCTCGTGGACTGCGGTCACGACGCCCGTCTCCGGCTACCACATCCCCCACATCGCGCGCGCCGCCGACGGCGTCTTCTACGTCGTGTTCACCAAGGACGCCGGCCCCGGCGCGGGCGGCCCCGGCCGGCTCTACAAGTTCGACGGCACGACCTGGACCCTGCTGAAGAGCGAAGACCCCGGCAACGGCATCAACTTCGGCCTCGGCGGCGTGTCCGTCCAGGGCAGCGGCGCCACCACCCGCATCGCGCTGGGCGTGACCAACTCCTGGGGCAACTGGAACGGCCAGCAGATCGTGCAGCTGTCCGACGACGCTGGCAAGACCTGGCGCGAGATCGAGGCGCAGACGCCCGGCGAAACCGCCTCGGGCTGGGTCGACGACGTCGAGATCGATCCGTCCGACCGCGACCACATCCTGCACGTGCATGGTGGCGGCGTCATCGAGACCAAGAACGCCTCCTCCGCCACGCCGACCTGGAAGGGCTCGGTCAGTGGCATCGAGGAGATCGCGGCCCAGGCCATCGTCACGCCGCCGGCCGGCGCCAGCTACAAGTTCATCAACAGCTCGGGCGACGTCGGGACCTGGGTGCACACCGATCTCGCCACGGCGCCGACCCTGAACCCCGGCCTCGGCTGGAGCAACGGCAACGCCGCCGACATGGCGTGGGCCGACCCGCTCTACATCGCGTCCTCCGCCGTCATCAACTCGAACGGCGTCGCCGTCGGCTCCTGGTCGGGCGACGGCGGCAAGACCTGGGCGAGCTTCACCAGCCTGCCGGCCGGCGCCAAGGAGAACACCGGCAGCCAGGGCGGCATCGCGGTCACGTCGCGCAACAACCTGGTCTGGGCGCCGGCCAACTCGGTGCCCTCCTATTCCACCAACAACGGCGCCAGCTGGACGATGACCAACCTGCCGGCCCTGCCCGTCGTCGGCCAGGGCTGGGGGCGCGGCTATCGCCTGGCGGCCGACCGCAAGAATCCGAACAAGGTCTATGCCTACGACTCGGGCGGCGCCACCTGGAGCGGTTCGCCGGGCAAGGTCTATGTGTCGACCGATGGCGGCCACAGCTTCTTGCTGAGCGCCGGCTCGGTGTCGGCAGCCATGGCCCCCGATGCCTTCTGGACCACGTCCATGGCCGTCAATCCGAATGCCGAGGGCGACCTCTGGGTGGCCGATGGCAATGCCGTCTACCACTCCGTCGATTCCGGCGCGACCTGGACCAAGCTCAGCAGCTTCGCGTCGGCCGGCGGCGTGTCGGGCGCCAGCCTGATTGCCCTGGGCAAGGCGGCGCCCGGCGCCGGCTACTCGGCTGCGGTCTACGTGGTGGGTGTCGTCAAGGGCGTCTGGGGCGTCTACCGCTCCGACGATGGCGGCACGACCTGGACACGCTTCAACGACGACGCTCACCAGTTCGGCGGCATCGGCGTGATGGCAGCCGACCAAAGCGTTTACGGACGCATCTACGTCAGCGGCACCGGCCGGGGCCTGCTGTACAGCAACTGAGAACCGACATCTGCCATGAGCACTTCTCTGCCCTCCCTGCCTGGCTCCCTGCTGCGCCCGCTCGCAGCGGCGCTGTTCACCCTGGGCCTGGCCGCCGCCAGCCATGCCGCGCCGCCCGCCGCGCGCGAGGTCACGCTCGACCGCGCCGCGGCCAGCAAGCCCATGGACCGCTTCTTCGACCTGGCCGTCGGCGCCGACTACCCCGGCACCACCGGCCGGCCCGAGAACCTGGCCCAGCTCAAGACCGCGGTCGACGAGCTGGGCTTTCGCTACCTGCGCTTCCACGACATCTTCCACGACACCTACGGCACGGTGAAGAAGGACGGCGACAAGCTCGTCTTCGACTGGACCGGCATCGACAAGCTGTACGACGCCATGCTCGCGCGCGGCATCAAGCCCTTCGTCGAGCTGGGCTTCTCGCCCAAGGTCATGACAACCTCCAACCTGAGCATCTTCTACTGGAAGGGCAACACCTCGCACCCGCAGCCCGGGCCCTGGGCCGAGCTGATCGAGGCTTTTGCACGTCACCTGATCGAGCGCTACGGTGCCGATGAAGTACGCCGCTGGCCCTTCGAGGTCTGGAACGAGCCCAACCTCGACGGTTTCTGGGAGGGTGCCGACCAGAAGGCCTACTTCGAGCTCTACGCCAACACGGCGCGCACGCTGAAGAAGGTCGACCCGCGACTGCAGGTCGGCGGCCCCTCCACGGCGGGTGCGGCCTGGGTGCCGGAACTGCTGGCCTATGCCAAGCAGCAAGGCGTGCCGGTGGATTTCGTCACCACCCACAGCTACGGCGTGACCGAGGGCTTCCTCGACGAGTTCGGCAAATCCGACCGCATCCTGGCCACCGACCCCAACTCCATCATCGGCGACGTACGCCGCAACCGGCAGGAGATCGAGGCCTCGCCCTTCCCCGGCATTCCGCTCTACATCACCGAGTGGAGCACCAGCTACAACCCGCGCGACAAGGTGCATGACAGCTATGTCAGCGCGCCCTGGATGCTGACCAAGCTGCGGGCCACGCGCGGTTATGCGCAGGCCATGAGCTACTGGACCTACAGCGACCTCTTCGAGGAGCCGGGCCCGCCGGATGCGCCCTTTCACGGCGGCTTCGGGCTGATGACGCGCGAGAGCCTGCGCAAGCCGACCTGGTTCGCCTACAAATACCTCAACGCGCTGCACGGCAACGAGATCCCGAGCGCCGACGACAAGGTGCTGGCGGCGGTCGACGGCGACAAGACCGCCGTCGTCGCATGGGACTGGCAGCACCCCGACCAGAAGACCGCCAGCAACGGCAGCTTCTTCGGCAAGCCGGTGCCCAATGGCCCGGCGCCCGCGGTCAAGCTGTCGCTGCGCAACCTCAAGCCCGGCGCCTACCAGCTGGAACTGCGCCGCACCGGCTACAAGGCCAACGACGCCCATACCGCCTACCTCGAGATGGGCTCGCCCAAGCAGCTCGACGCCGCGCAGCTCGCCAAGCTGCAATCGCTGACGCGCGACCTGCCGGAGTTGAAGCGCAGCGTCAAGGTCGGCAAGGACGGTCTGTTCAAGTTCACGGTGCCCATGCGAAGCAACGACATCACGCTGTTGACGCTGGAGCCGGTCAAGCGCTGAGCAGTCCATGAGCAAGCGTCTGATCGGGGCGTCTGCCCTGGCCTGGGCCATGGCCACGGGCGTGGTGGCCGAGCCCCTGACCCCCTCGCTGCAGCAGGCCCAGGCCCTGGTGGCACAGATGACACTGGCCGAGAAGGCCAGCCAGCTGCAGCACGACTCGCCGGCCATCCCGCGCCTGCACATCCCGGCCTACAACTGGTGGAGCGAAGGCCTGCACGGCGTGGCGCGCGCCGACGTGGCCACCGTCTTCCCGCAGGCCATCGCCCTGGCAGCGACCTGGGACACGCCGCTGGTGAAGCAGGTGGGCGATGTCATCGGCACCGAGTTCCGCGCCAAGTTCCTGAACACGGTGGCTGCCGATGGCTCGTCCGGCATCTACCGCGGCCTGACCGTGTGGTCGCCCAACGTCAACATCTTCCGCGACCCGCGCTGGGGCCGCGGCCAGGAGACCTATGGCGAGGACCCCTGGCTGACCTCGCGCATGGGCGTGGCCTTCATCCAGGGCCTGCAGGGGCCGGATGCCAACCAGCCGCGCGTGTCGGCCGCCGTCAAGCACTTTGCCGTGCACAGCGGCCCCGAGGCCGACCGTCACAAGGAGGACGTGAAGGTCTCGCCGCGTGATCTCGTGGACACCTATCTGCCGGCCTTCCACGCCGCCGTCACCGAAGCCCGGGCCGAGTCGGTCATGTGCGCCTACAACGCCGTGGACGGCGTGCCCGCCTGCGCCAACGAGCGCCTGCTGAAGCACTATCTGCGCGACGAGTGGAAGTTCCAGGGCCATGTGGTGTCCGACTGCGGCGCGGTGGCCGACATCCACGCGGACGGGGCCCACCACCACGTGACGACGCCCGAAGAGGCCGTGGCAGCCGCGGTGCGCGCCGGCACTGACGTCATCTGCGATTTCGGCAGCAACAAGACCGCCCAGCCGGCCACCACCGTGGCCGCCGTGCAGCAGGGGCTGCTCAGCGAGGCCGAGCTCGACGGCGCCCTGCAGCGCCTGTTCGACGTGCGGCTGCGCCTGGGTCTGCTCGGGGATATCGGCCTCCGGCCGCGTGGTACCGCGGCCACCTCCCAGGGAGGTGCGGCCTTGCTCGGGAGCGGCCCGTCGCTGCGACCACTGGCCGGCCAACGCCCCTTCCCCGAGATCACGGCACACGACTTCGACACCCCGGCCCACCGCGCCGTCAACCTGGAGACGGCCCGCCGCTCCCTGGTGCTGCTGAAGAACGACGGCGTGCTGCCGCTGAAAGCCGAGCCGAAACGCATCGCCGTCATCGGCCCCAACGCCGACAGCGTCGACGCCCTGGTGGGCAACTACAACGGCACGCCGTCCAAGCCCGTCACGCTGCTGGCCGGCCTGAAGGCACGCTACCCCGGCGCACGCATAGCCTTTGTCGAGGGCACGGGCTGGGTGGCGCCGCCGCTGGAAGACCTGCCTGCGGGCAGCCTGTGCGCCGACGCCGCCTGCAGCCGCGCCGGCCTGAACTTCGAGCGCTTTGCCAACCTCAAGCTCGAGGGCACACCGACGTCGACGACGCTGACGCCCCAGGCGGTGTTCAAGTGGGGCTGGCCCGACGCCTACGACCGGCAGGAATCGGCGCGCTGGACCGGCTTCCTGCGCGCCGGTGAGAGCGGCGCGCACCTGCTGCGACTCAAGGGCAACCGCGGCTATCGCATCTGGATCGACGGCAAGTTGGTCGTGGACCTGTGGGACGTCGCCTGGCCGACCAGCACCCGCGGCGTGACGCTACAGGCCGGCCAGACCTATGCCCTGCGCGTGGAGGCGCTGCAGACCGGCTGGGACGGCGAGCAGCGCCTGCAGTGGAGCCGCCCCGGTGCCAGCGACGAAGCGGCCCTGGCCGCCGCCCGCGACGCCGACCTGGTGGTGTTCGCCAGCGGCCTGACCTGGGAGCTGGAAGGCGAGGAGATGACGGTGCTGGCCCCCGGCTTTGCCGGCGGCGACCGCACCCGCATCGACCTGCCGGCGCCGCAGCAGCGGCTGCTGGAGCGCCTGGCGGCACTGGGCCGGCCGCTGGTGCTGGTGAACTTCAGCGGCAGCGCCATGGCCTTCGGTGCCGCCACGCAGCAGGCCGCGGCCATCGTGCAGGCCTGGTACCCCGGCGGCGAAGGCGGACAGGCCGTGGCCGAGCTGCTGGCCGGCGACTTCAGCCCCTCCGGCCGGTTGCCGCTGACCTTCTACCGCTCGGTGGAGCAGCTGCCGCCCTTCAAGGACTACGGCATGCAGGGGCGCACCTATCGCTGGTTCAAGGGTGAAGCCGAGTTCCCCTTCGGTCATGGGCTGAGCTATGCACGCTTCAGCTATGCCCAGGCCCGGCTGGCACGCAGCCGCGTGCGTGCGGGGCAAGGCACGCAGTTGTCGGTGCTGTTGAAGAACGAAGGCTCGCAGCAGGCGGCCGAGGTCGTGCAGCTCTATGCCCAGCGCTCGGGCGCCATGGCACCTGAACGCACGCTGGTGGCCTTCCGGCGCGTCGTGCTGCGCGCCGGTGAAGCCCGCCGCATCAGCTTCGCGCTGGACGCCAAGGCGACCAGCCTCGTCCAGGCCGACGGCCGGCGCGTGGTGGAGGCCGGGCCGGTGCAGCTGTGGGTCGGCGGCGGTCAGCCGGTTGCCGCGGTCACCGGCGTGCGCACCGCCGGGCAGATGCTGAAGCTGCAGGTCACGGGCCGTGCCGAGCTGCCCCCGTTTTGAAAGAGAGGATCCGTGAATGAAACGTCGTGACCTGTTCGGCCTGATGGCCTGCGCCCCCGCTGCGGGCATGCTGGCCGCGCCGGCCGCCGAGGCCTCGGCAGCGCCCACCGCCCTGGACGCTGCCGGGCAGATGAAGGCCCTGCCCCTGAACGCCGGCCCCGCGGGCTTTGCCTGGCAGCGCGTGACCGAGGGCCTGCAGTTCCGCTCTGGTGGCCTGACCAAGAGCCTGCTGTTCTACGGCCCGGGCCTGGTGCGCGTGACCGCCCACCTGGGCGAGTCCTACAGCACCCAACCCAGCCTGGTGATCGTGGCCAAGCCCAAGCCCGTCGCCGTCGACGTGCGAGACGACACCGATGTGCTCACCGTCACCGGCCCGGGGCTGCGCATCACCGTGGACAAGCGCAGCGGGGCGCTGGCCTTCTGCGCCGCCGACGGCCGCCTGCTGACGCGCGAGCGTGACCAGGCGCCCACAGAACTGCAGCGCGTCGAGATCAGCGGCAGCCCGAGCTACAGCCTGACGCAGACCTTCACGCTGACGCCCGACGAATCGCTCTACGGCCTCGGCCAGTACAACGAGCCCTATATGGACTATCGCGGCCGCGAGGTGCTGATGGTGCAGACCAACATCGGCATCGTCGTGCCCTTCATGGTCTCCACGCGCCGCTGGGGCCTGCTGTGGGACGTCTACTCCAAGATGAGCTTCAGCGACGGGCCGCAGGGCGCCAGCTTCCGCGCCGAGAGCGCGCCTGCGGGGGCCGACTACTACGTCGTCGCCGGTGCCGACATGGACGGCGTGATGGCCGGCTATCGCACGCTCACCGGCGCCGCGCCCATGTTCCCCAAGGCCGCCTTCGGCCTCTACATGAGCAAGGAGCGCTATCAGACTCAGCAACAGTTGCTGGACGTCGTGCGGCGCTTCCGCGCCGACGGCTTCCCGCTCGACACCATCGTGCAGGACTGGCAGTACTGGGGCGGCGAGAAGAACGGCGCCTGGGACGGCCAGTGGAGCGGCATGGTCTGGGACCGCGAACGCTTCCCCGACCCCGCCGCGATGACGCGCGAGCTGCACACCCAGCTGCACACCCAGTTGATGGTGTCCATCTGGCCCTCCATCGGCAACGACACGGCACTGGCCCGCGAACTGGATGCCCAGGGCCTGCGCTTCGAGCCCCTGCACTGGATCTCCAAGAAGGCCCGCATCTACGACGCCTTCAGCCCCGAGGGCCGGCGCATCTATTTCAAGCACGTCAAGAAAGGCCTGCTCGACGTCGGCGTCGACGCGCTGTGGATGGACGGCACCGAGGTGGAGGTGGGCGGCGCCGCCCACGACCCGCGCGAGGTCGAGGCCGACATCAAGGGCCTGGGGCCCAACGCCATGGGCGACTTCACGCGCTACCTCAACGTCTACAGCCTGGTGACCACGCGCGGCGTCTACGAGGGCCAGCGCGCCGCCGGCCAAAAGGCCAAGCGCGCCCTGACCCTCACGCGCTCGGCCTGGGCCGGGCAGCAGCGCTACGCCGCCCTGCCGTGGTCGGGCGACACCACCGCCTCCTGGGCCGTGCTGCGGCAGCAGATCGCCGGCGGCCTGAACGTCGGCATGGCCGGCCTGCCCTACTGGTCGCAGGACACCGGCGGCTTCTTCGTCAACCACGCCGGCGGCGAGCGCAATCCGGCCTGGCGCGAGCTGTATGCGCGCTGGAACCAGTTCGGCATCTTCAACCCGGTCTACCGCATCCACGGCACCAACGTCGAACGCGAACCCTATCTCTACAAGACGCTGGACCCGGCGGTCTACGGCTCGCTGCTGAGCGCGGCCCAGCTGCGCTACCGGCTGCTGCCCTATGTCTACAGCCTGGCCTGGCGCAGCACGCAGCAGGGCTACATCATGATGCGTGGCCTGGCGATGGACTTCCCCGACCAGGCCGATCTGCGCAAGGTGGACGACACCTTCATGTTCGGCCCTGCCTTCCTGGTGCAGCCGATCACGCGGGCGATGTTCCACCCGGAGCTGCCGCCGCCCGCCACCGTGCCGCCCACCCAGCTGCGCACACCGGATGGCCAGGCCGGCCTGGCGCTCGAGTACTTCGAGGGCATGGCCTTCGAGAAACCGGCCAGCCGTACCGTCGACACCGTCATCGACCACCGCTGGCCCGACCCGCCACTGGGCAGCATCCCGCCGGGCCTGGCCAGCCTGAACAACTTCTCGGCGCGCTGGACCGGCACGCTCACCGCCGTCGAGGCCGGCGAATATGAGATCGGCGCCGAGGGCGACGACGGCTTCCGCGTCTGGCTGGACGACCAGCTCGTCGTGGACGACTGGACCGTCGGCGGCGCGCGCTTCAACGGCCACCGCCTGACGCTGCGCGAAGGCCAGGTGCTGAAGCTGCGCATCGACTTCTTCCAGGCCGGCGGCGGCCGCGTGCTGCGCCTGGCCTGGCGCACGCCCGGCCAACTGCGCACGCTCGCGGCGCAACCCAAGCCCGACGCGAGCCAATCCACGCTGCTGCCTGCGGGCAGCGACTGGTTCGACTTCTGGACCGGCCAGCGCCACGCCGGCGGCAGCAGCGCCACGCGTGACTACGCCCTCGACCAGTTCCCCCTCTTCGTGCGCGCCGGCTCCGTCGTGCCGCTGGGCCCGGTCGTCGAATACACCGGCCAGAGCCCCGACGCGCCCTGGGAGATCCGCATCTATCCCGGCGCCGATGCCCGCTTCACCCTCTACGAGGACGACGGCGAGACCTACCGCTATGAACGCGGCGAGCGCGCCACCACCGAGCTGCGCTGGGACGACGCCCAGCGCAGCTTGCACATCGGCGCCCGCCAGGGACGCTATCCCGGCATGGTCGCGCGCCGCGAGCTGCGCGTGCGCGTCATGGCCACGCCGGAACAGACCGAGCAGATGCAGGCCGTACGCTACCAAGGCGGCGCCCTGGTGCTGCATTTTGCGGACGCAAGCAAGCCATGAACTTCATGCAAGCCAAGGACGCCGGCTCCCGCTGGACGCGTCGCTCCTTCGTCGGCACCGCGCTGGCTGCCACCGGCGCCAGCGGATGGGCGACCGCTGCGGCGCCCTTCCAGCCCAGCTGGGATTCCCTCATTGCCGGCTACCGCGCCCCCGACTGGTTCCGCGACGCCAAGTTCGGCATCTGGGCCCACTGGACCG
This sequence comes from uncultured Comamonadaceae bacterium, assembly GCA_966111775.1. GTDB lineage: Bacteria > Pseudomonadota > Gammaproteobacteria > Burkholderiales > Burkholderiaceae_C > Pelomonas. Next base: position 42,698 of record CBHWBD010000001.1, on the reverse strand, counting down.
CGCAGTGCGTGCCCGAGGCGGGCGACTGGTACGCCCGCAATATGTACATCCAGGGCCATGCCCAGTACGAGCATCACCTGAAGACCTACGGCCATCCGAGCCAGGTCGGCTTCATGGAGATGAACCAGCGCTGGAAGGCCGAGCACTGGGACCCGGATGCGCTGCTGGATCTCTATGTGAAGTGCGGCGCCAAATACTTCGTTGCCCTGGCCAACCACCACGACAACTTCGACAACTTCGCCTCCAAGTACCACGGCTGGAACAGCACCCGCATCGGCCCCAGGCGCGACATCGTCGGCATCTGGGCCAAGGCGGCCCGCAAGCGCGGCCTGCGCTTCGGCGTCAGCAACCACTCGGGCAATGCCTGGCACTGGATGCAGACGGCCTATGGCTACGACGCGCAAGGGCCACTCGCCGGCCAGCGCTACGACGCCTTCAAGCTCACGCAGGCCGACGGCAAGGGCCAATGGTGGGAAGGCCTGGACCCGCAGGACCTCTACACCGGCCGCAACATGGTCATTCCCGACGGCATCACCGACCCCAAGGCCGCCGCCGACTGGCACACCGCCAACGACGGCGTCTGGCATGTGCCGCCGCCGGCCAACAACCCGGCCTTCACGCGCCGCTGGTTCCTGCGCTGCCGTGACCTCATCGACAGCTACAGGCCCGACCTGCTGTACTTCGACAACGACGGCATTCCGCTCGGCCAGGCCGGCATGGACATCGCGGCCCACTTCTACAACGCCAGCATGGCCTGGCATGGCGGCAAGCTGGAGGCGGTGCTGAACACCAAGGGCCTGTACGGCGACCGCCGCCGCGCCGTGGTGGAAGACGTCGAGCGCGGCTCCCGCGACGACATCCAGCCCCAGCCCTGGCAGACCGACACCTGCATCGGCGACTGGCACTACAGCCGCAGCGTCTTCGACAAGCACCAGTACAAGTCGGCCGCCACGGTGATCCAGATCCTGTGCGACGTGGTCTCCAAGAACGGCAACCTGCTGCTGTCGGTGCCGCTGCGGGCCGACGGCACGATCGACTCGGACGAGCGCCAGACGCTGGAGGGCATCGCTGCCTGGATGGCGCGCAACGGCGAGGCCATCCACGGCACGCGGCCCTGGCGGCGCTACGGCGAGGGGCCGACACGCGTGGCCGGAGGCAGCATGAGCGAAAGCGCCACGCAGCCGCTGACGGCCGAAGACATCCGCTACACGAGCAAGGACGGCGCCCTCTACGCCATCGCCCTGGGCTGGCCCCAGGACGGCCGCCTGCGCCTCAACGCGCTGGCGCGGGACTCGGCGCTGGCGCCGGGCGCCATCGAGCGCGTCGAGGCCCTCGGCGCCGGCGACAGCCTGTCGTTCACCCGCAGCTCCGAGGCGCTGGAAGTCAGGCTGCCCCAGGGGCTCGCCGGCTCGCCCGCCGTGGCCCTGAAACTGCGTGGAACAGGCCTGGCATGACGCAGCACGACGACGACACGCTGCTGTCCCGCCGCCAGGCGCTGCAGGCCGCCCTCGCCGGCGCCGTCACCCCGCTGGCCGCTTCGGCTGCCACCGCCAGCTCTGGCCAGCCATCGCGGGTGCCGGATTGGGTGCTGATCACGCCGCAGGGCACGCTGACGATCAGCGCGCTGAGCGACCGCGCCCTGCGCGTGCGCTTCCTGCCTGCGCAGGCCGCGACGCAGGTGACGCCGCCCAGCCTCACGCTGCTGCCCGGCCTTGCGACCCCACTCATGAAGCAGGCGCAGGGCGCGGACACAACGAGCCTGAAGCTGCCGGCCATCCGCTGCGAGGTCGACCACGGCACCGGGGCGCTGCGCTTCTTCGACCGCAGGGGAACCCTGCTCCTCAGCGAGGCGCCCAGCAGCCGGCGCCTGACGCCGGCCAAGCTCGGCGACGAGCCGGTCTACATCGCCGAGCAGGCCTTCGAGTCACCCGCTGGCGAACACCTCTACGGCACCGGCTGCTTCCAGGACGGCGCCATGGACCTGCGTGGCTTCCCGCGCCGCCTGACGCAGGTGAACACCCAGATCAGCCTGCCCTTCATGCTGTCCAGCCGCGGCTACGGCCTGCTCTGGCATAACAACGGCATGGCAGAGCTGAACACGCCGGAGCAGCGGGTAGCGCTGAGCCGCGCCGGCGCCGACGGCAAGGCAGAGCTGGTGGACGTGACCACCACGACCGGCAATGCCCAGGTCGAGCGCAAGGGCGTGCGCTTCGAAGGAACTTTCCGCACCGAGGCAGCCGGCCGCCACGCCTTCCTGCTGGATGTGGGCCGAGCCATGGGATCGCGCCACTCGGTGGAGATCGACGGCAAGTCCTGCGTCGAAATGGCCAACCTCTGGCTGCCGCCGACGGTCGGCTTCGTCGTCGACCTGCCGGCGGGCGAGCACCAGGTGCGCGTGCAGGCCGACGAGCAGGACAAGCCGTCGCTGCACTTCGGCCCCGCGCACGCCCGCACGACCTGGCGGTCGCCGGTGGCCGATGCCATCGACTATGTCGTCATCGCCGGCCCCAGCGCCGATGAGGTGTTGGAGGGCTACCGCGAGATCTCCGGCGCCACGCCGATGATGCCGCGCTGGGCCTATGGCTACATCCACTGCCGCGAGCGCTTCCATTCGTCGCAGGAGATCGTCGACACGCTGCGCGAGTTCCGCCGCCGCAAGCTGCCGGTCGACGTGATGGTGCAGGACTGGCAGTACTGGGGCCGCCACGGCTGGAACGCGATGCGCTTCGACGAGGCCCACTACCCCGACCCCGCTGCGCTGGTTCGCGACGTGCATGGCCTGAACGGGCGGCTCATGCTGTCGGTGTGGGCCAGGATCGCCCGCGACACCGAGCTGGGCCGCGCCACCGCGGCTGCGGGCCACTACATAGCCGGGACCGACTGGGTCGACTTCTTCGACCCCAAGGCGGCCGCCTTCTACTGGAACCACCAGCGCGAGCGCCTGCTCAAGCTCGGCATCGACGCCTGGTGGCAGGACGCGACCGAGCCCGAGAACGACGACCTGGTGGGCCGGCGCACGGCCGCCGGCCGCGGCGAGCGGGTGCGCCTGGCCTACCCCTGGCACGTCACCCGCACCGTCTACGAAGGCCAACGCCAGGCCTTGCCCAACCAGCGGGTCATGATCATGACCCGCTCGGCATTCCCGGGGCAGCAGCGCCATGCCTCGGCGACCTGGTCGGGCGACATCGGCAACGACTGGGACACGCTGAAGCGGCAGATCCCCGCCGGCCTCAACATGGCCGCCGCCGGCTATGCCTACTGGACGGTCGACGCCGGCGGCTTCTTCCGCCCGGGCGACGGCCAATTCACCGACAAGGCCTACCACGAGCGCTTCCTGCGCTGGTTCCAGTACGCGACCTTTCTGCCGCTGCAGCGCGTGCACGGCTACATGACCGACACCGAGTTCTGGCGTTATGGCGAGCAGGTGGAGTCGGTCTCGCGCCAGTACCTGGAGCTGCGCTACCGGCTGCTGCCCTACCTCTACAGCGTCGCCCACGAGGTGAATGCCAAGGGCGCTCCCATCATGCGGCCGCTGGTGTTCGACTTTCCGAACGACCCCCAGGCCCTGGACCAGGCGCACAGCTATCTGTTCGGCCGCGCCCTGCACGTGGCGCCGGTCCTGGCGCCGGATGTGTCGAGCTGGCCGGTCTACCTGCCGCAGTCCGCCGGTGGCTGGGTCGACTTCTGGACCGGAGAGCGGCGTGCCGGTGGCCGCACGCATGAGGTGGCATCGCCGCTGGAGCGCATCCCGCTGCATCTGCGCGCCGGCAGCATCCTGCCGCTCGGGCCGGTGCTGCAGTCCACTGCCGAGGCCACGGGCGAGGTCATGGACCTGTTCATCGTGCCGGGCCGCAACGGCGCTTTCGACCTCTATGAGGACGGCGGCCTGGACTACGCCTACGAGAAGGGCGGGTCCAGCCTGATCCGCCTGAGCTGGGACGACAAGCGCGGCGTGCTGCGCCTGGCGTCGCGCCGTGGCCGCTTCGACGGCATGTTGAAGACGCGGCGTTTCAGGCTGCACCGCGTCGGCCCCGGCCAGCCGCCGCTGCAAGCCGCGCCGGGGCAGGAGCTGGTCTACACCGGCCGCGCCACCGAAGTCCGGCTCGCCTGACCTCCATCGATCAAACCCGACCATGAAACTCAACAAGACTCTCCTCGCCTGCACGCTGGCCCTGGCGGCCCTCAATCCTGCCCTGGCCCAGAGCGCCGAAGGCCACCCCGACTGGCCGGGCCCCGGCCAGCTCTTCGCTGGCGCCTGCTACCAGCCGGTCGACCGCACGCTGGAGCAGGTCAAGTACGACGTCGCGCTGATGAAACAGTCCGGCTTCAAGGTCGTGCGCATGGGCGACCTGTCCTGGGACTATTTCGAACCCACCGAGGGCAAGTTCGAGTTCAAGCACTTCGACGCGGTGATGGACGAGATGCAGGCGGCCGGCATCAAGGTCATCCTCGACATCCCCGGCATCCCGGCGCCGATGTGGCTGCATCACAAATACCCGGGCGTGGACATCGTCAACCAGGCCGGCACGCGGCTGGCGCCGGCCGAGCGCTATATGGACAACATCGGCGACCCCGACTACCGGCGCCTGGCCCGCCGCATGGCCGACACCCTTACCAAGCGCTACGCCAAGCATCCCGCCCTGCTGGCCGTGGGCTATGACAACGAGATCGGCAACGGCTTCATCTCCTACTCCGAGGCCGACCGCAAGCGCTTCGTCGAGTGGCTGAAGAAGCGCTACGGCAGCCTCGAGGCGCTGAACAAGGCCTGGGCCACGCAGCGCTGGTCGCGCCGCATCGGCAGCTGGGACGAGGTGCGCCTGCCCTATGCCGACGGCCCCGGCCCGGCCGAGCGCTATCTGGACCTGCGCCGCTTCTGGTCCGACGTGACGATCGCGACCCTCGGCGATCTCGAAGCGGTGCGCAAGAAGAACACGCCCGACAAGCCGACGCTGTCCAACTACTGGGACTGGTCGGGCCGCAAAGGCTTTGACTTCCTGGGCAGCTACCGCCAGCACACCACCTACGGCGCCATGGGCTTCTACGCCGGCGACGCCATCAACGGCGGCTGGGAGGCCGCCCTCATCAAGGGCGGCATGACGACGCCGACCTGGTTCAACGAATTCACCGCCGGCGGTGGCGGCTCCTACGGCAGCAAGGGCTGGTCGCGCATGTGGGCCCACTTCGTGCTGCTGATGGGCGGCCAGGCGGCCCTGGCCTGGACCTTCAACAGCCACCTCGGCGGCGAGGAGCAGGCGCTGATGGGCCTGATCGACCACGACGACCGCCCCTCGTGGAAGCTGGGCGAATGGGCCCGCATCGCCAGCGACTACGCCAAGCTGGAGAAGCTCGGCTTCCCGCGCAAGGTCGAGCCCAAGGTGGCCATCGCCTATTCCTTCGACAACGTCGCCGCCCACAGCGCCAACGGCCCGAGCAACACCTCGCGCCAGTACCTGAAGATGCCCTACGTCAAGCAGGCCCAGGGCGCCTTCGAGCCGCTGCTGAAGGACAACATCGACGTCGCCGTCGTCAAGCTCTCCTACGAGGACCTGAGCCGCTACCGCCTCATCATCGTGCCGGGCATGTATCTGCTGGACAAGGCCTCGACCGAGGCCCTGCGCAAGTTCGTGGCCGACGGCGGCACAGCCATCATGACAGCGCAGTCAGCCAAGGTGAACGACAACAACCAGTGGCACGCCACGCCGCTGCCGGGCGGGCTGACGGACGTCTTCGGCCTGCGCACCAACGAGTTCTACGACTGGAACGGCGTGTTCAAGATAGCCGACGAAGAGGTCAAGAGCACGACCGCCCACTTCGAGGTGCTGGAACCCTCCACCGCGGAGGTGATGGCGCGCTTCAGCAACTTCGACGGCAACCCGCCGGCCATCACCGTCAACCACTTCGGCAAGGGCCGCGCCATCTACGTCGCCACGCTGGCCCAGCCTCAGATCATGAAGCCGCTGCTGCGCCAGCTCTATGCCAGCGTCGGCATCGAGCCCGGCCCCAAGACGCCCGACGGCGTGTACGCCCGCGCCGTCGACGGCCGCGTGCTCTACGTCAACGCCAACTGGTCGCCGGTGGAGGTGCCGATCACCGGCGCCATGAAGGGCGTGCTCGGCGGCCAGCGTTGGGAAGGCAGCCTGAAGCTGGAAGCGCTGGGCGTGGAACTGCTCGAACCCCTGAACTGAAGACGAAGTCCTGAGACATAACAACCAAACGATGAAGATGAAAGCCCTGCCCCTGATCCTGGCCCTGCTGGCCGCCACCGCCCAGGCCGAAGTGCGCCTGTCCGAAGTCTTCGGCGAGCACATGGTGCTGCAGCGCGACCGCCCGCTGAACCTCTGGGGCCAGGCCACGCCCGGCCAGACCCTGATGGTGCACCTGGCCGATCGCCAGGCCACCGCCCGCGTCGGCGCCGACGGGCGCTGGCGCGTGCAACTGCCGCCGCTGCCGGCCGGCGGCCCCCACCGCCTGCTGGTCAAGGGCGACCAGGTCGTCGTGCTGAACGACATCCTGATCGGCGACGTCTGGCTGCTGGGCGGCCAGTCCAATATGGAATGGCCGCTGGCCAACACCGACACCGGCCCGCAGGAAGTGGCCTCGCCGCAGAACGCCCAGCTGCGCCATCTGCGCGTGCCGCTGCGCGCCAGCGTCAAGGTCGAGGCGGAGATCGCCCCGGCATCCTGGGTCGTCGCCGAGCCGGGCCGCGTGGCCGAGTTCAGCGCCGTCGGCTACCACTTCGCCAAGCAGATGCAGGCCGTGCAGGGCGTGCCCATCGGTCTCATCAACACCGCCTGGGGTGGCTCCATGCTGGAGACCTGGATGAGCCGAGACGCTGCGCTGCGCGACCCTGACCTGGCTCCCGCGGTGCGTGCCCTGCCGGCCGACAACGCTGCCTTCGGCAAGGCGCTGGAGCAGCGCCTGCTGCCGCGCGTCGTCGCCTGGCAGAAGGGCCTGCCGCTGGAGGGCGTGGACGCCTCGGGCTGGTCGGCCGCCGCCGACATCGACGCCGACTGGCCCATGCTCAACGCGCCCGGCGTCTGGGAAGGCCAGGGCCTGCCCGACGTGGACGGCGTGGTGTGGATGCGCAAGCGCATCGAGCTCAGCGCGGCGCAGGCCGCCGGCAAGGCCGAGCTGCATCTCGCCAAGGTCGACGACTGCGACGAGGTCTGGGTCAACGGCCGCAAGGTCGGGGGTCAATGCGGCTGGGAGCTGCCGCGCCGCTACGCCCTGCCCGCCGGCCTGCTGCGCGCCGGCAGCAACTGGATCGCCGTGCGCGTGACCGACACCGGCGGTGGCGGCGGCATCTACGGCGAGGCCGCCGACCTGCGCCTGGACACCGCGGCCGGCCCCGTGTCGCTGGTCGGCGCCTGGAAGGCCCGCGTCGAGAAGCTGCAGATGACGAGCGGCCCGGTTGCCAACAACGCCCCGTCCCTGGGCCACAACGGCCTCATCGCCCCGCTGCAGGGCCTGTCGGTGAAGGGCGTGCTCTGGTACCAGGGCGAGGAGAACGCCGGGCGCGCCGCGGCCTACGCCGAGGGCTTCAAGCGCCTCATCCAGGACTGGCGCGGCCAGTTCGGCGACCCCAAGCTGCCCTTCTTCTTCGTGCAGCTGGCCTCCTGGTTCCCGCTGGACAGCAATCGCCCCGACGGCAACGGCTGGGCCGAGCTGCGCGCCAGCCAGGCGGCGGCCCTGGCCCTGCCCCACACCGGCATGGCCACGGCCATCGACGTGGGCGATGCGGTCGACATCCACCCGCGCAACAAGCGCACCGTCGGCCAGCGCCTGGCCGGGCTCGCCATGCATGAGCTGGGCCTGCGCGCCGCACCGGCCACGGGCCCGCGCCTGAGCGGCCACGTCGCCAAGGGCAGCGAGTTCGAACTGCGCTTCGACACCACCATCGGCGGCCTGCGCACGGCCCGCGCAAACGAGCCGGTGCGCGGCTTCTTCGTGGCCGGTGCCGACCGCCGCTGGGTGCCGGCGCAAGCCAGCATCGACGGCGACCGCATCGTGCTGAGCAGCCCCGCGGTGGCCGCGCCCGTTGCGGCGCGCTACGCCTGGGTCAACAACGCCAGCGAGGCCAATGTCGTCGGCGGTGACGGCCTGCCCTTGCCGCCGCTGCGCACCGACGACTGGCCTCTCGAATCCGCCGGCCGCCGCTACGGCCGCTGAACCCTCACCTCATCCCACATTGCTTAGATCTCCATGCATCCCCTGATCCAACGCATCGCCCACACCCTGGCCCTGGCCAGCGTGCTGGCCGCCCTGCCGGTGCACGCCCACGAGACCCTCAAGCTCGACGCGCCCAAGCCCAATCTCGCGCCCACGCCGCCCATGGGCTGGAACTCCTGGAACAAGTTCGCCTGCAACGTCAGCGAAAAGCTGCTGCGCGAACAGGCTGACGCCATGGCGGCCTCCGGCATGAAGGACGCCGGCTACCAGTACATCGTCATCGACGACTGCTGGCAGAAGAGCCGCGACGCCGACGGCAACATCCAGGCCGACCCCGAGCGCTTCCCCAGCGGCATCAAGGCCCTGGCCGACTACGTGCATGCCAAGGGCCTGAAATTCGGCCTCTACTCCGACGCCGGGTCCCTCACCTGCGGCGGCCGCCCGGGCAGCGCCGGCCATGAGTTCCAGGACGCCCGCCAGTACGCCAAGTGGGGCGTGGACTATCTGAAGTACGACTGGTGCAACACCGGCACCCGCAACGCCGAGGCCGCCTACACCATCATGGCCAAGGCCCTGCGCGAATCGGGCCGCGACATCCTGCTGTCCATCTGCGAATGGGGCACCGACCATCCCGAGCGCTGGGGCCCGACGGTGGGCCATCTGTGGCGCACCACCGGCGACATCTATGACGCCTGGGAAGGAACGAAGGACTGGTCGAGCGGCATGACCAACATCCTCGACTTCCAGGTCGAGCGCTCGGCCGCTGCCGGCCCCAACGCCTGGAACGACCCCGACATGCTGGAAGTGGGCAATGGCGGCATGACGACCACCGAGTACGAGAGCCACTTCTCGCTGTGGGCCATGCTGGCCGCGCCGCTGATCGCAGGCAACGACCTGTCCAGGATGGACGCCGACACCGTGCGCATCCTGACCAACAAGGACGTCATCGCCGTCGACCAGGACCCGCTGGGCAAGCAGGGCCGCCGCGTGCTGAAGGAAGGCGAACTCGAAGTCTGGGTGCGCCCCCTGCAGGGCGGCGAATTCGCGGCCGTGCTGTTCAACCGCGGCAAGGCCCCGGCCGACATGAAGCTGAAGTGGGACCGCCTGGGCCTGCCCGAAGACCGCAAGGCCGACGTCAAGGAGCTGTGGAGCAAGAAAGTCACCAAGGGTGTCAGCGGCAGCTATGCCGGCAAGGTGGCCCCGCATGGCGTGATCATGGTTCGCGTGACACCCCTGCGTTGAACAGGTGGCGAGACCGATGAATCCCGACCGCCGCCAATTGCTGGGCGCGGCACTGGCGGCGAGCCTGCTGCCGCGCCAGGCCACGGCAGCCGCAAGCGCCGAACGCTGGGCCTTCGGCTATTTCAAGAACCACGACCCTGACCATCCGGGCCTGCGCCTGGCCATCAGCGCCGATGGCCAGGCCTTCGAGCCGGTGCGCGGCGGCGAGCCTCTGATGGCGCCCGCGGTGGGCGAGAACCGGCTGCTGCGCGACCCGTGCATCCTGAAGGATCCGAAGGGTCCGTGGTTCCACATGGTCTGGACGACCGCCTGGGAAGGCGTCACGGTCGGCTATGCGCGCTCGCGCGACCTGCTGAACTGGGAAGCTCAGGTCGCCATCCCCGTGATGGCCGATCTGCCCGGCACCCGCAATGTGTGGGCGCCGGAGATCGTGTTCGACACGCACAGCAACGAGTTCGTCATCTTCTGGTCCAGCACCGTGCGTGGCCGCTTCAGCGACACCGCGGGCACCTCGGAAGACGACTACAACCACCGCATCTTCTGCACCCGCACCCGCGACTTCCAGAACTTCACGCCGGCGCAGCTGCTGTTCGACCCCGGCTACAGCGTCATCGACGCGACCTTCCACCGCAGCGGCGGCAAGCTGCGCCTGATCTTCAAGGACGAGCGCGTGAAGCCCGAGCACAAATGGCTGCAGTGGTGCGAGGCCAAGACGCCGCTGGGGCCGTTCGGCCCCGTTTCCGAGCCCTTCACGCGTTCCTGGGTCGAGGGGCCGGCCGCCTTCCAGCGCGGCAGCGAAACCCTCGTGCTGTTCGACAGCTATCGCGACAACCGTTTCGAGGCCGCCGCGACACGCGACTTCAAGACCTGGCGCGACGCCAGTGCGCAGCTCCGACTGCCCGCAGGTGCCAGCCATGGCAGCGTGTTCCCGATTGATGAGAGCCTGTACGAGGCCCTGCGTCGCGCATGAAACCTTATTCGGCTCTTCGCACACTGCTGTGCCTGGCACTGGCCACGCATGCCCTGGTGGCCGCCGCGCAGCAACCCGCGCCCAAGCCTGCCCATCCCTTCGGCCACCCCCTGGTGCCGGATCTGGTGGCCGATCCCTCCATCGCCGAGTTCGACGGGACCTTCTACCTCTTCGCCACCACCGACGGCGCCGGCGCCGACCTGGCCTCCGCCGGCAAGCCGGTGGTCTGGCAGTCCAAGGACTTCCTGCACTGGCATTTCGAAGGGTCGATCTTCCCGGCTGGCTTCGATGCCAAGTACTGGGCTCCCAGCGAGCCGGTGGCCCGGGGCGGCAGGTTCCACCTGTTCCCGACGCTGGACGAGCGCATCAGCCACGTCGTGGCGCCCTCGCCCGCCGGCCCCTACACCCAGCCCGACGGCCGGCCCGTCAACCGGGCCATGGGGCTGGCGGCCATGACGCTGCCGACGGGCAAGCCCATCGACGCGCAGACCTTCACCGACGACGACGGCAGCGTCTACATGGTCTGGGCCCAGCGGGGCATCGCCCGGCTCAAGCCCGATCTCTCGGCCATCGACGGGGAGGCCAGCACGGTGCCGACCAAGCGCCAGGGCTACTCCGAAGGTCCGCTGCTGTTCAAGCGCCGCGGCATCTACTACTACCTCTACACGCTGGAGGGGCACGAGAACTACCGCTACGCCTACATGATGAGCCGCAGCTTGGCCACGGGTCCCTGGGAGGCGCCGGATCAGGATCTGGTCGCCACCTCCGACCCTGGCGCCGGCGTCTACGGGCCAGGGCATGGCTGCGTCGTCAATCCGCGGGGAACCGACGACTGGTATCTGGTCTATCTGGAGTTCGGCCGCGGCGGCACGACGAGGCAGATCTACGCCGACCGGCTGGAGTTCAATCCGGACGGCAGCATTCGACAGGTCAAGGTCACGATGCGCGGCGTGGGGGCGCTGCGCGATGTCGGACCGCGCAAACCCAACCTGGCCGCGCAGGCGACGGCAAGCGCCAGCTCGACACAGCCGCCCGGCCGGGTCGAGCCGCGGGTGCTGGCCGCGCTGGACCGCACCGAGGCCTTCGAGCCCCGCTTCGCCATCGACGGCTCCAACGGCTCGCGCTGGATGGCCGCGCCCGGCGACACGGCGCCGACCCTGACACTGGACCTGGGCCGCGCCACGCGGGTGCAAAGGGCCGAGCTCTACTTCGTCATGCCGACGGGCGGGCACGCCTTCAGGCTGGAGCATTCGCTGGACGGGCGGGACTGGCAGCTGATGGGCGCCGAAGCCACGCCCTCGGCCCGCTCGCCGCACGTGGTGGAGGGCCAGGTCGTGGCGCGCTATCTGCGGGCCGTCATCACCGCCGGAGTCCCCGGCCTCTGGGAATTCAACGCCTACTGACTTTGCGGGCGCCTGCCCCTCGCCTCGCCACCCTGCTGCACACATGAACAAGCTGCTCACTCTCGCCACGGCCCTATGCCTGGGCTTGCTCGCCACCCTCGCCGGCGCCGCCCCGCGAACGAGCGAAGTCATCAACCGCGACTGGGTCTTCACCCTCGGCAACCCAGCCAACGCACAGGCTGCCGATCACGACACCTCGAAGTGGGACCACGCCGACCTGCCCCACTCCTTCTCCCAGCCCTATTTCCTCGGCACCGGCTTCTACGTGGGCCATGGCTGGTACCGCAAAAACCTGGACCTGCCCGAAAGCAGCAAGGGCCGGCGCATCACGCTGGAGTTCGATGGCGTGTTCCAGGACGCCGAGGTCTGGGTCAACGGGCAGAAGGCCGGCCGCCATGTCGGCGGCTACACCGGCTTCAGCATCGACATCACGGCGCTGGTGAAGACCGGCCCCAACCTGCTGGCCGTGCACGTCAACAACGAGTGGAAGGCCCGCGTGGCGCCGCGCGCCGGCGAGCATCAATTCTCCGGCGGCATCTACCGCAACGTGCGGCTGGTGATGACCGACCCCGTGCATGTCGACTGGTACGGCACCTTCGTGACGACGCCACTGGTGTCGGAAGACAAGGCCAGCGTGCGCGTGCAGACCGACGTCCGCAACGAGCGCGCCACGGCAACCCAGGTCGCCCTCGTGTCCGAGGTACTCGACGCCGCCGGCAAGCGCGTGGCCGTGCATCGCCGCGAGCAGACCGTGCCGGCCGCGGGCAAGTTCGACTATGACCAGACCCTGCCCGCCATCGCCCGGCCGCGACTGTGGTCGCCCGAGCAGCCGACCCTCTACAAGCTGGTCAGCACCCTCTACGTGGGCGGCCGGCAGGTCGACCGCTTCGAGACGGCCTTCGGCATCCGCAGCGTCAAGTTCACCGCCGACCAGGGCTTCTTCCTGAACGGCAAGCACACCTACATGATCGGCGCCAACGTCCACCAGGACCAGGCCGGCTGGGGCGACGGCGTCACCGACGGCGCGACGCGGCGCGACGTGCAGATGGTCAAGGACGCGGGCTTCAACTTCATCCGCGGCTCCCACTACCCGCACTCGCCGGCCTTCACCCAGGCGACGGACGAGATCGGCCTGCTGTTCTGGTCGGAGGCGCCGTTCTGGGGCATAGGCGGCTTTGGCGCCGACGGCAGCTGGCTGTCCAGCGCCTACCCGCCCGACCCGGCGGACCGCCCCGAGTTCGAGGCCAGCCTGCTGCAGCAGGTCGAGGAGATGGTGCGCATCCACCGCAACCGCCCCTCCATCGTCATCTGGAGCGCCAGCAACGAACCCTTCTTCACCGAGGGCAAGTCCATGGACGCGATGCGCGACTTTCTGAAGCGCGAGGTGGCCTTCTTCCACCGCATCGACCCGACGCGGCCCGTGGCCATCGGCGGCGCCCAGCGCGGCGAGATCGACAAGCTGGGCGACGTGGCCGGCTACAACGGCGACGGCACGACGCTGTTCATCAACCCCGGCGTGCCTTCGGTGGTGTCGGAGTACGGCTCCACCATGGTAGACCGCCCCGGCGACTACGACCCCGGCTTCGGCTTCATGCCCGACACGCCCGACCAGAAGACCAATCCCAGGCCCTACTCGTGGCGCTACCCCTGGCGCTCGGGCGAGGCGCTGTGGTGCGCCTTCGACCACGGCTCGATCGCCTCCATCGAGTTCGGCTCCATGGGCTTCGTCGACTACTTCCGCCTGCCCAAGCGCCAGTACCACTGGTACCGAGAGCACTACCGCGGCATCCCGCCGCCGGTGTGGCCGGTGCCGGGCCAGCCGGCGCAGCTGCAGTTGGCGGCCAGCCAGACGGTCATCCACGGCACCCAGGGGCTGGACGACGCGCAGATCGTCGTCACCGTGCAGGACGAGGCGGGCCGCGCGCTGAGCAATTCGCCCGCGGTGACATTCACCATCGTCAGCGGGCCGGGCAAGTTCCCCACCGGGCGCAGCATCAGCTTCAGCCACAAGTCCAAGATCGCCATCCGCGACGGCCAGGCGGCGATCAGCTTCCGCGCCTACGACGCGGGCGAAACGGTCATCGAGGCCACCTCGCCGGGGCTGAAGCCTGCGCGTCTGACCATCACCACGACCGGACCCGACCGATTCGTGCCCGGTGTCACGCCGCTGGCGCCCGACCAGGCGGTGATCGCCTATCCGCCGATCCGCCGCAACGCGTTGGCCGACGATCCCATCAATGTCGCGCCCAGCCGGCCCACCGGCACCAGCGGCGCCGAGCCGGGCCATGCTGCACCGCTGGCCAACGACGGCGACGAGCAGACCTTCTGGCGCGCCTCGGCGCAGCAAGGCGAAGCCTTCTGGCTGGTGCACCTGGAGAACGTCTACAAGCTGCACTGGCTGAGCCTGGTGATGCCGGAGGAAGGCGGTCCTGACTTCGTCGTCGAGGCCAGCAAGGACGGCAACCGCTGGGTGCAGGTGGGCGACCCCGTCAAGGGCGGGCGCAAGAGCCACGAGCTCGCCCTGTACACCCACGCCGAAGGCGCCGCCTTCCTGCGCCTGCGCTTCCCCCAGGTCTCGCCCGAGCGCCCGGCGGCGCTGAGTGAAGTGAAGGTGTGGGCCAAGCCCATGCCTTGAACCTAGATTCGGCAGTTGACCGACAGCCCGCCGCAGAAACACCCGTCACGACCGAAGACTACTTTTCAGGATCACTCGAATGCCCCCCTTTCTTCGACGCGCCATGCACGCCATCGCGCTGCTCGGCTGCATCGCCGCTGGCGCCGCCCACGCCCACGAGACGCTCAAGCTCGACGCGCCCAAGCCCAACATCGCGCCCACGCCGCCCATGGGCTGGAATTCCTGGAACAAGTTCGCCTGCAATGTGTCTGAGCAGTTGCTCCGCCAGCAGGCTGACGCGATGGCCGCCTCCGGCATGAAGGACGCCGGCTACCAGTACATCGTCATCGACGACTGCTGGCAGAAGAGCCGCGACGCCGACGGCAACATCCAGGCCGACCCCGAGCGCTTCCCCAGCGGCATCAAGGCCCTGGCCGACTACGTGCATTCCAAGGGCCTGAAGTTCGGCTTCTATTCCGACGCCGGCTCGCTGACCTGCGCGGGCCGCCCCGGCAGCGCCGGCCACGAGTTCCAGGACGCGCGCCAGTACGCCCGGTGGGGCGTGGACTACCTGAAGTACGACTGGTGCCACACCGGCCCCCGCAACCCCGAGGCCGCCTACACCATCATGGCCAAGGCCCTGCGCGAGTCGGGCCGCGACATCGTGCTGTCGATCTGCGAATGGGGCGACCACCAGCCCGTGCGCTGGGCTCCACCGGTGGGCCACCTCTGGCGCACCACCCCCGACATCGGCGATCTCTGGGACAACAAGGAGCCATGGCCGCTCGGCGTGGTGAACATCCTCGACCGGCAGGCCGAGTTGTCGCCTTACGCGGCGCCGAACGCCTGGAACGACCCGGACATGCTGGAGGTGGGCAACGGCGGCATGACGACGACCGAGTACGAGAGTCACTTCTCGCTGTGGGCCCTGATGGCCGCGCCGCTGATCGCCGGCAACGACATGTCCAGGATGGATGCCGACACGGCGCGCATCCTGACCAACAGGGACGTCATCGCCGTCGACCAGGACCCGCTGGGCAAGCAGGGCCGCCGCGTGCTGAAGGAAGGCGAACTCGAAGTCTGGGTGCGCCCGCTGCAGGGCGGCGAGTTCGCGGCCGTGCTGTTCAACCGCGGCAAGACGCCGGCCGACATGAAGTTGGCCTGGGACCAGCTCCAGTTGCCCGCCACCCAGAAGGCCGACGTCAAGGACCTGTGGAGCAAGAAGCTCACGAAGCACGTCAGCGGCAGCTATTCGGCCAAGGTCGCGCCTCACGGCGTGGTCATGGTGCGCGTCACGCCGCAACGCTGAACACGAGGCACATGATGCGACCCAGCCTTCTCTTTCCTTTGACCCTCGCGTGGCTCATGGCCATGGGCAGCGTTTCCGCCGCCGACAGCCCGCGCCAGCGCACCCGCATCGACGACGGCTGGCGCTTTGCGCTGGGCCATGCCAGCGATCCGACCAGGGACTTCGACCACGGCCTGCGCCCCTTCTTCTTCGGCAAGGCCGGCTTCGGCGACGGCCCCGCCGCGGCCGACTTCGAGGACCGGCCCTGGCGCCGCGTCGACCTGCCGCATGACTGGGCGGTGGAGCTGCCTTTCAGCGAGAAGGGTAGCTCCAACCATGGCTCCAAGGCCGTCGGCCGCGGCTTTCCCGAGAACAGCGTCGGCTGGTACCGGCGCGAGCTGAACATTCCGGAAGCCGCGCGCGGCCGGCGTGTCGTGATGGAGTTCGACGGCGTGTTCCGCGACAGCGTCGTCTGGGTCAACGGCCACTATCTGCATCACGAGGCCAGCGGCTACTCCGGCTTCCAGGTCGACATCAGCGACTACCTGAACTTCGGCGGCCGCAACGTCGTCGCGGTGCGCGTGGACGCGACGACCCAGGAAGGCTGGTGGTACGAAGGCGCCGGCATCTACCGCCATGTGTGGCTGACGCAGACCGGGCCGCTGCACGTGGCGCCGCTGGGCAGCTTCGTGCGCGCCGTTGTCAACGGCGACAACGCCGACTTGACCGTGGACACGACGCTGCGCAACGACGCCAACACCGGCGACAGCTTTGCGCTGGAGCACGAAGTGCGCGACCCGTCAGGCCGCGTCGTCGCCCGCGCCGACGTGCCGGCCCGCGCGGTGAACGCCGACGCCAGCATCGACGTGAGCGCGCAGTTGCGCGTCACGGCGCCGCAGCTGTGGTCACTGGAAACACCCCGGCGCTACACGCTGACCACGCGCGTCAAGCGGGGCAGCGAAGTCGTCGACAGCATCGACACGCCCTTCGGCATCCGCACCCTCCGCTTTGACGCCACCCAGGGCTTCTTCCTCAACGGCCGCCACGTCAAGCTGCAGGGCGTCGACAACCACCAGGACCACGCCGGCATCGGCGTCGCCCTGCCCGACGGCATGCACGAGGCGCGGCTGAAGATGCTCAAGGCCATCGGCGTCAACGCCATCCGCTCCTCCCACAACCCGGCCACGCCCGAGCTGCTGGAGGCCTGCGACCGGCTCGGCATCCTCGTCATCGACGAGCACCGCATGATGGGCACCGCCCCGCAGATCCGCAGCGAGCTGGAGCGCATGGTGCGAGGTGGCCGCAACCACCCGTCCATCATCCTGTGGTCGGTCGGCAACGAGGAATGGGCCATCGAGAACAGCGAGATCGGCACCCGCCTGACCCGCGAGATGCAGGCCATCGTGCGCCGCCTGGACCCGACCCGCCCCACCACCCAGGCGGCCTCCAGCTCGGGCTACGCCGAAGGCACCTCGGTCGGCTCGCAGGTCATCGGCCTGAACTACAAGGGCCAGCACAAGGTCGATGAGCTGCACCAGCGCTTCCCCGACCGGTCCTTGGTCATCACCGAGGAAGGCGCAACCCACGCGACGCGCGGCGTCTACGTCACCGATCCGGACAGCGTTCACATCGCCGCCTATGACAGGAACACCGGTCCGCCCTACACCTCGTCCATCGAGGAAGGCTGGCGCTTCAACATCGAGCGCCCCTACCTGGCCGGCATGTTCGTCTGGACCGGCTTCGACTACCGCGGCGAGACCACGCCCTTCGGCTGGCCGGCCATCTCCTCGCAGTTCGGCATGCTGGACACGACCGGCGCGGTGAAGGACAGCGGCTACTACCTGAAGGCTGCCTGGACGAGCGAGCCCATGGTGCATCTGCTGCCGCACTGGAACTGGCCCGGCCGCGAAGGCCAGCCCATAGCCGTGCGCGTCTATGCCAACACCGACGAAGTCGAGCTGCTGCTCAACGGCAAGTCACTCGGCCGCAAGGCGCTGCAACGCTACAGCCACCTGCAGTGGAGCGTGCCCTACGCACCGGGCAGCCTGACCGCCCGCGGCTACAAGGCCGGCAAGCTCGTCACGCAGGAAACCGTGGCCACCACCGGCGACGGCAAGGCCGTGCGGCTGAGCGTGGACCGCGCCAAGTTGCGCACCGGCGGCGACGACGTGGCCGTCGTGACGGTCAATGTCGTCGACCGCGAAGGCCGCGTCGAGCCGACGGCCGGCAACCGCATCGCCTTCGAGACCACCGGCCCGGTGCGCCTCATCGGCATGGGCAATGGCGACCCCGGCTCGCACGAGGCCGACAAGCCGGCCGAACTGCACCGCTATGCCGCCGCCACCGGCTGGCGCCACCGCGCCCTCGCCCGCCCCGAGGACGCCGCGGCCCTGCTGGCCGACACCGGCAGCGCCGGCTGGCGCGATCCCTTTGCCTGGGTGCCGCCCGAGCAGCAGCCGGCCGACGCCGCCTGGAACCTGGTTCAGGCCCGGCTCAGCCGCCAGGCGCCGGCCGGCCAGCGCCTGGTGCTATTCATCGGCGACGTGGCGCCGGGCTTGCGCATCTACCTGGACGGCCGCGAAGTGCAGCCGCGCCAGGAGGCCGGCATGGCCGCCGTCGACCTCGAGCCGGCCGCCACGGACGCGACGCTGTCCCTCGTCTTCCCGACGCCCGCTCGCGGCACGCGCGCCCTCTTCGACGCCGCCCAGTCCGGCCGCCGCTGGGTCACGCTGCGCAGCACCACGCCCGCCGCGCCCTGGCAGCGCAGCGTCTTCAACGGCCAGGCCCAGGTCATTCTGCAGTCCACCGGCCAGACCGGCGACAGCGGCCGTGCAAGCCTGCGCGCCCACGGCGACGGCCTGGCGCCGGCCGAACTGGCCTTCGACATCACGCCCCCTTGAAACCATCCATGACAACTTCCCGCCTTCTCACCCTGTGCGCCCTAACCTGCGGCCTGCTCGGCAGCAGCGCGCGGGCCGCCGAGCCCCAGCTCAGCGACGAGCAACGCTCCGCCACCAAGAGCGCCAACGCCGACCCGACGCTGGCCCCCGACCTGCTGCTGCCGGCCCAGGACATGGCCTGGTGGCGGGACGCCAAGTTCGGCGTCTTCGTGCACTGGGGCCTCTACGCCATCCCCGCCAAGGGCGAGTGGCATATGTTCAACGACAAGGTGCCGGCGGCCGAGTACGCGAAGCTCGCCGAGCGCTTCAATCCCCAGCACTACGACCCCGACGCCTGGTCCCAGCTCGCCGCCGCCGGCGGCGCCCGCTACATGGTGCTGACCGCCCGCCACCACGACGGCTTCTCGCTGTTCGCCAGCAAGGCGAGTTGGGGCCAGTACGACGCGCCGCACTCCGCCGCCAAGCGCGACCTCGTCGAGCCCTGGGTGAAGGCGGTGCGCCGCCACGGCATGCGCGTGGGCCTGTATTACTCGCCGCTGGACTGGCGCTTCCCGGCCTATTTCCACCCCAAGGAAATGCCGGAGAACGCCCGCGAGTTCAAGCAGCAGACCTATGGCCAGATCCAGGAGCTGATGAGCCAGTACGGCCGCATCGACATCCTCTGGTACGACGGCGGCTGGCTGGCCCACCAGGGCAGCGACGCCGACGCGGCCTGGTTCTGGGAACCGGACAGGCTCAACCGCATCGTCCGCAAGCTGCAACCGAAGATCGTCATCAACCCGCGCTCGGGCTGGCAGGGCGACTTCGACACCGAGGAGGGCGATGCGCCGATCGGCGGCCCCATCCGCGCGCGGCCCTGGGAGAAGACTTTCTCCATCAACGGTGCCTGGGGCTATGTGCCCGAGGGCCAGGTGAAGAGCGCCGACCAGGTGGTGACCCAGCTGGTCAACGCCGTCGTGCGCAACGGCAACCTGCTGGTCAACCTCGGCCCCGATGCCGACGGCGTCGTACCGCCCAGGCAGAGCGAGACGCTGCGCGGCGTGGGCCGATGGCTGCAGCGCCACGGCCAGGCGGTCTACGACACGCGGCCCGGCCCGCTGCAGCCGGTGGACGGCGTCTACGGCATGACGCAGCGCGGCGACAAGCTCTACCTCTTCGTGCAGCGCTGGCCAGGCGAAGAGCTGACGCTGCCAGCCCTTCCCAAGAAGGTGACCGGCGTGCGAAATCTGTCGGGCGACGAAGTCGTCTGGCGCGAGGGCGCGCAGGGCTTGAGCCTGTCAGTGCCGGTGCCGTCGCGCGGCACGCCGGTCACGGTGCTGGAAATCAGCACCGCCGCACAGGCGCGATGACGCGGGGCGCTGCCCTGCCTTCGTCGGCGCCGGGCCTGGCTTGTCCGCTGCGCGGCTGGCCGGTCGCATCAAGCGCGCGACGTGCCGCGGGGGCTCGCAGACTGCCGACCATTCCCACTCCGAAAAGGACGCCCGCATGGACTACCGATCCCTCCTCGCCGTGCCGCTCGCGGCGCTGGCGCTGAGCGCCAGTGGCGCCGACACGCTGCGCCAGCCGACTGGCTGGACCGCCGGCGCCAGCTTCAGCTGGCCCGGCGGCAAGACGCACGAGGCCGGCGTCGCGCCAGACACCGAGTCCGGCGGCCAGCGCGCCCTCACCGTCAAGGCCCTGGGCGAGCGCAAGGCTCAGGACGTCGGCAGCATCGACCAGTCGGTGATGGGCTATGGCGGCAAGCGGGTGCGCTTTTCAGCCCAGGTGAAGATGACTGGCGTGGACCGCTGGGCCGGCGTCGTTGTCGGCTGGGGCTGGGGCCCGCTTTACCTGCGCCCCGTGTCCGACGAGGGGACAAGGGCCCTCGGCGCCCAGGGCTGCCCCGAGTGGTGTGACGTGAGCGTCGTGGCCGACATCCCGGCCGACAACGGCGTGGCCAACATCGGGCTCGCGCTGGTAGGCAGCGGCCAGGTCTGGGCGCGGGGCTTCAAGCTGGAGATCGTCGGCAAGGAGGTGCCGGTCACCGAGCAAGGCTTCGGCGTCGAGGCGGCGGCCGCCTTCAAGGCGATGGTGGCGGAAAACCAGGCGCGCCTGCGCAAAGAGCCTCCCAGGCCGCCCCAGAACCTGTCGCTGCAGTGAATGCCTGACCCTCGCCCCAAGGAATCCGCACCATGAACTACCGCATCCTCCTCCTCGCGCCCCTCGCTGCCGCCGTGCTGAGTGTTGGCGCCGCCACCCCTCTGCGCATGCCCAACGGCTGGTTCGGCCACCAGATGACCTCGCCGGCAGACCACACCCTGATGCCACGGGCCGCCCTGGAAGGCTTTGAAATCGGCATCGATGCCGCCAGCGATGCCAGCGGCCTGCCCAGCCTGACGGTGCGCTCCCTGGTGGCCCAGCTGCCCGGGCCCATCAGCCTTGGCGCGGCCCAGCAGACCCTGCATGGCTATGGCGGCAAGCGCCTGCGCTTCAGCGCCCAGTTGCGCGCGGAAGCTGTGCGCGGCTGGGGCGGTCTCTTCATCGGCCCGGGCAACGGCGTCATGTTGAGCAACGTGCAGATGGCCCGGCCGGGCATCGAGGATCACATGCCCGCCGGCGCCGCCGTGTCGGCCGATGGCGGCTGGCACGAGGCCAGCGTCGTCGTCGACGTGCCCGCCGACGCCGCCGAAATCAACTTCGGGCTGGCCCTGGTCGGCCAGGGCCAGGTCTGGGCGCGCAACCTGCAGTTCCAGGTCGTCGGCCCCGAGGTAGCGCCGACCCGGGAAACCCTGCAGGCCGACTTGCGGTCGGCGCGCCGCTACTGGGCGGACGTCCAGGCCGCCATGGCCAAGCTGCCCATCCCGCCCGTGCCGTTGAGCAACCCCGCGCTGGACTGAATGGCCATTCTGCGCACGCCCATGCGTCGAGCCGTCGTGCCCGCCCTGTTGTTCTGGGGTGGCTGGGCGGGGCTGCACTGGGTCTGGCCGCATGCCCGCCCACTGGCCCTGGCCGGGCAGCTCTGGCTGGCCTATAGCGTCGCCTGGCTGACCCTGGGCTGGCGCTGGTGGCCTCTGGCCGTACCGGTGGCTGCGGCGCTGGGCGCGGCAGCCGGGCTCTTGCTGATGCCGGGCATCGGCCTGCCGCAGTGGCTGGACCCCACCTCGCTGTGGCGCCCCTGGCTGCCCGCCTTCGCCTTCTCCCTGCTGATGCACCTGCCGCTGCGCTGGTGGCGCTGGCGCGAGGAGCAGGCCGTGGCCCTGCGCCTGGCCCAGGCCGAGCAGACGGCAGCCATGGCCGAGCTGTCGCGCCAGGTCAGCGTGGCCGAGCTGAAAGCCCTGCAGGCCCAGGTCGAGCCGCATTTCCTGTTCAACGCCCTGGCCAGCCTGCAGCAGCTCATCCGCAGCCAGCCGGCCACGGCCGAGCGCTTCCTCGGCGAGTTGCACGACTATCTGCGCTTGGCCCTGCCGTCCATGCGCGAACCGCTGTCGACGGTGGAGCGCGAGCTGGCCCTGGCCCGCGCCTATCTGACGGTGATGGCCACCCGCCTCGGCGCGCGGCTGCGAGTGCAGGTGCAGGCCCAGCCCGGCTGCGAAGCCGACCCCGTGCCGCCCATGATGTTGCTGACCCTGGTGGAGAACGCCGTGCGCCACGGCATCGAGCCCCAGCCCCAGGGGGGGCGTGTCGACGTGCAGGCGCGCCGCGAGGCCGGCCGGCTGGTGCTGGAGGTGAGCGACAGCGGCGCGGGCCTGCAGCCCGGTGGCGCCACCCAGGGCCAGGGCGTCGGCCTGGCCAATGTGCGTGACCGCCTGGCCAGCCTCTACGCCGGCCAGGCCCGCCTGATCCTGCAACAGCGCGACACCGGCGGCGTCAGCGCCCGCATCGAACTGCCCGCCCCCTCATGAAGCATCCCACCGCCCTCCTCATCGAGGACGAAGCCCTGCCGCGCCAGCGCCTGCGCGAGGGCCTGGCCGAGCTCTGGCCCGAGCTGCAGCTGCTGGCCGAAGCCGAAGACGGCGAGCGCGGCCTGGCTCTGGTGCTGGAGCTGCGGCCCGACATCGTCTTCGTCGACATCCGCCTGCCTGGCCTGGACGGCCTGCAGCTGGCGCGGCGCATCAAGGGCCTGTGCCACGTCGTCTTCGTCACCGCCTACGACGCCCATGCCCTGGCCGCCTTTGACCAGGGCGCGGTGGACTACCTGCTCAAGCCCTTGTCCACCGAGCGACTGCGGGAGACGCTGGTGCGCCTGCAGCAGCGGCTGCAATGGCCGCCGGCGGAGCTGGCGCGCTGGCTGCAGCAATGGGCTCCGCCCGTGTTGCCTCCAGCCGCGCACCCAGCGCCGCTGCGCTGGCTGCAAGCCTCGCAGGGCGACCGGCTGCACCTGGTGATGGTGGCGGACGTGAGCCATTTCCGCAGCGACAACAAATACACCTGTGCGATCACGGCCGAGGGCGAATTCCTGCTGCGCCTGTCCCTGCGCGAACTGCTGGCCCAGCTCGACCCCGGGCAGTTCTGGCAGATCCACCGTGCCGTCGTCGTCAATCTCGCACAGGTGGCCCGCGTCGAGCGCCAACTTGGCGGCATGGACGTGCTGCTGAAGGACGGCCTGACACGGCTGCAGGTCAGCCAGAGCTTCCAGCCGCGCTTCAAGCCGATGTAGCGGGCCGGCTCCGCTCAATGCCTGCGCTCAGGCCACTGCCTCTAGCGCACCGCCGCCCGGGCCGCGCGGTCGATCAAACCGGCCACGGCGGCCGGGTGGCTGGCCATGGCCAGATGGCTGGAGGCGAGCTCCTCAGAGCGGCCCTTGAGCTGCTCGGCGATCAGGCGCTGAGTAGCGGTCGGCAAGGCCTGGTCGGCCGTCGTCGCCAGATACCAGCTCGGCTTGTCGTGCCAGGCGGCCTGAGACACCGCGTCGGCGAAGGAACGAGCGGCCAGCGGCTTCTGGACCGCGGCGAGCGCGGCCGCCGTGGGCAGCGGCAGGTCGCCGGCCATCACGTCGTGGAAGGCCTTGGCGTCGTCCAGCCAGATCAGCCCGGCCGCATCGGGCGCCATGCCCTGCATCGGCGCGTTCAGGCGCTGCAGCAGGGCCTGGGCCGATTCGCCGCTGTCCGGCACCAGCGCCGACAGATAGACCAGGGCTTTGACGCCAGGCGCATTGCCCGCCTCGGACACGACGACGCCGCCCCAGGAGTGGCCGACGAGCACGACCGGGCCGGGCTGTCGGTCGATGACGCGCCGGGTGGCGGCCACGTCGTCGGCGAGCGAGGTCAGCGGCAGCTGGACGACCGTGACGCGGTAGCCCTTCCTTTGCAGCAGCGGAATGACTCGCGCCCAGCTCGATCCATCGGCGAAGGCGCCGTGGACCAGCACGATGTCGGCGCGGGCCGGTGCTGCATGGACAGCGGCGGTCAACGCGGCCAGGAGGCCGCAGACCAGCCAGAGACGAAGGCGGAGCATGGGGTTCCTTTCAATCAGGATGTTGGCGCGAGGGCCCGGGCCGCTGGCGCCCAGCAGGCCGGGAAATCTGCGTGGCGCAGCGCCGGCACCGCGGCGAGCACTGCGACATCGACGAGGCCGAGGTTGACGAAGGGGTCGCTCGCCAGCAGGGCGTCGAGCTCGGTGCGGTCCGCGGCGTGGGCGACGATGAGGCCACCAGTGCGCGGCTCGAGCGGCCCAGCAGTGACGAAACGCCCCTCGGCGATGTGCTGCGCCAGCCAGGCGCGATGGGCGGGCAGCTGCGCCTCGATCTCGGCCATTGCGGCGCGGCAGGTCAGGGTCACGATGAAAAGCATGGAGGCCCCCTTTCTCAACTTGCGAGTGCGGCTGCCACCACCGCCGGCACGGCCGCGCTGGCGTCGGCGAGCGACTGATCACGCAACTCGGCCCCCTTGGTGAGCCGCTCGGCGCGCACGACCTGCACGTCGTTGATGCCGAGGAAGCCGAAGAAGGCTTTCAGGTAGGACTCCTGGAAGTCCATGCCGGCCGCAGCACCGATGGAGTACACCCCGCCTCGCGTGGAGGCGACGATGACCCGCCGGCCGCCGGCGAGGCCGACGGGGCCATCGCTCGTGTAGCGGAAGGTCCGCCCCGGCTGGGCGATGCGATCCATCCAGGCCTTCAGCTGGCTCGGTACCGAGAAGTTGTACATGGGGGCGCCGATGACGATGACGTCGCTGTCCAGAAACTCGCTCACGAGGGCCTCGGAGCGGGCGTGTTCGGCGGCCGTGCCCGCATCGGCGTTGCCAGCCAGGCTAGGGCCGCGGAACCCGGCGGCGATGGCGCCCGTCAGATGGGGCAGCCCTTCCGCGACGAGGTCGCGGTAGCGCAGCTGCGCGGTGGGGTAGGCCTGGACAAGGCCCGCCACGATGAGCTGGCTGATGCGGCGTGAAGCGGACGCGGCGTCCGCGAGGCTGGCGTCGAGGTGCAGGATGTTCATGAAGTCAAGGAGGAGTGGCGATGGCCTGCACGATAGGAATAGTCCGGCGCCCGCACTAGTCGCCGCGCGCAGGACGGAGCGTTCTGCATTCAGGACAATCCGGCCGCCCCCACACGAGACCCGCATGGAAGACCTGAATGATCTGGCGCTGTTTGCCGCCGTTGTCGCGCACGGCGGCTTCTCCGGTGCGGCGCGCGCCCTCGGCATTCCGAAGTCGCGGCTGAGCCGGCACGTAGCCGAGCTGGAGGAGCGCCTGGCGGTGCGCCTGCTGCAGCGCTCCACGCGATCCGTCAGCGTGACCGAGGTCGGCGCCGCCTTCCTGGCGCATTGCGAGTCCATGTCGGCCTCGGCCAAGGCGGCCTACGAGGTCGCCGCACGCGCACACGCCAAGCCCTCGGGCCGTCTGCGCGTCAGCTGTCCCGTCGGCGTGGCCCATCTCTTCGTCGCACCCGTGCTGCCAGCCTTCCTGCTGGCCCATCCCGAGGTGCGCCTGGACCTGGACCTGACCAACCGGCGCGTAGACCTCATCGGCGAAGGCTACGACGTCGCCATCCGCATCCGCTCGGCGCTCGAGGACTCCGACCTCGTCATCCGGCAACTCGGCCGCAGCGACCAGATCCTGGTCGCCACGCCGAGCTTCATCGCCGCGCAAGGCCCCTTTGAGCAACCCGAAGATCTGAACGGCGTGCGAGGTATCGGCCCGGCCGGCGTGCGCGGCGAGAGGCCGCGCTGGAGCCTGGCTTCACCGGCGGGCACGCCACTGGAGATCGACTACCAGCCCTGCCTGGCGACCGACGACGTCTACCTGATGTTGCGCATGGCCGTCGCCGGCGTGGGCGTGGCACAGCTGCCCTTTCACGTCTGCGAGGACGATCTCCGCCAAGGCCGGCTGATCGACCTGCTGCCCGGTCATCGGCCGCCGGCGCACCAGTTGCATGCGGTCTATCCGACGCGTCGTGGCATGGTGCCGGCGGTGAAGGCCTTCGTCGATCTGCTGGCCACCGAGATTCCGCAGGCCATGGCTCGGGCGCACCGGGATTTCATCGCCGTCGTGGGGCGAGAGACCGGCTGAGCCGTCAGCCGAGCCGGTAGAGGCCGGCGCCATGCGACGGCAGCGGTTGGGCGAAGCGCCCGGCCACCGCAGCCAAGGGCCGGCGGCTCCACAGATCGCGCACCGGCAGCGAGCCGTCCAGCCCCAGGTCCCGCAGTGCGATACCCACTTCGCGTGGCTTGTCCGTAGGGTTGAACAACGCGACGTAGCGGCCCTTGCCGTCGGCAGGGCGCGCCGACCAGATGCGCACGAAGTCCTCGACGAAATGCGGCCGGTTGTCGCTGCTCGCCTGGTCGACGGCCAGCACCTCGGGGTTGGTCAGCAGGGCCAGCGTCGACTCGTCCAGGTGGCGCAGGTCGCCGCCCATGATGAGGGGCGAGCGGGTGATGGCCCACAACGTCATCAGCGTGCGTTGTTCGTCGGGGCTGAAGCGGGTGTCGCGCTCGCCGAGGGCCAGGCGGCCCAGCGGCAGCATGTCGGGATCGGGCCAGGCGCCCGGCTGCCGCCACGGATTCCAGTTCTCCAGGCGGGTGAACTGCGCCTCCAGCATGGGCCACTCGTCCCAGAAGTCGTCGGAGATACGCCACATCTGCGCATGGCGGCGCACATGCTCGGCACGGCTGACCGGCGTCTCGCCGGGCGACAGGCTGAGGACCATCGGCCTGCCCGTGCGGGCGATGGCGTGGTGGGCCGCCTCGATCTCCGGCGCATGAGCGTCGTAGGGGCGGCTCATGTCGTCCATCTTGACGAAGTCCACGCCCCACGAGGCATAGAGGGCGAAGACGCTGTCGTAGTAGGCCTGGGCGCCGGGCTTGCGCATGTCCACGCCGTACATGTCGGGGTTCCAGGTGCAGAGGCTGCTGGTGTCGGCGATGTCGGCCGCGCGATGGGGCGTGCCCAGGATGGGCAGGTTGCGCTTCACGGCCAGGCGCGGGATGCCGCGCATCAGGTGAATGCCGAACTTCAGGCCCATGGCATGCACGTCGGCTGCCAGTGCAGCGAAGCCCTTGCCACCGGCGCTGGAAGGGAAGCGGTTCTCGGCCGGAATCAGCCGGCCATGGCCGTCCATCGCTGGCTCGGGGTTGGCGGCATAGGTGTAGCTCGACGCCCCGGGCTCGTACCATTGGATGTCGATGGTGAAGACGTTGTAGCCGGACGGCAGCAGCTTGTCCGCCATGATGTGGGCCGTCTCGCGGGCCTGGGCCTCGTTGATGGTGGTGGCGAAGCTGTTCCAGCTGTTCCAGCCCATCGGCGGCGTTGCGGCGAGCAGGCCCTTGGCGGGCACTGCAGCGGTGGAAGCGGCCTGGACGGGCAGCGTCGAGGTGGCGATACCGGTGAGACCGGCGCCGATCAGGTTCCTGCGATTCAATGGCATGGGAGCTTGTCGTGTCTGGGTGTTTTGGCAGGACGGCGGTGTACGACTTTCCATCGGTGCGATCCAATGGTGTTTTCAGCGCAACCCATGTCGGTTTCGGCATGTCTGCCGTCTCGATTGCGTCGCGTCAAAACACCGGCGCGGGCGTCATCGCTCGAACCTCCATACCGAGGCGCTGAAGACCCTGTTTGGCGCGACCGAACTGGCAGGCGCCAGCGCTAGCTAGGCGGCCTGCGGAGAACGTTCGCCCTCCACGTCCGAGAACGCGTTCAGATCTGCAGGGCGGCGGTAGAAATGAGGTTGGATTGGGAGCATGCCCCCCCGCTGCAGAGCGCTGTGCCATTCGATGCGCTCTTCGTCGTGTGCTGGTGGTGCCGTGGCAGAGATGCCTCGGATGAAGTCGGCCAGGAACGGTGTTGAGTGAGTCATGGCAGCTCTCTGTGCTGTTGGCCGTGCCGTCAGGGCACAAGGAGAAGGACGCCAGGAAGCGAACGAGGCTCGCCAGAGGCACGCAGCAACACGGGTGTTGTTGCGCAGCGACCGGCGTTGAAGCCGCCGTGAGCGACGCGTGGCGGAGGCGCAGGGTGGCCCGTGCGCACGCGCAGGGCCGCCACCAGGATCAAGGTGCGCAGCTCAGGAAGGCCGCTGTCGTCGCAGTCGGCACTCAATTTCGCCCGACGGCGTGCCAACCGACAGCGTCAGCAATCCGAACTTCGATCTCATGGTTCTACCTTTCACGGAAGGTGCTCGGCCGGCTGTCTCCTCCGGACACAAGCGTTGTGCAGACGTTGGCTCAGGACAGAGTCGCGCCCCGACGGGGCAGGCTGGTCTCATGAATTAACGCTAGTTCATTCTGACGGAAAAATAGTTCGGGCGTCAAAGAAATTAACTCCGTGGAAGTCCTAGCAGCGCTGGGCGGCGCGGGCGATGCACTCCGCCGCCGGCCCGCCGGTGGCGTGCATGAGGTGTCAGCGCAACGGTTTCAGCGTCGCGCGCTGAACGAATTCCGTGGGCAGGACGATGTTGCTCGGCCCCTGCCACTTAACGCCCTCGCGTTTGGCCTCGATCCGCTGCATCAGCACTTCCATCGCCCGCTTGCCCAGCGCATGCAGCGGCTGTCGAACGGTGGTCAGGCGCGCGGCCCGTGCGAACAGGATGTCGTCAAAACCCACAACGGAGACGTCTTCGGGCACACGCAGCCCCCGCATGGACAGCGCCTGAATGCAACCCAGTGCGATGGCATCGTTGCCGCAGAACACGGCATCAGGCATCGGGCCCAGGGGGTGCCAACTCAACCAGTCGAGCATCGCGTCGCGGCCGCCGTCCGCGTTCAAGGACGAATGCACGACATGGTCGTCAGGCGGCTCCACGCCCGCCGCCGCATGGGCACGACGGTAACCCGCCAGTCGTCGCTCGGCCCCGAGCAACCCCGCCGGCCCACCGACATGCAGGATCCTGCGATGGCCGATCGCCAGCATATGCCTCACGGCGTCGAAGGAGCCGGCTTCCTCCTCGGGCTCCAGATTCACGACGCCTGGGATGGCGCTTTCGGAATGCAGGCTGACGCAGGGAATCTGCTTGGGCATCCAAGCAGAAGCGTCGGCACCGAGGTATGGCGCCACGAGGATGAGACCGTCGACTCGGCCATCGCTGAGCTCCGGGATGCGCCGCTGCGCCTCGTCCCAGCCCCGCAGCATGAACACGGCCGCGGTTTGCTGGCTGGACGTCGCGATTTCGATGATGCCGCCAAAAACCTCCATGAAATAGAGGTTGGCGTCCTCCTTCCAGTGGCTGGCGACAATGCCCACGGCGTTCGCTCGTCCGTTCGCGAGGGCGCGTGCGGTGGCGTTGGCGCGATAGTGCAGCCGCTCAGCCGCTGCGACGACGCGCGCCCGCGTCTCTGCCGAAGTTCTCGTCGCCGATCTCGCTCCGTTCAACACCACCGAGGCGGCCATCACGGACACGCCCGCTTCGCGGGCGACATCGGCAAGCGTAGCCGCGTCACCGCGGCGACGAGGCTTTGAAGGAGGTGGTACCGAAGTCTTGGAGGTAGGAGCGGTCACGGATCTGGCGAGAAGGTCCTATACCGCAAGACATGCGGCAGGCGCCTCAATGTAGCAGCGGCAACTCCCGCTCCCGAGAAGCTTCCTGATGGACTGTCAGCTGGCGCGACAGGGGCTGCTTGACCGCGAGCGCGTCGAGTCCCTGCTGGCGCGACGACCCGCGCAAGGCGATGCGTACGTGTCCGAGATCCCTTCGTGCATCGCGATCGAGGCCCGGCTGGGCCGCGTCGGACGCGATAACCGAAGGCGCCGCCTCCAAGCGCAGGCGCCAGCCATATTGCGCGACAAGGGCGTCCAGTCCGCGCTGCGGCTAGTGTCCGCGCTCGCGGATCGACGTCTGCGTTTCCTGATCGCCGGCGCGACGCTCCTGGTGATCGCGGGCGGCGATCCGCCGGCACTCGCGCCGCTCGCCTTGAAGCGTCTGATCGACGCGGTGGCCAGCACCGAGCCGAGGGAGTCATCGCCGCAGATCGCTGCTGGTTCCGGACGCGATTCATGTCGCGACGCTGCGCGCCGGCCGCATCCTTGGCGACATGCGGTCGTCGGTCGTGGCTCCTTAGCAATATCGATCAGTAGCCGGTGGCTGCACTGCGGCATCGCTTCTTCCGCCACGTGCTGCACGCGCTCCTCTCCATCCTGCTTAGGCGCCGTACCGGCGAGTTGCTGCACAGCCTCGACTTTGCTCGCGCCGCCATCCAATTGGGCCTCGTCTGCGACCTTGAAGACCTTTCCCGTGGGCTTGAGCGCCCTCAACTGCATGTCCGTGAGCATCTTTGCCCCCCGTTTGATACCGTCATCCGATACCGTCAAAGTGGCTGACGGTATCAACTCGGGTCGTCGGGGACCAGCTGCTTGATGCCGTCTTCGATACCGTCCAGCTCGTTGAGCTTTCGGGGGACGCCTAGGACGCCCTGGCACAACTAAGTCCCTGTCGCAATTGGGTTTATTCAAGTTCGCCGGATCGTTTTGGACGACCCGACACGACTTTGAATCATTCCCACTCGATGATCAACAAGCGCAGTAAAGCGTTGATGAATAAAGACATTTTCAGCGCGATAGATCACGATGCCATCATCAATGCCATGGCGATCACCGAGGGCAGCGCCGCAGCGATCATCGTCCCGGGACATCAGCCCATAGCTCACCGCTGAATAGCGCAAAGCGATCGCCCGCAAGTCCGAGGGTACGACCCGTAGACCCCACGACCCAGGCGATCCCGCTGCAGAGGGCGCCACCCCCGACGCGAAGTTGGCGGCAACAGCAAGGGCTGCTCTGCCGCGGCCTTACAACCCGCTCGGGCGTGTCGGCAGCGAATCCGGCATCAGCACCTCGCCGTTCGGGCCCCAGTCGACCTGCGTGATGCCCGGCTCCAGCGCTTCCAGCCGGCGCCGCTCCAGTTCGTAGGCGCTGGGCATGGCACAGGGGTCGAAGGCCAGCGCGGCCCGCAGGTCGGCGAGCAGCTGGGCGTCGCTCCAGGGCTTGGGGATGAAGCGGAACACGCCGGCCCGGTTCACCGCCGCCAGCAGGGTGCCGAAGTCGGCCGTGGCGCTGAGCATCAGGCGCACCGCGCGCGGGTCCAGCTCGCGGGCGCGGGCGAGCAGGCTGACGCCGTCCAGCCCCGGCATGCGGAAGTCGCTGATCAGCACGTCGAAACGCTCGTGCTGCAGGCGCTGCAAGGCCTGCAGCGGGTCGCTGCACAGCGCCACGCTGAGCTGCTGCGCTGTGAACTGCCGCTGCAGCAGACGGCGCAGGGCCTGCAGCACCGGCAGCTCGTCGTCGACGATGAGCAGGCGTTTCATCGCCCGCCCTCCTGCGGCGGCTGGATGGACAGCAGCAGGCTCAGGCCATGCTTGCGCTCGAAGCCCCGGATGCGCTCGATCAGGTCGTCGCCGAGGTGCTGGCCGGCCGACAGCAGCAGCACGCCCTCGGGCGACATGAAGTCCTTGGCCAGGACCTGCCCGGCACGCAGCTCGGCGCTGGGCAGGCGCAGCATGGCCGGCTTGGGCCGGGCCGGCGCGGCCGAGAACAGGCCGACGAAGGCGTCGACGACGGCCGGGTCGAACTGGCTGCCGCGCCCGGCGATCACCGCCTGGCGGGCCTCGAAGGGGCTCAGGGCCTGGCCGTCGAGATGGCCGCTGCGCAGGTCCTCGTAGGCATCGGCCACCGCCAGGATGCGGGCCCCGAGCGGGATGGCCGTGCCGCGCAGGCCGTCGGGGAAGCCCTGCCCGTCCCAGCGCTCGTGGTGGGCGCGGATCAGCGGCGCCACACCCTGCATGTCGTCGCTGGCCAGCAAGGCCTGCTCGCCCAGCACCGGGTGCAGGCGGTAGCGGCGCAGCTCGTCGCGGTCGAGCTTGTTCAGCGGCCGCGCCAGCACCGCGTCGCTGAGGCCGATGTGGCCGATGTCGTGCAGCAGCGCGGCGATGGGCAGATCGTGCGCGGTGTTGGCATCCAGCGTCATCACCTGCGCGATGCGCCGCACCAGGTCGGCGACCTGGCGCGCGTGGCCGACCTGGGCCCGGTCGCGCAGCTCGATCAACGCGGTGAAGGCCTTGATCGAGGTCAGGTAGTTGCGCTTGAGCCTGTCGTTGGCGGCGGCCAGTTCCTCGGTGCGCGCGGCGACGCGGATCTCCAGGCTCGAGTTCAGCGTCTTCAACTCGTGGTTCTGCTGTTGCGTGAGCCGCTCCAGCGCCAGCTTGTCGGCTTCGAGCTGCTGGGTCTGTGCCACCTGGCGCAGCGTCAGCAGCAGCTCTTCATCGTTCCAGGGCTTGGCGATGTAGCGGTGCACGCGGCCAAGGTTGATGGCGGCGATGGTCGAGCCCAGATCGGCCTGGCCGGTCAGCAGCAGGCGCGCGGTGTGCGGCCAGCCCTGGCTGACCCGTTCGAGCAGCTGCACGCCGTCCATGCCCGGCATGCGCATGTCCGACAGCACGGCGTCGACCGGCTCCTGGGCCAGCACGGCCAGCGCCTCCTCGGCGTTGCCGGCGCTCAGCACGCGCCAGCCGGTGCTGCGGAACAGCCGCCGCAGCGCGGCCAGGATGTTGGGCTCGTCGTCGACGGCGAGCAGGGTCCAGGGTCTCGTGCCCGCGCTCATGCCTCGGCCCCCGAGCTGCCCGGGCGCCGTACCGGCAGCGTCACGCGAAAGCACGAGCCCCGGCCCGGTTCGCTGCGCACCTCGATGCGGCCCTGGTGCTTCTGCACGATGCCGTAGGCCAGCGACAGGCCCAGGCCGGTGCCGCGGCCGACCGGCTTGGTGGTGAAGAAGGGGTCGAAGACCCGCGCCAGGTGCTCGGGCGCGATGCCGCAGCCATCGTCCTCGACCTCGACCCAGACCTTGTCGCCGGCGTCGCCGCTGCGCACCACGATCAGGCCGCGCTGCGGGCCGATCGCATGGGCGGCGTTGACGAGCAGGTTCAGGAACACCTGGTTCAGCTCCGAGGGCAGGCATTCGATGTCGGGCAGCTCGCCGTACTCGCGACGCACCTCGGCCCGGTACTTGATCTCGTTGGCGACGATGTTCAGCGTCGAGTCGATGCCCTGGTGCAGCGAGGCCCAGACCCACTCCTGGTGGGTGTCGACCCGCGAGAAGTCCTTCAGGTCCTGGACGATCTTGCGCACCCGGGACAGGCCTTCCCGCGACTCGCCCATCAGCATCGGGATGTCCTGTTTCAGGTAGCCAAGCTCGACCCGCTCGCGCAAGGCCGCGAGCCGGGCCGCAACGGCGTCGTCGGCCAGCGCCGCTTCGGCCTGCTCGTAGGCTTCGAGCATCTCGAACAGGCGCTCGAGATAGGCCTGCAGGGTGCCGAAGTTGGAGAACACATAGCCGATCGGGTTGTTGATCTCGTGCGCCACGCCGGCGGCCAGCTGGCCGATGGAGGCCAGCCGTTCGGACTGCAGCAGCTGGTCCTGCGCGTTGCGCAGGCTTTCGTTGAGCGCGCGCAATTCCTGGTTGGCGCGCTGCAAGGAGAGAAGTTCGGAGTCGGTCATGGGGTTCCTTCAGTGAAGCAGGGCCTCGCAGATGGTTTCGAACTGGGCCTCGGTGTGCGCGAACACCCGCAGGCAGGCGGCGTCGTCCAGGCCACAGGCGGCCCAGACCGGCTGCAGCAGGTTGGGCACCGCCTCGTCGGCGTCGCCGGCCAGGCCCAGCGCATGGGCGATGGCGTCGGCGACGTGGGCGATGCCGGTCAGCGTCAGCCCCGCGCCGGCCGGCGGTGCGTGGTGCTCGCGGATGGCGTCGACGATGGCCGGCGAAAAATTCCAGTGCTGGGCGATGAGCCCGCCGACCTCGGCGTGGTCGAGGCCGAGCACGGCGCGCTCGGCCTCGCAGGCCGGCCCATCCAGCTCGCGGCGCCGGCGCTCGACCTCGGCATGGGCCGTCGCGAAGGCGCTGGCCAAGGCCAGCCGGCCGATGTCGTGCAGCAGGCCGACCGTGAAGGCCAGGTCAGCGTCGTCGCGACCGAGTTCGCTGGCCAGCGCCTGCGCAGCCAGCGCACTGGCCAGCGAGTGGCGCCAGAAGCTGTCGTGGTCGAAGCCCGCGGGGCGGCCGAAGCTGCCGGCCAGGCCGGCTGCGGTGACGACGCCGCGCACCGTGCGCAGGCCGAGCACGCCGATGGCATCGGCCACCGAGCCGACCCGCCGGCCGCGGCCGTAAAAGGAGGAGTTGGCCAGGCGCAGGGTCTTGGCGGCCAGCGCCTGGTCCTGCGAGATCTTGGTCGCCAGCTGTGCGGCGCTGAGCTCCTCGTGGCCGAGCGACTCGACCAGCTCCAGCACCAGCGAGGGCAGCGGCGGCAGGTCGCGCAGCGCGGCGAGCAGTTCGTCGCGGGCTATGGCTTGCTTGGGCGTGCTCATTGCGGCTGCTCCTCGCGGTAGCGCCGCAGCAGATGCAGCAGCGGATGCACCCGGCCGTCGCGCAGGCTGTGGCGGAACAGCTGGGCCAGCGTGGCCGGCAGCTCAGTCCTGGTCTTCTCGGGGGTCTGGGGATGGCTCATTTCAATACCTCGGTTTGGGGCAGCAACACCAGCAGGCGGCCGTGCGCATTGCCGTTCAAGGGCCGGCTCATGGCCCACCAGCGGCGCCCGGCCAGGGTCATCAACAGGGATTCGCCGGCCAGCGCCTGGCGCAGGCCGGGCGCCAGCTGCTCGTCGGCCGGTTCGCCCAGGCGCTCGGCAGCCACGCCGCAGAGCGCGCGGGCCGGCGCATTGGCGAACACCAGCAGGCCCTCGTCGTCAACGCCGAGCACCGGCACCGGCACCGCATCCAGCAACTCCTGCGCCGTCTCGCGGTTGCCGACCTCGCGCAGGTTCTGTTCGCGCTGGGCACTGAGCAGGGTCTGCAGGCGCCGGTTCAGCTCGGCCAGTTCGCGGTTGGCGGCCTGCACTTCCTGGTCGAGGCGGCGGTTCTGGTCGGCCATCTCCTTCATCGCGAAGGCTTCGCGCAGATGGGCGCGCAGCTGCTCGTCGTCCCAGGGCTTGGCGAGGAATTTGTAGATCGCGCCCTCGTTGATCGCGTCGGTAATCGACTGCAGTTCGGTGTAGCCCGACAGCACCAGGCGGATGGTCTCCGGGTAGAGCTGGCGGGTGCGGCGCAGCAGCTCGACGCCGGTCATGCCCGGCATGCGCTGGTCGGACAGGATGACGTCGACCTCGTGCTTGGCCAGCAGCTCCAGCGCCTGTTCGGCACTGCTGGCGCTGAGCAGCAGCCAGCCCTCGGCGCGCAGCAGCCGGCGCAGCGCAGCGAGGATGTTCTCCTCGTCGTCGACCAGCAGCAGGGTGCGCTGCCGCGAACGCCGGCCGAGCAGCGCCGCATCGATCTGGCGGCCCTCGCGCAGCATGGTCTCGATGGCGGCGGCCGGCAGCGCGGCGCTGAACCAGTAGCCCTGCATCTGATCGCACTGGTTGGCGGCCAGCAGCGACGCCTGGCCCTCGCTTTCGACGCCTTCGGCCAGCACCTTCATCTGCAGCTGGTGGGCCATGGTGATGATGGCGCGGGTGATGGACACCGTTTCGGCCGGCGCGCTGACATCGGGCACCAGCGAGCGGTCGATCTTGACCACGTCCACCGGCAGCCGGCGCAGATAGCTCAGGCTGGAATAGCCGGTGCCGAAGTCGTCAAGCGAGACCTCGACGCCGAGTGCGCGCAGCGCTTGCAGGTGCTGCACCGCCTGGTCGAAGTTGGCGATCAACATGCTCTCGGTGACCTCGACGCCGAAGCGCCGTGGGTCGAGGCCGCTGGCAGCGAGCAGGGCTTCGATGCGCCGCGCCAGGTCGGGCTGCAGCAGCTGGCGCGCCGACAGATTGACCGCCACGCGCAGCGGCGGCAGCCCGGCGCGCTGCCAGCTCGCCGCCTGCTCGATGGCGCTGCGCAGCACCCAGTCGCCGATCGGCACGATCAGGCCGGTCTCTTCGGCGATGGGAATGAAGCGATCCGGCGCAACGCGGCCCAGCGTCGGGTGCTGCCAGCGCAGCAGGGCCTCGGCGCCGACGATGCGGCCATGGTCCAGATCGACCTGTGGCTGGTAGTGCAGTTCGAGCTGCTCCTCGCGCAGCGCCTGGCGCAGCGCGGTCTCCAGCGCCAGCCGTTCGGGGTCGTCGTCCTGCGGCGCGCCCGCATAGACGCTCGCTTGGTTGCGCCCCAGCAGCCGGGCCTGGTGCAGCGCGGCGTTGGCGCGGCGCACCAGGGTGTCGGCGTGCTCACCGTCTGCGGGTGCCGAGGCAATGCCGATGCTGCAGGTGATGTGGATCTCGTGACCTTCGATGACCATCGGTCGGGCGATGGCATCCAGCAGCGCCTGCGCCGTATGCAGCGCCGGAACCGAAGGAGCCGGCATCACGACCACGAACTCGTCGCCCCCGCGGCGCGCCACCAGGTCGATGCTGCGCACGGTGGCGGCGATGCGCTGGGCCGCTTCGCGCAGCACCGCGTCGCCGATGTGGATGCCGAGGCCGTCGTTGATGCGCTTGAAACGGTCGATCTCCAGCAAGAGCACCCCGGTTTCGGCACCGGTCTGCAAGGTCGCGCCCAGGCGCTCGTAGAGCGACTGGCGGTTGGGCAACCCCGTCAGCTCATCGAACTGCAGCAGCTGCTGGATGCGGCGCTCGGCGGCGCGCCGCTCGCGCAGGTCGTCGACGCAGACATGGGCAAAGATCTCGTCGCCGCTGTTCACCAGGCTGACGGAGACATCGACCGGAATCTCATGGCCCTCGAGGTGGCGCAGGTTGGTCTCGAAGCGCAAGGCGCCGCGCTCGCACATTTCGCGCCAGCGCAGCGGCCACTGCGTCTCGTCGACCTGGGTGTCGATGTCGCTCACGCGCAGCCGCAGCAGTTGCTCGCGCGTCAGGCCCAGCAGCCGGCAGGCGGCGGCGTTGGCGTCGCGGAAGCCGCCGTCCGGCCCGACCTGCAGCAGCGCGTCGTGGGCCTGCTCGACGGCGTTGCGGGTCAGCAGCAATTGGCGCTGCGCCTGGTCCCGCTCGCTGACGTCGCGTGCCGAAGGGACCAGCCAGACCACGCGCCCGTCGGGGCCGTAGAGCGGCAGCAGCGAGAAGTCCATGACCAGCGTCTCGCCGCTGCGGGTCGTAATGCGCACGTCGAAACGCGAGGCTTCGCCGCGTGCCGCGCTGGCCAGCGCCTGCTCCACGCGCCGCTGCGACAACTCGCAGCCCTGCCACCAGGGCGTGGCGTCGAAGCGGCGGCCGAGCAGTTGCTCCAGCGGGCAGCCGATGGCCTGCAGCGCGGCCTGGTTGGCGTAGCGCAGCCGGCCGCCGGCATCGAGCAGACCGGCAAAGACCGACGGGCCCAGGCGATCCATCACTTCGTGCAGTGTCAGTTCGGGGCTGGGGGCCGGGGGGCTGGCGGGCACCAGCGTCAGCGCGACATTGCGGTACGGCATACGCAAGGCAGGGCGGGATTGGACATGCCTTCACTCTGCCCGGCGGCCTGCGCCGGTGGCGTGAGCAGTTGCGGCCACCGACGACCGGATCAGACCAGTGCAGGCGTGGGCTTTGCTGCGCGCGCGGCGTCATCGACCAGCTGCGCCAGCCTGCGCATCGCGCCCTCCAGCGCGCCGTCCCATTGCTGCCCGCAGGTCAGGCGGATGTGGTGCTGGAACTCGGCCCGCGCCGAGAACATCGGGCCCGGGGCCAGGCTGATGCGCTCGGCCAGCGCGGCCCGGTGCAGCGCCATCGCATCGACGCCCACGGGCAGCTCCACCCAGACGAAGTAGCCGCCGGCCGGCCGCGCGACCTTGCTGCCCTCGGGGAAGTGCCGGCTCACGGCGTCGAACAGGCTGTCCCGCTGCAGCTTCAGCACCTCGCGCAGGCTGCGCAGATGGCGGTCGTAGCCGCCCTCCTGCAGGTACTCGGCCAGCGCCGCCTGCACCGGGATGGAACCCGACAGGCTGGTCATCAGCTTCAGGCGTTCGACCTCGCGCGCCCGCCGGCCCGGCGCCGCCCAGCCGACGCGGTAGCCCGGCGCCAGGCATTTCGAGAACGAGGAGCAGTGCAGCACCAGGCCGCGGCGGTCGAAGGCCTTGGCCGGCAGCGGCGCAACCTTGCCTTCGTAAAGCTCGGCGTACACGTCGTCCTCGATCAGCGGCACGTCGTGGCGGGCCAGCAGCTCGACGAGGTCGCGCTTCTTCGCCTCCGGCATCAGGCTGCCCAGCGGGTTCTGGAAGCTGGTCATCAGCCAGCAGGCCTGCGGGCGGTGCAGCTCCAGCACCTGCGCCAGGCGGCCCAGGTCGATGCCCTCGCGCACATGGGTCGGCACCTCGATGGCGCGCAGGCCCAGGCGCTGCAGCGCCTGCAACGCCATGTAGAAGGTCGGCGACTCGACCACCACCGCATCGCCCGGCCGCGCGACGGCGTTCAGGCAGAGGTTGAGCGCCTCCATCGCGCCGTGGGTCAGCACGATCTCGTCGGTGGCGATGGCCATGCCCTGCAGCAGATAGCGCTTGGCGATCTCGCGCTTGAGCCGCAGATTGCCCGGCGGCAGGTCCTCGACCATGCTCCAGGGCTCGAGCCGGCGGGTGCTGGAGACCAGCGCGCGCCGCAGCCGGTCCAGCGGATACAGGGTCGGGCTCGGGAACGCGGAGCCGAAGGGCACGATGTCGCGGGCGCGCGCCGCGCCGAGGCAGGCGTAGATCAGGTCGTTGACCTGGACCGGCTGCGATCCCGACTGCGGCTCCGAGGTCATGGGCTCGGCGAGCAGCACGCCGCCCGCGCGGGTGGCGACGAAGTAGCCGGAGCGCGGCTCCGCACGGACCAGGCCGCGCGATTCGAGCAGGTAGTAGGCCTGGAACACCGTGCTCGGGCTCAAGGCCCGGCTGGCACAGGTCTGGCGCACCGAAGGCAGACGATCACCGGGCCGCAGCACGCCAGCGGCGATCTGTTGCTCGAGCTCACGAGCAAGCTGTTCGAACTTCGCGGTGGCGGCGGCGGACGGGCGATCACGCATGGTGTCGGCACCGCGCCTGGTCGACTGCCGGCTGGGTGGGGTGGCGTGCAGGCAGTCTAGGGCTTGGGCGCGGCGATGCAAGGATCCACAGGCGGGGCCATGCAGGCCGGGGACGACCTTTCAAAGCTCGGCAGCAGCTGACATCCGATCAAGCCGATACCACGAGCATCAGCAACTCCCCGCCCATGGCACCGGCGCTTCACCAACGGTGTGCGGAAAAAATGCCAGGAGCAACGCCATTGATGATGTAGGCAGGAAAGTCGTACTCCGTCGATTAATTATTTAAAATCAACGACTTACAAAAAACATCACTCCCACTCGATGGTCGCGGGCGGCTTGCTGCTGACGTCGTAGGTGACGCGGTTGATGCCGCGCACCTCGTTGATGATGCGGCCCGACGTCCGCTTGAGCAGGGCGTAAGGCAGCTCGGCCCAGTCGGCCGTCATGAAGTCGCTGGTCTGCACGGCGCGCAGGGCCACCACATAGTCGTAGGTGCGGCCGTCGCCCATGACGCCCACGCTCTTGACCGGCAGGAAGACGGCGAAGGCCTGGGACGTCAGCGCATACCAGCTCTTGCCCGAGGCCGGGTCGGTGGTGTTGCGCAGTTCCTCGATGAAGATGGCATCCGCGCGGCGCAGCAGGTCGGCGTAGTCCTTCTTGATCTCGCCGAGGATGCGCACGCCCAGGCCCGGGCCCGGGAAGGGATGGCGGTAGACCATGTCGGCCGGCAGGCCCAGGGCCACGCCCAGCGCGCGGACCTCGTCCTTGAACAGCTCGCGCAGCGGCTCCAGCAGCTTGAGCCCCAGCGTCTCGGGCAGACCGCCGACGTTGTGGTGGCTCTTGATGGTGATGGCCTTCTTGGTCTTGGTGCCACCGCTCTCGACGACGTCGGGGTAGATGGTGCCCTGGGCCAGCCACTTGGCGTTGGTGAGTTTCTTGGCCTCGGCCTGGAAGACCTCGACGAACTCGGCGCCGATGATCTTGCGCTTGCGCTCCGGGTCGCTGACGCCGGCCAGCTTGCCCAGGAACTGCTCGCTCGCGTCCACATGCACGACCTTGGCATGCAGGCGGCCGGCGAACATCTCCATGACCATCCGGCCTTCGTTCAGGCGCAGCAGGCCGTGGTCGACGAAGACGCAGGTCAGCTGGTCGCCGATGGCGCGGTGGATGAGGGCCGCGGCCACGCTGGAGTCGACGCCGCCCGACAGGCCGAGGATGACCTCTTCGTCACCGACCTGTTCGCGGATCTTGGCCACGGCCTCGTCGATATAGCTGCCCATCTGCCAGTCGCCCTGGCAGCCGGCGATGTCGCGCACGAAGCGGCGCAGCAGCGCATCGCCCTGCACCGTGTGGGTGACCTCGGGGTGGAACTGCACCGCGTAGTAGCGCTTCTCCTCGTTGGCCATGCCGGCGATGGGGCAGCTGGGCGTGGAGGCCATCAGCTTGAAGCCCGGCGGCATGGCGGTGACCTTGTCGCCATGGCTCATCCAGACCTTGAGCATGCCGTGCTTCTCGGGCGTCTCGAAGTCCTGGATGCCTTCCAGCAGCTTGGTGTGGCCGTGGGCGCGCACCTCGGCGTAGCCGAACTCGCGGTGGTCGGCCGCCTCGACCTGGCCGCCGAGCTGCACCGTCATCGTGAACATGCCATAGCAGATGCCCAGCACCGGCACGCCGGCGTCCCAGACGGCCTGGGGTGCGCGCAGTTCGTGGTCCTCATACGTCGAGGCGTGGCTGCCGCTCAGGATGATGGCCTTGGGCGCGAACGACTTGATGAAGTCGTCGGACACGTCGTTCGGGTGGATCTCGCAATACACGGCCGCTTCGCGCACGCGGCGGGCGATGAGCTGGGTGACCTGGGAGCCGAAGTCGAGGATGAGGACTTTGTCGTGTTGCATGGTGATCTCAGGCGGTTTGCAAAGCGGTGCGCTGGCCGTGGAAGAAGCGATAGGCCACGATCAGGGCCGTCAGCTGCAGGGCGGCGCAGGTGTAGAAGGGCAGGCCCATCAGCGGGTCGGTGGCGGGGCGGTGCGACACCCAGCCCAGCAGCGTCAGGCCGATGACTGGCGCGATGACGGCCATCAGGCTGTTCAGCGAGGACACGGCGCCCATGGCCTGGCCCTGGTGGTGGGCGCCGGCGGCATTGGAGATGATGCTCTGCACCGCCGCCGTGGCGACGCCGCCGAGCAGGTTGAAGGCGATGACGGCATACATCATCCAGCCCTCGGTCGCGAGGCCGAAGCCCAGGTAGGCCAGCGAGGCCGAGCCCATGCCGATGAGGGCCAGGCGCTGCGGGCTGAAGCGCGCCAGCAGCGGCTTGAGCAGCACGCCCTGGCTGATGACGGAGACGATGCCGACCGCGAACAGCGACCAGCTGACCTCCAGCGGTCCCCAGCCGAACTTGAACTTGGTGTACAGCACCCAGGTCATGTGCAACATGAACTGGGCCAGCGAGGCCAGCGCGATGACGACGACCAGCGAGCCGACACCCTTCAGCGCCGCCAGGCCGCGCAGGGCCGAGACCGGGTTGGCCTTCTTCCAGTTGAAGCCGGTGCGCCGGTCCAGCGGCAGGGACTCGGGCAGCACGAAGAAGCCGTAGCACCAGTTCAGCACGGCCATGCAGCCGGCCGCGATGAAGGGCCAGTGCACGTCGTAATGGCCCAGCCAGCCGCCGATGACGGGGCCGAGGATGAAGCCCAGGCCGAACATGGCGCCCAGCTGGCCGAAGCGGCGCGCCCGGTCTTCGGCCGGCGTGATGTCGGCCACATAGGCATTCGCGATGGCGATGTTGGCCTGCATGGCGCCCGAGAACAGGCGCACGACGACCAGCATCCACAGCGCCGTCGCGATGGCGGTGACGAAGAAGCTCAGGGCCAGGCCGGCAAAACCCATCAGCAGCACGGGACGGCGGCCAAACCGGTCCGACAGCGAGCCCAGCACGGGAGAGCCGATGAAGTTGGCCACGCCGAAGGCCATGGTGACCATCAGGAAGGCCGAGGTCTGCTCATCGTTGCTGTGCGTGAACGTGCCCACGATATGCGGCAGCACAGGCACCATCAGCCCGATGGAGATCATGTCGATCAGCACGGCGGCCATGATGAAGCCCATGGCCGGGGTGCGTTGCGTGGATGCGCTCATCGTGTTCCTGAAAAGCGAAACGGGGCGATCTGGCGTCGCCCCGTTGTCGCTGTCGGCAGCTTATTCGCTGCGGTAGTTCGGCGCTTCCTTCGTGATCTGCACGTCATGGACATGGCTCTCGCGCATGCCCGCCGTCGTGATCTCGACGAACTCGGCCTTGTTCTGCATGTCGGCAATCGTCGCGCAGCCGCAGTAGTGCATGGAGGCCTTCAGGCCGCCAGCCATCTGGAAGATGACCTGCACGACCGAGCCCTTGTAGGGCACCTGGCCTTCGATGCCTTCGGGCACCAGCTTGGACGTGTTGGGGTTGTTGCCCGTCTCGGCCTGGAAGTAGCGGTCGGCGCTGCCCTTGGCCATGGCGCCCATGGAGCCCATGCCGCGATAGCTCTTGAAGGTGCGGCCCTGGTAGAGGATGGTCTCGCCCGGCGCTTCCTCGGTGCCGGCGAAGGCGCCGCCCATCATCACGCAGTCGGCACCGGCGGCGATGGCCTTGGCCAGGTCGCCGGAGTAGCGCACGCCGCCGTCGGCGATGACCGGCACGCCGGTGCCGCGCAGGGCCGTGGCGACGTTGTCGACCGCGGTGATCTGCGGCACGCCGACGCCCGCGACGATGCGGGTGGTGCAGATGGAGC